>NZ_WWIR01000298.1 GCF_009863025.1 Streptomyces sp. SID4985 | reverse complement strand
AGGCGGGCCCTGCGGCGGTCGGTGTGGGCGCTCGTGCCGTTGCGGTCGTCGAAGCGGGCGGCGAGGTCGTCGGCGCGGCCCCGCACCTCGGCGCGCAGGGCGGCCACCGTCCAGGAGCGGCCGGGGTATCCGGCGGCGGGCAGCTCGCCGTGGCCGAGGAGTTCGACGCGCTGGAGGAGGACCTCCACGCCGGTGAGGAAGTCGTACAGGTCCAGCGGCGAGTCCGCCTCCTCGAACAGGTTGCGGTTCTCGGCGAGGAGTTCCAGGCCGCGCGCCTCGTTGCCGGTGAGGGCGCAGAACTCCAGGTGGCGGCCGACCTCGCGGGACATCGAGGGGTTGCGGCGGCAGGCGCGGTACCCGGCGAGGTGCAGGGTGCGGGCCCGGTCGGCCTGACCGGTGCGCAGCAGGGGCAGCAGCGCGTACGAGATCGAGCGGGCCGGTTCCTCCTGGCAGGACTCCTTCCCCTCCAGGACGGTCTCCCAGATGCCCAGCGCCCGCTCGTCGTCGCCGCTCTCCAGGTGGTACAGCGCCCGCTCGCAGATCTCGCAGGCCTCGCAGTCGCTGAGCGGCTCACGGGCGCGGGCCGCCCACAGCTCGTAGGCGAGGCGGGTCTCCTCCCCTGTGTGGGCGGCGAGTTGATAGCGCTGCCCGTAGTACGGCTGGAGGCCGAAGCCCGCCTTCTCGTACCGGTCGCGCATCTCGGTCAGCCACTGGCGCAGGCTCGCGAGCGGGATCTCGGGCAGGGCGCGCAGGGCGTTGGCGACCCACTTGAACCGCCAGAACAGCACGCGGCGCATACGGTCGTCGAAGATGTCGGGCTGCTCGTCGTAGAGGCCCAGCAGCCGGGCGAAGACGACCGGCGACTTACGGGGTTCGGAGCCGTAGGTGTACGCCTCCTGGAGTTCCATGAGGGCGCGGAAGAGCGCGAGGGGCTCGGCGAACTGCTCGGCGGCCTCGGCGAGTTCCTCGGCGGTGACGGTGCGGGTGCGGCCGTAGGGGCGCTCGCGGTTCTCCCGGAGCGACTGGAACAGCTCGTCGGTGGTCTGGGGTGCGGTCGGCATCGTCAGCTGTCCTTGCGCAGGGCGTGGGCGAGAAGGTCGAGGAAGGAGCGGTTGATGAGGCTCGACTCGGCGGGCCGGAGCGGGCGCCGGGACAGCATCGCGGCCTGGCCGTAGAGGGCTTCGGCGCTGGTGCGGGCCAGTTCGGGTTCGTCGATGGCGACGGCGGTGCGGACCAGCGGGTTGAGCTGGTTGAGGATCAGCTGGGCGCGGGGGGCCTCCTGGCGCAGATGGCCGAGGATGTCGCCCCACAGGCCGCCCTCCTGCTCGCGGGCCAGCTGGGAGCGGGTGCGCTCGTGGCGGGCCTCGCGGCTGTCGATCAGCAGGGCGGGGGCGGAGGCGGGGTGGAAGGTGCGCAGCGCGACGTCGCAGTCGAAGACGGCGAGGGCGTCGCGGGCCTGGGCGAGGTAGGCCGCGGCGGCGAGTTCCGTCGCGCGGTCGACCGGGTCGAGGTGGGCGGTGAGGGTCGCCGGGTCGAGGTCGGCGACCGTGACCTCGGGCCTGATCTCGGGCAGCCGGTGGACCAGTTCGCGGTCGTAGGTGTAGCCGCCGTTGACGACGCCGAGTCCGGCGGCCGAGGCGATGGCCGCGACCTGCCGGAACTCCTCCACGCTGGAGGTGACGAGCACGGTGCGGTGGGTGCGCGCGAACTCGTCCAGGGTGGCGTGCCCGTCGGTGGTCTCGAACGGCAGCCAGGGCAGCAGCATCCGCAGGATCTCGTCGTCGTGGACGGCGAGCGACTTGACGGCCAGGTGGTGGACCTGGAGGAAGCGGCCGAGCAGCTCCGGGGCGCTGGCGGCGGTCCTCGCGAGCCACGCGCGCAGCCGCTCGGCGAGGGCGTCGCGGACGGCGGCGAGCGTGTCGTCCTCGTACAGCGCCTCGCGGGACGCCGTCGGGCGCAGGCTCTCGGCGTCGATCACGCAGCGCACGAAGAACGCCCACTCGGGCAGGATCTCCTCGGCCTGCTCGGACAGCAGCATGCCCTTCACATGCACGCGGTGGCCGTGGCGGCGCCCGGCGGGCACGGTCTCGGGCAGCACGCACGCGATGCCCTTCAGGCCCACGGCCGGCAGGTCCAGCTCGATGGTGTCCAGCGGAGTGAACCCGAAGACCTCCTCGCCGTACGCGGCGAGTTCACGGCGCCGGGCTCCCGGCGTGGGGTGGGGCCGGTCCCAGGGCGCGGGCTCGGGGTTGACCGGCGCCGGGTCGCCCCTGCCGTCGTCGAAGGTGACCGGGTGACGCAGGAGCGAGCCGAAGTGCAGGGCGAGCGCGTGCACTTGGGCCGGGGCGGTCCACTCGCGCGCGTCGGCACGCGGCGTCAGGGTGACGGTGGTGCCGGGCCGGGGGCGCACGGAGGCGGGCAGCGTACGGACGCTGTAGCTGCCGTCGCCGCGTCCGCGCCACTCCACGGCCGGCGCGTCGGGGGTACGGGCGCTGCGGCTGAGGACGTGGATCTCGTCCGCGACCAGGAAGCAGGAGAGCAGTCCGATGCCGAACTGGCCGATGAAATCACCGCGTTGCTCGGCTATCTTCTCGGCGCGCTTGCTGCTGCGGCCGATCGTGGCGAGGAACGTGTGCACATCGGCCTCGGTGAGACCGACACCGTCGTCCTCGACGCGCACGGACGAGCCGTCGGCGTAGAGCCGGATGCCGAAGTCGCCTGCGGAGGCGGCCGGTTCGAGGGTGTGCCGGGCGGTCAGCGCGTCCACCGCGTTCTGCAGGAGTTCGCGGAGATAGACGCGGGGGCTGGAGTAGAGGTGGTGGGAGAGGAGGTCGACCAGGCCGCGCAGGTCCACCTGGAAGGTGCGGTCGGCAGGGAAGGGGGCGTTCTTGGTCATCGCGGAGTCCGGGGTGGGGTGTTCGGGTGGGCGGGGCGCATGCGGGGCGGCGGGCTGCGGGCCGCGGCTCAGCCGAGGCGGCGGAACTGGGCGTACATCTTCTCCGGCCGCGCGATGTACTTCCACGGCCACGGGGTGTACGCACCGCCCAGCTCGTGGAAGACGCGCGGGGCCACGATGCTCTCGGAGGAGAGTCCCAGGGCCATGGCGAAGATGTTGAAGTCCTCCTGCCAGCCCGGCCGCCGCTCGTAGTCGGGGTGGAGGATGCTGCGCCTGGCCGCGTCCCTCAACTCGTCCTGGATCTCCGGGGTGTCGAGGCTTTCCTTGTTCTCCGACTCCACCCAGTCCTCGATGTGCGCCATGGGGATCACACACCCGAGGCGATGTCCGTCCGGTGCGCCGCCGAACGCCTCGCGGGCGAACGCCAGGGCCTGGCCCGGCTCACCGTTCCACCGGGGCTGCAGATACGACACCCACTCGATGTGGGTCTCCAGGTCCAGCGGATCACGGCGCAGGGCCGCGTCGAGCCGGACCTCGTTGACCGCCCGGCCGCGCGAGATGCCGCGCCCGGAGGTGAGGAGCCTGCGCCACGGCGTGACCCACTCGGGCCGTGACTCGGCCGCCTCCAGAAGGTGTTCCTCCGCCGTTTCGAGCCGCTCGTGGAAGATCTGCCACTGCTCCCGCGTGACGTCCTTGGCCCGTGCGCCGGTACGCGCCTCCCAGCCCCACAGGACGTGGCGCGCCCCGGATATCAGCAGGGCCGTCGCCCGGTGCTCCTCGTCCTCCTCGGCGACCCGGCCGATCCAGTCCTGCAGACCGTCCACGGCGGCCAGTTCGCTCAGGACCTGGTGGTCACGGCCGAGGTCGAAGGGAACCAGCGCCCCCTTGACCGCCGCCCAGTCCCCCGCCTCGGCCGCCTGCACCGCCGCGAGCACGCGTACGTCCCCGAGCGCGTCCAGCGCGTACACGCGGTTCCCGCGCGGGGCCGGAAGCGCGAACGGATTCGCCTCCGTTCTCTTCCCGCCCCCGAACAGCTTGCCGAACATGCCGCGCCCTCCCCTGGTCCCGGTGATCGTCGGGGGCAGCATAGGCGGCACCGCTGACGGTGCGGCCACCGAGTTTTCGACGGCTGGACCCGGCATCCGGGCCCAGCCGTCCCACGGTCCGGCTCAGCGGCAGGCGGTACCGCTCAGTGGTTGCGCGGGAAGCCCAGGTCCACGCCCGCCGGGGCGTCGGCCGGGTCGGGCCAGCGGGTGGTGACGACCTTGCCGCGGGTGTAGAAGTGCGTGCCGTCGTTGCCGTAGATGTGGTGGTCGCCGAAGAGGGAGTCCTTCCAGCCGCCGAAGGAGTGGTAGCCGACGGGGACCGGGATCGGGACGTTGACGCCGACCATGCCGGCCTCGACCTCCAGCTGGAAGCGGCGGGCGGCGCCGCCGTCGCGGGTGAAGATCGCGGTGCCGTTGCCGAAGGGGGAGGCGTTGATGAGGGCGATGCCGTCGTCGTAGCTGTCCACGCGCAGCACGGTCAGCACCGGGCCGAAGATCTCGTCCTGGTACGCCTTGGCGGTGACCGGCACCTTGTCGAGCAGGGAGATGCCGATCCAGTGGCCGTCCTCGTACCCCTCGACGGTGTAGCCGGTGCCGTCGAGCACGACCTCGGCGCCCTCGGCGGCGGCGCCGGAGACGTAGGAGGCCACCTTGTCGCGGTGGGCCGCCGTGATCAGCGGGCCCATCTCGGAGGACGGGTCGGTGCCGGGGCCGATCTTGATCTTCTCGGCGCGCTCGCGGATCTTCTCCACCAGCTCGTCGCCGATGGCACCGACCGCGACGACGGCGGAGATGGCCATGCAGCGCTCGCCCGCCGAGCCGTAGGCGGCGCTCACCGCCGCGTCCGCGGCCGCGTCGAGGTCGGCGTCCGGCAGGACCAGCATGTGGTTCTTGGCGCCGCCGAGCGCCTGGACGCGCTTGCCGTGGGCGGAGGCGGTGGTGTGGATGTAGCGGGCGATCGGGGTCGAGCCGACGAACGACACCGCCTTCACGTCCGGGTGCTCCAGGAGCCGGTCGACGGCCACCTTGTCGCCGTGCACGACGTTGAACACGCCGTCCGGCAGCCCCGCCTCGGCCAGCAGCTCGGCGATCCTGAGAGAGACCGAGGGGTCCTTCTCCGACGGCTTCAGCACGAAGGTGTTGCCGCACGCGACGGCGATCGGGAACATCCACATCGGCACCATGGCCGGGAAGTTGAACGGCGTGATGCCCGCGACGACACCGAGCGGCTGGCGGATCGAGGCCACGTCGACGTTGCTCGCGACCTGCGTCGACAGCTCGCCCTTGAGCTGCACGGTGATCCCGCAGGCCAGGTCCACGATCTCCAGGCCGCGCGCGACCTCGCCGAGCGCGTCGGAGTGCACCTTGCCGTGCTCGGCGGTGATCAGCGCGGCGATCTCGTCGCGGTGCTCGTCAAGCAGCGCGCGGAACTTGAACAGGATCGTGGTGCGCTGGGCCAGCGAGGAGTGGCGCCAGGTCGCGAAGGCGTCCTTGGCGGCGGCGACCGCCGCGTCCACCTCCTCCACCGTGGCGAAGGCGACCTGGGTGGTGACCTCGCCGGTCGCCGGGTCGGTGACCGGCCCGTACGTACCCGACGCGCCCTCGGCGGTCTTGCCGCCGATCCAGTGGTTGACGGTCTTCGTCATGTCCTCGGGCTCCTTGTCACAGATGGCGGCGGCGGGCCGACCGGTGCCGTTCGTACAGCTCGCGTGCCTTGACCGCGGACGGCCTGGTCGCGGTCTCGGCCACGGGAACATCCCACCAGGCCGCGGCCGGGGGCGCTCCCGACACACTGTCGGACGTTTCGGTCTCCACGTAGACACATGTGGGAGTGTCGGCGGCCCGCGCCTCGGCGAGGGCGGCCCGCAGCTCCCCCACGGTCCGCGCGCGCAGCACCCGCATCCCCAGGCTGGCCGCGTTGGCGGCGAGGTCCACGGGCAGCGGGGCGCCGGTGTAGGTGCCGTCGGGCGCGGTGTGACGGTAGGCGGTGCCGAAGCGCTCGGCGCCGACCGACTCCGAGAGGCCGCCGATGGAGGCGTAGCCGTGGTTCTGGATCAGCACCATCTTGAGCGCCACGCCCTCCTGCACAGCGGTGACGATCTCGGTCGGCATCATCAGATACGTCCCGTCGCCGACCAGCGCCCACACGTTCCGCTCGGGCGCGGCGAGCTTCACGCCGAGGGCGGCCGGGATCTCGTAGCCCATGCAGGAGTAGCCGTACTCCAGGTGGTACTGGTCACGGGAGCGGGCGCGCCAGAGTTTGTGCAGGTCGCCGGGGAGGGAGCCGGCGGCGTTGACGATGATGTCGCTCTCGTCCACCAGGGCGTCGAGCGCACCGACGACCTGCGGCTGGGTCGGCACCGCGTCCGGGTCACCGGCGGCGAAACAGGCGTCGACCCGGCGCTCCCAGTCGGCCTTGGCCGCCGTGTACCCCTCGATGTACGTCTCCGGCACCCGGTGGTCGTGCATCTCCAGCGCCTCGGTCAGCTCGCCGAGCCCGCTGCGGGCGTCCGCGACCAGCGGGAGTCCGGACATCTTGTGGCCGTCGAAGGGCGCGATGTTGAGGTTGAGGAAGCGCACCCCGGGGTGCTCGAAGAGGGTGCCGGAGGCGGTGGTGAAGTCGGTGTACCGGGTGCCGACCCCGATCACCAGGTCGGCGGCGCGGGCGAGTTCGTCGGCGGTGGCGGTGCCGGTGTGGCCGATCCCGCCCACGTCCTGGGGGTGGTCGTACGCCAGCGCCCCCTTGCCCGCCTGCGTGGAGGCGACCGGGATGCCGGTGACGGAGGCGAACTCCGCGAGGGCCGTCTCGGCGCGGCTGTGGTGGACCCCACCCCCGGCGATGACGAGAGGGCGCCGAGCCTCCCTGATCACCCTTACGGCTTCGGCGAGTTCGGTCGGGTCCGCTCCCGGACGCCGTACGGTCCACACCCGCTCGGCGAAGAACTCCTCGGGCCAGTCGTACGCCTCCGCCTGCACGTCCTGCGGCAGCGCGAGCGTGACGGCGCCGGTCTCGACGGGGTCGGTGAGGACGCGTACGGCCTGGAGCGCGGCCGGGATCAGGGCCTCGGGGCGGGTGATCCGGTCGAAGTACCGGGACACCGGGCGCAGGGTGTCGTTCACCGACACGTCGCCCGCGTACGGGACTTCGAGCTGCTGGAGGACGGGGTCGGCAGGGCGCCCCGCGAACACGTCGCCGGGGAGGAGCAGGACCGGGAGGTGGTTGATGGTGGCGAGGGCGGCGCCGGTGACGAGGTTGGTGGCGCCGGGGCCGATGGAGGTGGTGACGGCGTGCGTGGAGAGGCGGCTGGACTGGCGTGCGTAACCAACGGCCGCGTGCACCATGGCCTGTTCGTTGCGGCCCTGGTGGTACGGCATCAACTCCCGTTGTTCCACGAGTGCTTGACCGAGCCCCGCGACGTTGCCGTGGCCGAAGATGCCCCAGGTGGCGCTGATGAGCCGACGCCGGACACCGTCCCGCTCGGTGTACTGGGCGGCGAGGAAGCGGACGAGCGCCTGCGCGACCGTGAGGCGGACGGTGGTCATCGGTAGCCCCCTGCGGTCTCGGTGTGGTCCGGGTGGAAGCGGATGCGCCATTCGCGGGTCGCGCCGGGGCCCGCCATCACGTTGAGGTAGTACATGGCGTGGCCGGGCTGGGCGATCGACGGCCCGTGCCAGCCGTCCGGGACGAGGACGGCGTCACCCGTGCGGACCTCCGCGAGCACGTCGGCGCCGCCCGCGCGGGAGGGGAAGACCCGCTGGTAGCCGAGGCCGCCGTCCTCGATCTCGAAGTAGTAGATCTCCTCCAGCTCCGACTCCTCGCCGGGCAGGTGCTCGTCGTGCTTGTGCGGCGGGTAGGAGGACCAGTTGCCGCCGGGGGTGATCACCTCGACGGCGATGAGCTTGTCGCAGTCGAAGGCACCGGCGGCGGCGAAGTTGCGCACCCGGCGGGCGCAGGTGCCGCTGCCGCGTTCTTCGACGGGGACCTCCGGCGCGGGGCCGTAGCGGGCGGGGAGTTGTCGCTCGCACTTCGCTCCTGCCAGGGCGAAGCGGCCTCCCGCGCCGGAGGCGATCTGGACCCGGGCGTCACGGGGTGCGTACGCGAAGTCGCTGACCTGCGCGAACACGCTTTCCCGGCCCTGGATCTGATACGTGGTCTCGTCAATTTGTACGGTACATGCACCTTGCAGGGGCAGCACGATCCATTCGGCGTCCCCGGTGTCGAAGACATGTGCGGCACCGGGGTCGAGGTGGACGACGCGCAGGGCGGTGTGGGCCCAGCCGGGGCGCCCGGGGCCGATGTCGAGGGCGTACGGGCCGTGCGCCGCGCTCCCGGCGGACAGATGCAGTCCGTTGCTGGTCGTCATGCGCCCCTCACAGCAGTCCGGCGGCGGTGTCCACGGCGGCGGCCACGTCGCCGTCCGCCGGGTACAGAAGCGAGCGGCCGACCACCAGGCCGCGCACGGTGGGGAGTTGGAGCGCGCCGCGCCACTTCTCGTACGCGGCGGCCTGTTCCTCGACCGATCCCCCGGCCTCGCCGCCGAGCAGCACCGCGGGCAGGGTGGTGGTGGCCATGACCTCGGCCATGTCGTCGGGGTTCTCGGTGACGGGCACCTTCAGCCAGGTGTAGGCGGAGGTGCCGCCGAGCCCGGAGGCGATGGCGAGGGAGCGGGTGACCGCCTGTGCCGAGAGATCGTTGCGCAGCCGTCCGTCCGGGCCGCGTCCGCTGAGGAACGGCTCGATGAACACGGGTAGTTGGCGCTCCGCCATCGCGTCCACGGCCCGGGCCGCGCTCTCCAGGGTGGCCAGCGAACCCGGGTCGGTGTAGTCGACGCGCAGCAGCAGCTTGCCCGCGTCGAACCGCAGCCGCCGGATGTCCTCCGGGCGGTGCCCGGTGAAGCGGTCGTCCAGCTCGAAGTCGGCGCCCTGGAGTCCGCCCCGGTTCATGGAACCCAGCACGACCTTGCCTTCGAGGGCGCCGAGCAGCAGCAGGTCGTCCAGGATGTCGGCGGTGGCCAGCACTCCGTCCACCCCCGGCCGGGACAGCGCCAGACACAGCCGCTCCAGCAGATCGCCCCGGTTGGCCATGGCGAACTCCCGCCCCCCGGCCCCGAGCGCACCCCGGGCAGGATGGTCGGCGGCCACGATCAGCAGCCGCTCACTGGCCCGGAGCAGGGGACGGCGGACCCGGCGGGCGGCCGCCTCGGCGACGGCCTCGGGGTGACGGGTGCGGAGGTGGACGAGGGTGGAGACGTCCACCCGGACACCGTCGGCGGTCCGGCCCGCGCTCACCGCACCGCTCCCGCCGCCAGCGCGGCCGACACCTCGTCCGGAGTGGGCATCGCCGACGAGCACTCCAGGCGCGAGGCCACGATGGCCCCGGCGGCGTTGGCGTGCCGCATCACCGTCTCCAGGTCCCACCCTGCCAGCAGCCCGTGGCACAGCGAGCCCCCGAACGCGTCCCCGGCGCCGAGGCCGTTGAGGACGGTGACGGGCAGCGGGGGCACCTCCGCGCTCTCCCCGTCCCGGCTCACCGCGAGCACCCCCTTGGGCCCCTGCTTCACCACGGCCAGCTCCACCCCGGCGGCCAGCAACGCCTCGGCGGCGGCGTGGGGTTCGCGGACACCGGTGGCGATCTCGACCTCGTCCAGGTTGCCGACGGCGACGGTGGCGTGGCGCAGGGCCTCGGCGTAGAAGGGCCGGGCGGTGTCGGGGTCCTGCCAGAACATCGGCCGCCAGTCCAGGTCGAAGACGGTGACACCGGAGCGGGCGCGGTGGGCGAGGGCGTCGAGGGTGGCCGTACGGCTCGGTTCCTCGCTCAGGCCCGTACCCGTGACCCAGAAGACACGCGCCGCGCGGATCGCGTCCAGGTCGAGTTCGCCGGGGTGGATCTCCAGGTCGGGGGCCTTGGGCAGCCGGTAGAAGTAGAGCGGGAAGTCGTCCGGCGGGAAGACCTCGCAGAAGGTGACCGGGGTGGGCAGTCCGGGGACCGGGGTGACCCAGCGGTCGTCCACGCCGAAGCCGCGCAGCGCCTCGTGGAGGTAGTCGCCGAAGGGGTCGGCGCCGGTACGGGTGATCACGGCGGTACGCAGTCCGAGCCGGGCGGCGGCCACCGCGACGTTGGTGGCCGAGCCGCCGAGGAACTTGCCGAAGGACGACACCTCGGCCAGCGGAACCCCGGTCTGGAGCGGGTAGAGGTCCACCCCGATCCGCCCCATGGTGATCAGGTCGTACACCATCGACTCCCCTTCGCGCCGGGTCTCTTCCCGGTGTTCTAGTCCGGTCCGGTGAGCCCTGTCAATGTTTTGTCCGGACATTCGGACCAGGTATTGACACCCCTTCCGGCGGACGCCCACGCTGGCGCCCATGACGTCGCTGCCGACTTCCCCACTGTCCCGTATCCGCGTCGGATCGGCCCCCGACTCCTGGGGTGTGTGGTTCCCGGACGACCCCCGGCAGGTGCCCTGGCGACGCTTCCTCGACGAGGTCGCGGACGCCGGGTACGAGTGGATCGAGCTGGGCCCGTACGGCTATCTGCCGACCGACCCGGCCGTGCTCACCGAGGAGACCGCCCGGCGCGGTCTGAAGGTGTCCGCAGGGACCGTCTTCACCGGCCTCCACCACGGCCCGGCGGTCTGGGAGCGGACCTGGGAGCACGTCTCGGCCATCGCGGACCTCACCCGGGCGATGGGCGCCCGCCATCTGGTCGTCATCCCCTCCTTCTGGCGCGACGACAAGACCGGCGAGGTGCTGGAGCCGTCCGAACTGACCGCGGAGCAGTGGCGGAACCTGACCTCGCTGACCGAGCGCCTGGGCCGCGAGGTGCGCGAGCGGTACGGCCTGACGATCGCCGTCCACCCGCACGCCGACACCCACATCGACACCGAGGAGAACGTCACCCGCTTCCTGGACGGCACCGACTCCGCCCAGGTCTCGCTCTGCCTGGACACCGGGCACTACGCCTACTGCGGCGGCGACAGCGTCAAGCTGATCGAGACCTACGGCGAGCGGATCGGCTACCTCCACCTCAAGCAGGTGGACCCGGAGATCCTGGCCGCGGTGCGCGCCGAGGGCACGCCGTTCGGCCCGGCGGTCGCGCGGGGCGTGATGTGCGAGCCGCCCGCCGGGGTGCCCGCGCTCGGCCCGGTCCTGGAGGCGGCGGCACGCCTGGACACCGATCTGTTCGCGATCGTCGAGCAGGACATGTACCCGTGCGAGCCGGACCGCCCGCTGCCGATCGCCCGGCGGACCCGGGCGTTCCTGCGCTCGTGCGGGGCGTGACGCGGGCCGGAACCCGCAGGGCGTGACGCACGCCGAAACCCGCAGGGGGTATGACGTACGCGGAGGTTGACGCCCGGAGCGGGCCGGGACCCCCGGACCCCGTCCGCGTCAACCCGCCACGCCCGCCGCTCGTCATACTGATCGGCTGCGGTTCCGTCACGAATACGCCCCTCCTGTCACATACGTCGCGCTTACGCGGGTCCTCCGTCACACCCGTCCCACAAACCCCTCCCGGTGGTCACTCTGTGTCGTTGAGTCGGCACAGGCTTGTGATCACCAGCGCTGCGCCCGGTCCCCCGACGGCCGCCCCCGGCCGTGCCCGTGGCGCGCGCGCAGGGAGGTGCGACTCATGACCGACCGAAGGCTCTGGTCCTACAAGGAGATCGCGGCGCACATCCGGGTGCAGCCGGACACCGTGCGGTCCTATCGCAAGCACGGCCTGCTGCCCCCGCCCGACCTCGTGGAGGGCGGCAAGCCCTACTGGTACGCCGACACGGTGCGCGCCTGGGTCGCCTCGCGCCCCGGCAACCGCGGCCGCAGGGACTGAGCCTCCGTCACCATCGCGTCCCACGAACGCCCGTACCCGCCCCCCGGAGGGCGGTGTGCGGGCGTTCTCCGTACTGCGACAAAGCGCGCGTATACATAGGGTGCGGGAGGATTCACCCATCATCGGGGAGCCCTTGGGGAATACCCCCTAGGGGTATAGTGTTGACAGAGGTGAGGCTCCCCCGAGGACCCCACCGGCCACACCGGCCCCGCCCCACGCACATCCGACGAGGAGAACGACATGAGCGCCCAGACCGACACCCCGGGCTCCGTCACCGCCGTCTACCAGGTGAGCGGCATGAGCTGCGGCCACTGCGAGGGCTCCGTCTCCGCCGAGATCTCCGAGATCCCCGGCGTCAGCTCGGTCAAGGCCGTCGCCTCGACCGGCGAGGTCACGGTCGTCTCCGCCGCCCCGCTCGACGAGGAGGCCGTCCGCGCCGCCGTCGACGAGGCCGGCTTCGAGCTGGCCGGCCGCGCCTGACGGCACCGGTCACGCCTCCGGCCCGCACCCGCGCGGGTCCGGCGAAACACCTTCCCCGACCGGGCCGTACCGACCAGCTCATACTGGATTCCGTACGGCCCGGTCCGATGTCTGGAGTCCGGACATGACCAGCACCACCGAAGAGACACGGCAGGCGGACGGCACCGCCTCGCAGGTCGAGCTGCTCGTCGGCGGCATGACCTGCGCGTCCTGCGCCGCCCGGGTGGAGAAGAAGCTCAACCGCATGGACGGCGTGAGCGCCACCGTCAACTACGCCACGGAGAAGGCCAAGGTCAGCTACGGCCCCGGGGTGAAGGTCGCCGACCTGATCGCCACCGTCGTGAAGACCGGGTACACCGCCGAGGAGCCGCCGCCCCCGGAGCCCGAGCCCGAGGAGGACACCGGGAAGGGCGCCGAGGAGCGCGACCCGGAGTCGGCCGCGCTGCGGCAGCGGCTGCTCGTCTCCGTCGTCCTCGCCGTCCCGGTCGTCCTGCTCGCCATGGTCCCGGCGCTCCAGTTCGACAACTGGCAGTGGCTCTCGCTGACCCTCGCGGCACCCGTCGTCGTCTGGGGCGGGCTGCCCTTCCACCGGGCCGCCTGGACCAATCTGCGGCACGGCGCGGCCACCATGGACACCCTGGTCTCGGTCGGCACGCTGGCCGCGTTCGGCTGGTCCCTGTGGGCGCTGTTCTTCGGCGACGCGGGCATGGCCGGGATGCACGACTCCTTCCGCCTCACCGTCTCGCGCACCGAGGGCGCCTCCGCGATCTATCTGGAGGTCGCCTCCGGCGTCGTCGCGCTGATCCTGCTCGGCCGCTATCTGGAGGCCCGCTCCAAGCGCCGCGCCGGTGCCGCCCTGCGCGCGCTGATGGAACTGGGCGCCAAGGACGTGGCCGTGCTGCGCGAGGGGCGTGAGACGCGGGTGCCGGTGTCCTCGCTGGCCGTGGGCGACCGGTTCGTCGTACGGCCCGGCGAGAAGATCGCCACCGACGGCACCGTGACCGAGGGCGTCTCCGCCGTGGACGCCTCCATGCTGACCGGCGAGTCCGTGCCGGTGGACGTGGGCCCCGGCGACCGGGTCACCGGCGCCACCGTCAACGCGGGCGGCCGCCTTGTGGTCGAGGCGACCCGGGTCGGCGCGGACACCCAGCTCGCCCGGATGGCCCGCCTGGTGGAGGACGCGCAGAACGGCAAGGCCCAGGTGCAGCGGCTCGCCGACCGGATCTCCGCCGTGTTCGTGCCCGTCGTCATCCTGATCGCGCTCGGCACCTTCGGCGTCTGGCTCGGGGTCACCGGGGACACGGCGGCCGCGTTCACCGCCGCCGTCGCCGTCCTGATCATCGCCTGCCCGTGCGCGCTCGGCCTCGCCACCCCGACCGCGCTGATGGTCGGCACCGGGCGGGGTGCCCAGCTCGGCATCCTCATCAAGGGCCCCGAGGTCCTGGAGTCCACCCGCCGCGTCGACACCGTCCTGCTGGACAAGACCGGCACCGTCACCACCGGCCGGATGACCCTCCAGGAGGTGTACGCGGCCCCCGGTGAGGACGAGAAGGAGGTGCTGCGCCTCGCGGGCGCCCTGGAGCACGCCTCCGAGCACCCCGTGGCCCGTGCGATCGCCGCAGGGGCCGAGGAGCGGGTCGGCACGCTGCCGCCGGTCGAGCACTTCGAGAACGTCCCCGGACGGGGCGTACGCGGCCGCGTGGACGGCCACGAGGTGAGCGCGGGGCGGTTCGGCGACGAGCTGTCCGGGGAGCTGGCGGCCGCCCGTGCCGCGGCCGAGGAAGCGGGCCGTACGGCCGTCATGGTCGGCTGGGACGGGCGGGCCCGCGCGGTGCTGGCCGTCGCGGACGCGGTCAAGGAGACCAGCGCCGGGGCGGTGCGCGAACTGCGTGCCCTCGGCCTCACCCCGGTCCTGCTCACCGGCGACAACCGCACGGTCGCCGAGGCGGTCGCGCGCGAGGTCGGCATCGACGAGGTGATCGCGGAGGTCCTCCCCGAGGACAAGGTGGAGGCGGTACGGCGCCTGCAGCGCGAGGGGCGGACCGTGGCCATGGTGGGTGACGGCGTCAACGACGCGGCCGCCCTCGCCGCCGCCGATCTCGGACTCGCCATGGGCACTGGGACCGACGCGGCCATCGAGGCGGGCGATCTGACCCTGGTGCGCGGCGATCTGCGGGTGGCCGCGGATGCCATCCGGCTGTCCCGGAAGACCCTGGCCACCATCAAGGGCAACCTGGTGTGGGCCTTCGGCTACAACGTCGCCGCGCTGCCGCTGGCCGCCGCGGGGCTGCTGAACCCCATGATCGCCGGGGCCGCGATGGCCTTCTCGTCCGTGTTCGTCGTCACGAACAGTCTGCGACTGCGCCGCTTTGCCTGAAATACCCCCCGGTTACCGGCGGTTCGGGCCGGGAGAAGTAAGAGTCCCCCTAGAGTCGGGCCCTTGCCTCACATAAGCTCTTCACAAGGCTCGCGCATCATCCTTACGCTTGAGCACCCGATCGCCGTATCGGGGCTCTTGTGCACCTAAAGGACATATGCAAGAGACGCAGATCACAGTGATGCGAACGTAACCATCGAAGGGGTTCGAAGGTCTAAGTTGGCGGTGTCAGTCCAGCGTCTTGGGGGGCGCCGGCTGGCATCTGGGGTTGTCTTGGGGGACTGCCTCAGAGATGCGTTGCCGGGGCACGTACACCGGGAAGCTTTGAGCGGCCCTCCCAGCGTGCGCTGTCCCGGCAGACCGCAACCGTTTGTGCATCACTGGAGCGCGGTGGGTTCGCCCGCCGTGTTCAGGCAGCGAATTCAGGCGCTGCCTCTCCGAGCGCCCGGCCCGGATCCCGTGGGGGGAATCCGCACCGGGGCATGGGAAGGCGCCCTGGACGTCGGCCCGTGGGGGGACCGACGCGCCAGGGCGCCTTCTTCTTTCCTTTTTGAGGCCCGGTTCGCCTCCGGGGCGCCGTGTGGCACCCCGGAGTCCGAAGCCTTACGGCGCTGAGATCAGCGCTCCTCCACCGGGATGAAGTCGCGCTCGACCACGCCCGTGTAGATCTGGCGCGGGCGGCCGATGCGGGAGCCGGGCTCCTTGATCATCTCGGTCCACTGGGCGATCCAGCCCGGCAGCCGGCCGAGGGCGAACAGGACCGTGAACATCTCGGTCGGGAAGCCCATGGCCCGGTAGATCAGGCCGGTGTAGAAGTCGACGTTCGGGTAGAGGTTGCGCGAGACGAAGTAGTCGTCCGAGAGCGCGTGCTCCTCCAGCTTCAGCGCGATGTCCAGCAGCTCGTCGGACTTGCCGAGCGCGGAGAGGACGTCGTGCGCGGCGGCCTTGATGATCTTGGCGCGCGGGTCGAAGGACTTGTACACCCGGTGGCCGAAGCCCATCAGGCGGACGCCGTCCTCCTTGTTCTTCACCTTGCGGATGAAGGAGTCGACGTCGCCGCCGTTGGCCTGGATGTCCTCCAGCATCTCCAGGACCGACTGGTTGGCGCCGCCGTGCAGCGGGCCCCACAGCGCGTTGATGCCGGCGGAGATCGAGGCGAACATGTTGGCCTGCGACGAGCCGACCAGACGGACCGTGGAGGTCGAGCAGTTCTGCTCGTGGTCCGCGTGCAGGATCAGCAGCTTGTCGAGCGCGGAGACCACGACCGGGTCGAGGTCGTACTCCTGGGCCGGGACCGAGAACGTCATGCGCAGGAAGTTCTCGACGTAGCCGAGGTCGTTGCGCGGGTAGACGAACGGGTGGCCGATCGACTTCTTGTAGGCGTACGCCGCGATCGTCGGAAGCTTGGCGAGCAGGCGGATCGTGGAGAGGTCGCGCTGCTGCTCGTCGAACGGGTTGTGGCTGTCCTGGTAGAAGGTGGACAGCGCGGAGACGACCGAGGACAGCATGGCCATCGGATGGGCGTCACGCGGGAAGCCCCGGTAGAAGTTCTTGACGTCCTCGTGCAGCAGCGTGTGCCGCGTGATGTCGCCCTTGAACGTCGTCAGCTCGTCGACGGTGGGCAGCTCGCCGTTGATGAGCAGGTACGCCACCTCGAGGAAGGTGGAGCGCTCGGCCAGCTGCTCGATCGGGTAGCCGCGGTAGCGGAGGATGCCCGCCTCGCCGTCGAGGTAGGTGACGGCGGATTTGTACGCGGCCGTGTTGCCGTAGCCGCTGTCCAGGGTGACCAGACCGGTCTGGGCGCGGAGCTTCCCGATGTCGAAGCCCTTGTCACCGACGGTGCTGTCGACCACCGGATAGGTGTACTCGCCGTCGCCGACCCGCAGTACTACAGAGTTGTCGCTCACGTCTTCCCTCACCGACTTAGTGCCTCATCTTCGAGGTGCCCTGACTGTCTCTACCATCCCCCATTTGGCTCAGGAGAGTGCACTCGGGGTCGCCACTTGGCCCGCTGGCGGCACTCAGTGCCGTCAACCTGCACATCCTGCCGCCTCGACGGACCGTGCGGAAGTGCTCTGTGACCTTCGTGACTCATTTGATCGATCATTTTTCCAGGGCGGCGTCGCGGGACGCCCTCGGGGCCAGCCGGAAGTCCAGCGCGGTGCACCGCCGTCCCGCCGAGACGGTGCGTACGGCCTGCCCGATCGCCTTGCGCGAGCCGACCAGGACGACCAGCCGCTTGGCCCGGGTGACCGCCGTGTAGAGCAGGTTGCGCTGGAGCATGGTCCAGGCGCTGGTGGTGACCGGGATCACCACCGCCGGGTATTCACTGCCCTGCGAACGGTGGATGGTCACGGCGTAGGCGTGGGCCAGTTCGTCGAGTTCGTCGAAGTCGTACGGCACCTCCTCGTCCTCGTCGGTGCGCACCGTCAGCCGCTGCTCGACCGGATCGAGGGAGGTGACCACGCCGACGGTGCCGTTGAAGACGCCGTTCTCGCCCTTGTCGTAATTGTTGCGAATCTGGGTGACCTTGTCCCCGACGCGGAAGACCCGGCCGCCGAACCGCTTCTCCGGCAGCTCGGGGCGGGCGGGCGTGATCGCCTGCTGGAGCAGGCCGTTGAGGGCGCCCGCGCCCGCCGGGCCCCGGTGCATCGGCGCGAGCACCTGCACATCGCGGCGCGGGTCGAGCCCGAAGCGGGCCGGGACGCGGCGCGCGGCCACGTCCACGGTGAGCCGGCCGGCCTCCTCGGTGTCGTCCTCGACGAAGAGGAAGAAGTCCTTCATGCCGTCGGTGAGCGGATGCTGTCCGGCGTTGATCCGGTGCGCGTTGGTGACCACGCCGGACTGCTGGGCCTGGCGGAAGACCCGGGTGAGCCGGACGGCGGGCACCGGACCGCCCTCGGCGAGCAGATCGCGCAGCACCTCTCCGGCACCGACGCTGGGCAGCTGGTCCACGTCCCCGACGAAGAGGAGATGGGCGCCCGGGGGTACGGCCTTGACCAGCTTGTTGGCGAGGAGGAGGTCCAGCATGGACGCCTCGTCGACCACCACCAGGTCGGCGTCCAGCGGGCGTTCGCGGTCGTAGGCGGCATCGCCTCCGGGCCTCAGCTCCAGCAGCCGGTGCACGGTGGACGCCTCGGCGCCGGTCAGCTCCGCGAGCCGCTTGGCGGCGCGTCCGGTGGGGGCGGCGAGCAGGACCTTGGCCTTCTTGGCGCGGGCCAGCTCCACGATCGAGCGCACGGTGAAGGACTTGCCGCAGCCGGGGCCGCCGGTCAGCACGGCGACCTTCTCGGTGAGCGCGAGCCGTACGGCCGCCTCCTGCTCCGGCGCGAGTTCGGCGCCGGTACGGCCCTTCAGCCAGCCGAGCGCCTTGTCCCAGGCCACGTCCCGGAAGGCGGGCATCCGGTCCTCACCGGTGCGCAGGAGGCGCGACAACTGGGCGGCGAGGGAGAGTTCGGCGCGGTGGAAGGGGACGAGATAGACGGCGGTGACCTCCTCGCCCCCGTCGGGCCCGGGGACCTTCTCCCGTACGACGCCGGGCTCTTCGCCGTGCTCGGGCGGCTCCGCGAGTTCGGCCAGGCACTCGATGACCAGGCCGGTGTCGACCTGGAGCAGCTTGACCGCGTCGGCGATGAGGCGTTCCTCGGGGAGGTAGCAGTGGCCCTGGTCGGTGGACTGGGAGAGGGCGTACTGCAGGCCCGCCTTGACGCGTTCGGGGCTGTCGTGCGGGATGCCGACGGACTGGGCGATCTTGTCGGCGGTGAGGAAGCCGATGCCCCAGACGTCGGCGGCGAGCCGGTAGGGCTGGTTCTTCACGACCGAGATCGACGCGTCCCCGTACTTCTTGTAGATCCGCACGGCGATGGAGGTCGACACCTCGACGGTCTGGAGGAAGAGCATGACCTCCTTGATCGCCTTCTGTTCCTCCCAGGCGTCGGCGATGCGCTTCGTCCGCTTGGGTCCCAGCCCGGGGACCTCGATCAGCCGCTTGGGCTCCTCCTCGATGATCGTGAGCGTGTCGATCCCGAAGTGCTGGGTGATCCGGTCCGCGAAGACCGGCCCGATGCCCTTGACGAGCCCGGAGCCGAGGTAGCGCCGGATGCCCTGGACAGTGGCGGGCAGCACGGTCGTGTAGTTCTCGACGTGGAACTGCTTGCCGTACTGCGGGTGGGAGCCCCAACGCCCCTCCATCCGCAACGACTCCCCCACCTGCGCGCCGAGCAGCGCGCCGACCACGGTGAGCAGGTCGGCGCCGCCCCGGCCGGTGTCGACACGGGCGACCGTGTACCCGGTCTCCTCGTTGGCATACGTGATGCGCTCGAGCACGCCTTCCAACTGAGCCATGCGCCGCTCGGGGGCGGGGGGTGTCGCCTGCTGGGCCATGGGAGTGACGGTACCGGCGGGGGGTGACAGAGCGTCGGCTCACACTCTTCGAAGCGGGACGGCTCCGCCCCCTCAGGACAGCGAGCCCTCGTCCGTCTCGAAGCGCGCGATCACCGGCAGTGCGCCGTCGTACGACCAGGAGCCGTCGTCCGGTTCGAACACGGGCCGGACCTCCTCCTCGTCCTCGGCAACCCCGTCATCGCGCCCGGCATTCCACGGGCTCACAACCGCCGCGCGCACCCCACCGGATTCACCCCGCCCACCTCGACGTACAGGGCGGTGGACGGGGGGCACGCGTGGCGGGTCGGGACCGTGTCGGTGACCTTGTAGCGGGGCTTGTGGGGGCCCGTGGCGTCGCAGGCGGTCTCGCGGACCTGGCCGCCGCCGGTGTCGTACACGCAGTCGCCCGTGATGGTGCGGGGGCCGCCGCCGTTGCCGGGGTCGCCGGGGTGCGGGGGCTGCAGGCCGCGCATGCAGGCGTAGCCCTGGGGGACGGCGGGGGCCGTGGTGCGGCCGGTGGTGGGGCTGCCGCCGCCGATGTGCAGGACGAAGTCGGTCGTCAGGGGGCAGGGCGGGCCGTCGGTGACCGGGCCGTCGTGGCGGGCGACGACCCGGGCGGCGGCCCGCTCCCCCGAGCAGGGCACTTCGGTGAAGCTGGTCGGGCCGAAGGAGCTGCACTCGCCCATGGCGAGGAATCCGGCGTCGTGCGTCGGCGGGGCCGAGGAGGGGCGTACCCCTGCCGAGGGGGCCACGCTCTGACAGCCCGTCACGAGCAGCAGCCCCGCCAGTGTCAGCAGTAACGCGGACGACAGCCGTGCCGCCGTGCCCACGGCACCGTTCCCGCGCATCGCACTCCCCCCGAAGACCCCGCCCAGCGTGACGCGCCGCGCGGGCGCCGCGCCAGTCGACAGGGGCGCTTTCCGCCCTTCGGGGGTGTCCTGCCCGGTGCGTGACGTATGTCTAGTACGTCAGCCCGTGACCGAGCGGGTACAGCACCTGCGCCGGGTCGTCCGCCCGCTGCACCGGCACCGGCAGTTTGCCGCGCGGGGCGACCCGGCCCGCGACGACCCGGGCGGCGGCACGCACCTCGACGTCGGTCCAGCCGTACGACGTCAGATACGCCTTGACGGCGGGCAGCCGGGCCACGTCGTACGGGTTGCGGACGGCCACGGCGACCACGGGGCGGCCGGTGGCGAGCAGCTTCTCGACCAGGGTGCGCTGGGGGTCGGTGGCCGTGAGGTTGTACGTCAGCACGACCACCGCGTCCGCCTGTCCGGCCGCCGTCACCGCGTTGTTGATGGTCGCGGTGGAGGGGGCGGTGCCGGTGGACAGGACCGTGGTGGTGAAGCCGAGTTCCTTCAGCGCGGCGGCCATGACACCGGTGGGCGGGCCCGTGGTGCCGGACGGGGAGGCGGGGTCGGCGCCGACCACCAGGACGCGGGGGGTGCGGCGGCGGTCGAGCGGGAGCGTCCGGCCCTCGTTGACCAGGAGGGTGGTGGTGCGCTCGGCGATGCGGTCGGCCGTGGCCAGGTGGGACCTGGTGCCCACGGCCGCGGTCACCCGGGCGTGCGTGGTGTACACGTGGCCGAACAGGCCGAGGCGGGCCTTCATCCGCAGGATGCGCAGAACCGATTCGTCGAGGCGGGCCTCGGTCAGCTCGCCGCCGCGCACCGCGTCCCGTACGGCCGTCCAGGCCACGTCGATGGAGGGCGGGTTGAGGAGCTGGTCCACGCCCGCCTTCAGGGCGAGCACCGGCACCCGGTCGTCGCCGTACTTGGTGCGCACGCCCTCCATGCCGAGGGAGTCGGTGATGACCACGCCGTCGTAGCCGAGGTCGCCGCGCAGGATGCCGGTGACGATCGGGTGGGAGAGGGTGGCCGGGTCGCCCGAGGGGTCGAGCGCGGGGAACTGGATGTGCGCGGTCATGATCGAGTCGATGCGCGCGGCGATCGCGGACCGGAAGGGCACCGCGTCCAGTTGCTCCCACTGGTCCCGGGTGTGGGTGATGACCGGGAAGCCGGTGTGGCTGTCGGTCGCGGTGTCGCCGTGGCCGGGGAAGTGCTTGGCGGTCGCCGCGACCCGGGCCGACTGATAGCCCTTCACCTCGGCGGCGGCCATGCGCCCCACGAGGGCCGGGTCGGCGCCGAAGGAGCGCACGCCGATGACGGGGTTGGCCGGGTTGACGTTCACGTCCGCGTCGGGCGAGTAGTCCTGGTTGACGCCCATCGCGCGCAGCTCGGTCCCGGAGATCCGGCCGAGGGCGAGGGCGTCGTACGTGGAGCGTCCGGCGGCGACGGCCATGGCGCCCGGGAACAGCGTGGCGGGCTTTCCCACCCGGCACACCGCGCCGTGCTCCTGGTCGGTGGCGATGAGCATGGGCAGCCCGCGCTTGAGGCCGAGGGACGCCTTCTGGATGCCGTTGGACAGGTCCGCGATCTGCCGCGGGTCGCGCGTGTTGTGCGCCCAGGTGAAGTAGATGATGCCGCCGACGCGGTACTTGGCGATCAGCTCGGCGGCGGTGTCGACGCCCAGCTCCTGGCGGTTGGCGTCGATGTCGGCCTGGTCGGGGGCGGTGGCGGAGTGGCCGTAGACCCGCATCACGAAGAGCTGGCCGACCTTCTCCTCCAGCGTCATGGCGGCGATCAGCGCGCGCAGCGCCCGGTCGTCCGGCGTGGCGGTGGCGGTGGCGTGGGCCGCCGGGGCGGGCGCGGCGAGTGCCGCGGTGAGCCCGGCGGTGGCGGCGAGGACGGCGCGTCTGGACGGCCGTGCGGTGTTTCCCGTACTTCCCGTGTTTCCCGTGCTTGCCGTGCGGGTGTCGGGCACGTGCGCCCCTTCCGGAGGTGAGTCACTGAAGGAAACTTCCGAGGAATCACCAATATCCGGGAAGTTTCTTTCCGTCAAGGGAACGCACAGGGCGGGTCACCGGAGCGTGCGGGACCGGAAACGGGGCCGCCACCGGCGCATGGGAGGGGGGCGCGCCGGTGGCGGTGACGCCGGTCGCGGTGCGGCTTGGGAGGGTGATGTCGGTTCCTGGTCTGCGGACCCGGCCGACACCGCACCACGGACTCGTCCGGCGTTCGGGGCTTGGACGGGCGAGGGCGCCGACCGGTTCCCGTCCGGTCGGCGCCCTCCGTGTCGTAGGGCCTACGGCCGCAGCGCGGGCTCGCGCTCCACGTCGCGTACGTCGAGCCGCGCGTCGAAGCGGGCCAGCGGCTTCGCCGCCGCCGGGTCGGACTGGACATTCGGGGAGGCGACCCCGGCCCAGTCGAGGATCCGGGCGGTGGCCAGGGTGCGCTGGTCGGCGACCAGGCCTGCCACGTTGGCGCCGTGGTTCATGCCGGGCGCGGTGAACACGTAGGAGTCACGGGCGCCCGCGCCGGGGCGGAACCGCTCGGCGCCCCACGGGTCGTTCTGGCCGTAGACGAACAGCATGTGCCGGGCGTGGTGGCGGACCCAGGTGTCGACGTCCCGCATGGCGCCGGGCTGGAAGCGCATCGGGATCGAGCGCGGCACGAAGTTGCGCGGGGGCTGGTAGCCGTAGCGGATCAGACGGCGCTCGATGTGCGGGAAGTGGATGGTGGGCGAGCCGAGTTGGGTGCCCGCCTGGTAGTAGTACGGGGTGTACTGCTCCAGGCCCTGGTCGGTGTAGGCGGAGAAGCCGGAGATCGTGTCCACCGAGTCCCAGATGGCGTCGTCGCTCGCGTGCGCGGCGTCGGCGGGGATGCTGTCGCAGTCGGGGCCGTTGTACTGCCAGAAGCCCCAGACGTAGTCGAGGACGACGGCCTCGTACGCCTTGTCCAGGGAGCCGACGGTGCCGAAGGTGTAGCCGCCGTCGGCCGCGAACGTCGCGTACCGCTTCTCCAGCGGCTCGCGGCGCACCAGGGCCTCGCGCTGGACGGCGTTCAGCCGGTCGCGGCACTCCTTGGTGCCGACGGTGGTGAAGAAGCGGTCGTAGGCCGAATCCTCGTTGTTCACCACGTCGTTGGGGGCGACGTAGGCGACCACGCCGTCCATGTCGCGCGGGTAGAAGCGCTCGTAGTAGGTGGCGGTCATGCCGCCCTTGGAGCCGCCGGTGGCCAGCCAGTTGGCGGAGTAGACGCTCTTCAGGGCCTGGTAGACGCGGTGTTGGTCGCTCGCCGCCTGCCAGATGTCGAGCTTGGACCAGTCGGCCGGGGCCGGGCGGGACGGGGTGAAGTAGCGGTATTCCAGGGAGACCTGGTTGCCGTCCACGATCTGGGTGGGCTCGCGGCGCGATGGGTTGGTGGAGACGTTGTAGCCGCTGGTGTAGAAGACGGTCGGTCGGCTGGTGTCCTTGTGCAGCACCGTGATCCGCTGCTGGAAGGTGCCGCGGTCCGGGTGCCGGTGGTCCACGGGCTGGGTGAAGTTCAGGACGAAGAAGCGGTAGCCGGTGTAGGGCTTCTCCTCGATCAGGCTCATGCCGGGTATGGCGAGGAGCCGGTCCTTGATGTCGGCGGGTGCGGCGGTGGCCGCCCCCGCGGTGCCTGCCGCGCCCAGGGTGCCGAGCAGCACCGTGAACGCCAGCAGCCATCTGAGGGCCTTGCGCATTCGACTCTCCCCTGTGAGACACATGTGCGCCGGAAGCTATCCGAGCAACTGGTGTGACACCAGAGGGTGTTGGGAGTGTCGGACGATCAATGCGGGTCTACCGCGCGGCGATCAGCACAGAATCCAGCCCGAGCTGACCGAGCGGCGCCCCACCGAGCCGCGCACCCAGACGCAGCGGTGTCCGGCGTGCACGACGACCGGGCCCGCGTGGTGGCGGTAGCGGCCCCGGTCGGTCACCGGTCGGTTGCCGCGCGCCTGCACGCTGACCGACATCACACCCGGCCGACTGGAGGCCTTGGCGACGGTGACCGCGCAGACGAAGCCCCCGTACTTGTAGAGCCGTACGACGCCGGTGCCGAACGGCAGGGTGCGTACCTGGCGCCCCGGGCAGTCCTGGCGCGGGGCGGCCCCGGCGCCGGGCGCGGCGAGGACGAGCACTCCGAGAACCGTCAGCACGGCCGCGCCGACCGCCACCAGCCGGCGTATCGCGTCACCGCCCACTCCCGTGCCTCCCCCGCGCCCTGGACATACGCCGTCGATGTACGTACTGGTGTCGTCGATGTACGTACTGGTGTACGGACGCGTGGGATGTGCCGGACGGTTGCACGACCGTCAGCGAAACGCGCGGGGCGCCCGCCGGGCGTCCGGTTCAGCCCGTCACGCCCACCGGCTCCTCCGGCTCCGCCTCCCCCACGAAGGTCCGCCACAGCCGGGCGTACCGGCCGTTCAGGGCGAGGAGTTCGTCGTGGGTGCCGTCCTCCGCGACTCGGCCGTGGTCCATCACGACCACGCGGTCGGCGCGGGCGGCCGTGGTCAGCCGGTGGGCGACCACCAGGGTGGTACGGCGGCCCGCCAGGCGGTCGGTGGCCTGGTTGACCTGGGCCTCGGTGGCCAGGTCGAGGGCGGCCGTCGCCTCGTCGAGGAGCAGGACGTCGGGGTCGACGAGTTCGGCGCGGGCGAGCGCGATCAGCTGGCGCTGACCGGCCGAGAGGTTGCGGCCGCGCTCGGCGACCTCGTGGAGGTAGCCGCCGTCGAGCGTGGCGATCATCTCGTGCGCGCCGACCGCCCGCGCGGCCGCCTCCACCTCGGCGTCGGTGGCGTCGGGGCGGCCGTAGGCGATGGCGTCGCGGACCGTGCCGGGGAAGAGGTACGCCTCCTGCGGCACGACCCCGAGCCGGTGCCGGTACGAGGTGAGGTCCAGGTCGCGCAGGTCGGTGCCGTCGGCGGTGACCCGGCCCGAGGTGGGGTCGTAGAACCGCGCGACCAGCTTGACCAGCGTGGACTTGCCCGCGCCGGTCTCGCCGACGAAGGCGACCGTCTGCCCGGCCGGGACGGTCAGGTCGACGCCGGTCAGCGCCTCCTCCTCGTCCCCGTACGCGAACGACACGTCCTCGAAGGCGATGTCGCCGCGCAGCGAAAGGACCTCCAGGGGCTCGACGGCGGAGCCGGTGGAGGCGGGCTCGCGCAGCAGCTCCTGGATGCGGCCGAGGGAGACGGTGGCCTGCTGGTAGCCGTCGAAGACCTGGGAGAGCTGCTGGACGGGCGCGAAGAACAGGTCGATGTAGAGCAGATAGGCGACCAGCGCGCCGGTGGTCAGCGTGGCCGCCTCCACCCGCCCGGCGCCCGCGATCAGCACGGCGGCGGCCGCGACCGAGGCGAGCAGCTGGACGAACGGGAAGTAGACGGAGATCAGCCACTGGCCCCGGATACGGGCCTGCCGGTAGCTGTCGCTGCGCGCGGCGAACCGGCGCCCGCCGTCGCCCTCGCGCCGGAACGCCTGCACGATCCGCAGCCCGGCGACCGACTCCTGCAGGTCGGCGTTGACGACCGAGACCCGCTCACGGGCCAGCTCGTACGCCTTCACGCTGGCCCGGCGGAAGAAGAAGGTGGCGACGATCAGCAGGGGCAGCGTGGCGAAGACGACCAGGGCCAGCTGCACGTCGAGCACCAGCAGCACGCCCATGATCCCGAAGAAGGTGACGACCGAGACGAACGCGGTGACCAGCCCCGTCTGGAGGAACGTGGACAGCGCGTCCACGTCGGTGGTCATCCGGGTCATGATGCGGCCGGTCAGCTCGCGCTCGTAGTAGTCGAGGCCGAGCCGCTGGAGCTGGGTGAAGATCTTCAGGCGGAGCGCGTAGAGCACCCGTTCACCGGTACGGCCGGTCATCCGGGTCTCGCCGTACTGCGCGACCCACTGCACGAGCACGGTGAGCAGGCCGAGCAGCGAGGCCGCCCAGACCGCGCCGAGGGCCGTGCGGGTGACGCCCTGGTCGATGCCGTGCCGGATCAGCACCGGGAGCAGCAGGCCCGCGCCCGCGTCGACGGCGACGAGCAGCAGGCTGATCAGCAGGGGGCGCCCGAAGCCGTGCAGCAGACGGCGCAGCCCGTAGGAGTCCTCGGGGCTGACCGCGCGGGCCTCGTCCACGCCAGGGGTGTCGGTGGCCGGGGGCAGCGCCTCGACCTTGGCGAGGAGTTCCGGGGTGGCCGGGGTGCCGGAGAGGGCCCGGTCGCGGGGCTCGCGGTCGCCGGTCCACAGCCTCGGCGTCACCCCGCGCTCGGCGTCGAACTCGGCGTCCAGCTCCTCGCGGACGGTGGTGTCCTCGCGCGGCTCGGCCGGGCGGGCGTGGCCCGGGGAGATCCCGCCCAGCTCGTCGGGGTCGGTGAGCAGCCTGCGGTAGAGCGGGGAGCGCTCCTGGAGCTCGGCGTCGGTGCCGATGTCCGCGAGGCGGCCGTCCTCCAGGACCGCGATGCGGTCGGCCAGGTTCAGGGTGGAGCGGCGGTGCGCGACGAGCAGGGTCGTACGGCCCTCCATCACCTGCTTCAGCGCCTCGTGGATCTCGTGCTCCACCCGGGCGTCGACGGCGCTGGTGGCGTCGTCCAGGACCAGCAGCCGGGGGTCGGTGAGCAGGGCGCGGGCGAGCGCGACGCGCTGGCGCTGGCCGCCGGAGAGGGTGAGACCGTGCTCGCCGACCTTGGTGTCGTAGCCGTCGGGCAGCTCGCCGATGAAGCCGTGTGCCTGGGCGGCGCGGGCGGCGGCCTCGATCTCCTCCTGGGTGGCGTCGGGGCGGCCGTAGGCGATGTTCTCGCGGACCGAGGTGGAGAACAGGAAGGAGTCCTCCGGGACCAGGCCGATCGCGGCGCGCAGCGAGTCCGTCGTCAGCTCGCGCACGTCGTGGCCGCCGACCAGGACCGCGCCGCGGCTCACGTCGTAGAAGCGGGGCAGCAACAGGGAGAGGGTGGACTTGCCGGAGCCCGAGGTACCGACGACGGCCAGGGTCTCGCCCGGCCGGATCTCGAAGCTGAGCCCCTTGAGGACGGGCCGGTCGTCGTCGTAGCCGAAGGAGACGTCGTCGAACTCGACGGAGGCGGGCGCGTCGGCCGGGAGGGCCTTGGTGCCGTCCTTCATGGTCGGCTCGGTGTCGATCAGCTCAAGGACGCGCTCGGTGCCCGCGCGGGCCTGCTGGCCGACGGTGAGCACCACGGCGAGCATCCGCACCGGGCCGACCAGCTGGGCGAGGTAGGTGGAGAAGGCGACGAACGTACCGAGCGTGATGTGCCCGCCCACCGCGAGCCAGCCGCCGAGGGCCAGCATGGCGACCTGGCCGAGGGCGGGTACGGCCTGGAGGGCGGGGGTGTACTTGCTGTTCAGCCGGATGGTCCGCAGCCGCGCCGCGAACAGCCTGCGGCCGACCTCGCGCAGCTTCCCGGTCTCCTGCTCCTCCTGCCCGAACCCCTTCACCACACGGACGCCGCTGACCGCGCCGTCCACCACTCCGGCGACGGCGGCGGCCTGCGCCTGCGCGTACCAGGTGGCGGGGTGCAGCCTGCTGCGGCTGCGCCGGGCGATCCAGCCGAGCGCCGGTCCGACCGCGAGCGCGACCAGGGTCAGCGGCAGCGACAGCCAGGCCATGATCCCGAGCGAGATCAGGAAGAGCAGCACGTTCCCGATGGTCATCGGGAGCATGAACAGCAGGCCCTGGATCAGCTGAAGATCACTGGTCGCCCGGCCGACGACCTGCCCGGTGGACAGCTCGTCCTGACGGCGGCCGTCGAGCCGGGTGATCGTGCGGTACATCTCCGTCCGCAGGTCGTGCTGGACGTCGAGGGCGACCCGTCCGCCGTAATAACGGCGGACATAGGTGAGCGCGTACACGAGCAGCGCGGCGCCGACCAGGGCGCCCGCCCAGGGGGCCATGGCGCGGGTGTGGCCGCCGATCACGTCGTCGATGATCACCTTCGTGATCAGCGGAACGACCGCCATGACGGCCATTCCGGCGAGCGAGGAGCCGAGGGCGAGGACGACGTCCTTCGGATACCGCCAGGCGTATCCCGCCAGTCGCCGTGCCCATCCCCGTTGCGGTCCCACGCGGGTGTCCTCCGTTTGTCGGCCTGATCTTCCGTGAGGCACAAACGCGGGGTGGAGGGGGGGTATTCCGGGCGGGGTG
>NZ_WWIR01000297.1 GCF_009863025.1 Streptomyces sp. SID4985 | reverse complement strand
ACCCGAAACCCGAAACCCGAAACCCGAAACCCGAAACCCGAAACCCGAAACCCGAAACCCGGGGCCTTTGGGCTGACGGATGAATGGCTGGTGCACGACGGGCAGGTGATTCCGGCCGCCATCGTGTTGTCCCATGCCGAACAGCTCGGCCGGCTCGCCGACGGCTGCCCGCAGGCTGTCCCCCGGGCCCATGTCGCTGGTGACCCCTGCCTCGACCAGCTGCGCAGCGGACTCCCTTTCCGCGAGACCTACCGCCGGGCCCTCGGTCTCCTCCCCGGCCAGCGCCTCGTGGTCGTGTCGTCGACCTGGGGAGCGGGCTCGATTCTGGGATCTCCCCTCGCCCGGACAATGCACCGCACACTTGCGGAACTCCCCGCCGACGAATTCCGCGTCCTGGCCGCCATACACCCCAACGCATGGTACGCACACGGAGCCTGGCAAATACGCACCTGGCTCGCCCCGCTCCTCGAAAGAGGGCTCCTTCTCCCGCCCCCCGAATCCGAAACGTGGAAAGCCGCCCTCTGCGCGGCGGATTTCCTCATAGGGGACGCCGGATCACTCACGCTCTACGGAGTCGAACTCGGCATCCCCAGCATTCTGGGCGCCTTCCAGGACTCGGTCGTATCGCCCGACTCCCCCCTGCGGAAACTGGGCGACGCACTCCCCCGCATCGATCCCACCAGCCCCTTGCTCAACCAACTCACGCACGCCGCCCGCACCCAGCCCAGCGACCCTGACCTCGCCGCGCTGCGCGGAAGCGTCACGTCGGAGCCCGGCAGATCGGCAGCCCTTCTGCGTCGGCTCCTCTACGCGAGCCTGAACCTGCCCGAGCCCGACCATCCCGCCACCCCCCGGGCGATCCCCGTGCCCGCACTGCCGCAGGAGCACCTCCACCGTCAGCCTCATCTGCCCGCCCTGCTGGTCACCAGCGAGGTCACCGACGCCGGTTCGGCCGTGTCGCTGCGACGCTTCCCCGGTGGGCTTCAAAGCACCCGGCGCGATCATCTCGACGGCGCTCACCTGGTCGCCGACCCGGACGACCCGGACCCCCGCTGGCCCCGGTCGGCCGACGTACTGGTGCTCCCCCGCGAGCGGTGCCCACGGCCCACGGAGCTGAAGTGGTCCGACTTCAGCGGCCGGTTCCCCGGGTGTGAGCTGATCGCCCTGGAGGGGGACGGCCGGGACTGCCTGGTCCTGTTCGACGATGACACGCGACTGCGGGTGAGCTGGCTCGACCGTCCGGCGTGGGCGGACTTCACCGTCGCCGCGTCGGCGGTCCTCGCCTGGGCCCGCGATTCCCGGACGAGGCACCGCCCGCACGTACCGGAAATCCGGCTCACCGTCACTGCGGGCGACGACCTGCCCCCGGCCCTATGCGTGGTCGCCCGCTGAGCCGTCCAGCCGCTCCCGCACCTCATCCGCACGGCCGCTGCGGGCCACGGTGAACAACTCCCGGGCGTTCTCCCAGTCTTCCGCCGCCCGACGGCTGTCGCCCAGGTCGCGGTGGAGGTCACCGCGCAGCAGATGCGCCACCGCGAGGTTGTACGGCGACTCCGCCTTCGGCAGTTCCGCTACGGCGGAGTCGGCGGCCCGCACCGCCTCGTCCAGGCGCCCGTACACACGCCGGTCCTCCGCGTACCTGAGCCAGCTCTTGCCGATGTTGAGCGCGATGTCCTTGCCCTCGCCGAGCGCCGCGAAGCGCTCCCGGGCCTCGCGCAGGGTGCGCTCGGCGTCGTCGTGGCGGCGCAGGGCGGTGTAGGCGGCGGCCCGGTGGTAGGCGAGGAGGGCGAGACCACGGGGGTGTTCGACACCCTCCAGGGCCGCGACGGCCTGGTCGAGGCGGGCGAGAGCGTACTCGGGGCGCTTCAGTTTGAGTTCCAGCAGACCGAGCGCTTCCAGGGCGCTGGACTCCGTGCGCCGCTCCCCTTCGCTCCGGTCCGGCGCCTCGGGGTGTACGAGGTCGAGTGCCGCCTCAAGATGCTCGCGCGCCCGGCCCGAGTCGCCCTCCTCGACGTTCCAGCGGTCCAAGTGGGCGAAGCCGAGCTGGAAGCGCATCCGGGCGGTGGCCATCGGATCGGGGCCGCGCCGGGCGGCGGCGAGGCCCGTCTCGTGCGACTCGATCCACTCGGCATGGCCGGCCGTGCGCAGATAGAAGGTCCACAGCCCCTGACACAGCCGCCACGCCTCCTCGTCCAGGCCGATGTCGTGGGCGAGTCGCACGGCGGCGAGCAGTCCGGCCCGGCGGCGCCCGAGTTCACGTTCGGCGTGGGCATTGCGCCCGGCGGCGGATCGCGTGTATTCCGCGTAGACGTTCATCGGGTCGTAGCGCCAGCGCGAGGACAGCGCGGCCTCGCCGGACTCGGCTGCGTGCAGGTAGTGGCGGACGATGCGGGCCACCACCTCCCGGCGCTCGGCCTCGCCGATCTCGCGCTCCGCGACGTTCACGGCGTGGTCGTGGACGAGGGGGTGCAGCCGGTAGGTGTCGACGCCCTCGAACTCGACCAGCCGGGACGAGATCAGCTCCTGGAGGGCGTGGCGCGCGGTGGACGGCTCACCGTCAGTCGCGAGGGCGAGCACGGTGTCCATCTGGAAGTCGACGCGCGGCATGATGCCGAGGTGCCGGTAGAGCCGGGCGGCGTCCGTGGCGAGACAGGTGTAGCCCGCCTCCAGTGCGCTGGGGAGGTTCGGCGCGTCGTCCACGGTCAGCAGCTCCTGTCGCGAGGTCCGGTCGGCGAGGCGGGCGGTGATGTCCTCCAAGGTGCCCGGGACCGGTGACTTCAGGCGCCCCGCGACGAGACGCACGGCCAGCGGCAGGCCGCCCAACTGCCGCACGATGGGTCGGAGTCGTTCGGGATGCTCGGTGCTGTTGCTGACCTTGACCAGAAGTTCGAGAGCGTGGTCGTCCTCGAGGGGCGACACGTCGACGGCTTCGAAGTCGAGCAGCGACTCCAGTGCGGGCGGGACCTGTTGACCGGTCATCAGCAGGACGCAACTCGGTGAGTCCGGGAGCAGGGGCCGTACTTGGCCGAGTCTGGTCACGTTCTCCAGCAGGAGGACCGTCGGCCGTCGGCGCACAAGTCGCCGTACCTCGGCCGCTTTTCGGTCGAGCGCGGCGGGGCGGTCCTGTCGTGGCACGCCGAGTTCGTCCAGCCAGCGTTCCAGGACGGCGGCGAGGTCGGCGGGGCGGCCACGCTCGTCCGGCGCCAGGTCGGCGTGCAGGATGTCGCGGGGAAGTGCGTCCTGGTGGGACTTGAGCCACTGGCGGAGCGTGGTGCGCTTGCCCACTCCCGGCAGGCCGGACAGGAACATCGCGGTCATGCGGTGCGCGGCGGTGCAGCGTGCCCAGTAGTCGTTCATGGCACGGAGCACGGCGACGTTGTTGACGTAGTGGACGATGTTCGCGAAGGCGACCGGGGCCGGGCTGCGCTCGATGGTCTCGCTCACGACGGTCCGCGCACGGTCCGCGAGCTCGGGGTGCAGGGCGAGCACGCTCTCGAAGCGCTGCGCCCATGCGGCGAACGCGGCCTCCACCGCGGCCTCGTCCCCGGTGCGGCGCGCGTCGAGCAACGCCTGGCGCAGGTTCTCCAGTTCCGTCTCGACCGCCGCGTGTTCGCCGCGCGCACCCCGGTCGAGGAGCGAGACGAACCGCTTCTTGCCCCACCCCCACAGGTCCTGGAGAACCAGTCCCATGAGGCTGCTGGCGCACATGGCGGCCAGCGCCATCATCTCGGCTTCCACCGTTCTCCCCACGCTCCGGTCGCCGTCGTCCACCCGACGGGACCAACCGTAGAGATCATCCAGGGGCGTTGGCACGTGTTCGCGGCAAAAGTCAGCCGTATCAAGACACCGAAGCGGGGTTCCGGAAGGAGGACGCGTCCGCGATGAACGGGACGAGACGGAAGCAGGGCCACTCCTCTCCCTATTAAACATATAGCGCAAGGGGGCCCTTGCGGCAAGGCCCCCTTGGTGCCTCAGAATGGGCGGCCGACGCCCGGAGTCGGGGGAAATCAGAGTTTCGCGACGTATGGACGCGTTCGTTGGCGTCCGGGCGCTCGTGCGGGCACCGAGGGTGTGCCGGGCGGGTGGATGGGCCGTCTTGTGGGACAGGGGATACATGGTTGACGTGATCGTGGTCGGCGGCGGGCCGACCGGTTTGATGCTGGCCGCCGAACTGCGGCTGCACGGCGTGCGGACGGTCGTGCTGGAGAAGGCGGCGGAGCCGAGCCGCCAGTCGCGGGCGCTGGGGCTGCATGTGCGCAGTGTCGAGGTGATGGACCAGCGGGGACTGCTCGACCGGTTCCTGGAGCTGGGGAAGAAGTTCCAGGCAGGAGGGCCGTTCGCGGGCTTCGCCGCGCCGTGGCCGCAGGGGGTGGACACCGCGCACCCGTACGGCTTGGCCATTCCGCAGGTCGTCACCGAGCGGCTGCTGGCCGAGCGCGCCGCGGAACTCGGTGCCGAGATGCGGCGCGGGTGCGAGGTGGTGGGGCTGAGCCAGGACGAGGAAGGGGTGAGCGCGGAACTGGCCGACGGTACCCGGATCCGGGGGCGTTACCTCGTCGGCTGCGACGGGGGCCGCAGCCTCGTGCGGAAGCTGATCGGTGTCGGCTTCCCCGGCGAACCCGCCACCGTCGAGACGCTGTTGGGCGAGATGGAGGCGACCGCCGAAGCGGCGACGCTGACCGCCATGACGGCGGAGATCCGCAAGACCGAGCTCCGCTTCGGCGCGATGCCCCTCGGAGAGGGGGTGTACCGGATCATCGTGCCGTCCGAGGGGGTGACCGAGGACCGTACGAGCGCGCCGACCCTGGAGGAGTTCAAGCAGCGGCTCCGGGCCCTGACCGGCACCGACTTCGGGGTGCATTCGCCGCGCTGGCTCTCCCGGTTCGGGGACGCGACCCGGCAGGCTGAGCGCTACCGGGTGGGCCGGGTGCTGCTGGCCGGCGACGCGGCGCACGTCCATCCGCCGGTCGGCGGGCAGGGGCTCAACCTCGGCGTGCAGGACGCCTTCAACCTCGGCTGGAAACTGGCCGCCGAGGTCAACGGCTGGGCTCCGGAAGGGCTGTTGGACACCTACCACGCCGAGCGCCATCCGGTGGCCGCACGGGTGCTCACCAACACCCGTGCACAGTTCGTGCTGTTGCGGACCGACCCCGGCGTGGTGGCGCTGCGGGAGCTGTTCTCGGACCTGCTGGACTTCGAGGAGGTGAACCGGCACGTCACCGAGATGATCACCGCGGTCGCGGTCCGATACGACTTCGGCGAGGGCCACCCCCTGCTCGGACGGCGGCTGCGGGACCTGCCGCTCAAGCGGGGGCGGTTGTATGAACTCCTGCACGACGGACGCGGGTTGCTGCTCGACGGGACCGGCACGTTGTCGGTGGCGGGCTGGGACGACCGGGTCGACCACGTCGTCTACGTGAGCGAGGAGCTGGACGCGCCCGCCGTACTGCTGCGACCCGACGGCCACGTGGCGTGGGTCGGTGACGAACAGGAGGAACTGGCGGGCCAGTTGGCGCGGTGGTTCGGTACGGCGACCCGCTGAACCGTGGTGGGGCGGCCTCGGGAACCGGGCCGATATGTCGCTGGGCGGCGCGACCCGGTACCGCCCCAGCTCGCCGCCGAGCGGCACCCCACGCGAGCACCTCCAGGACTGACCCACTCGCCCGAGGGCAGGCGGGAGACGTACCCGGGCCGCGGGCACGGGCCGGTGGCTTCCGTACGGCCGGTCGGTCGTACGGCGTGGCGTCGCCCGGCTTCCACAGCCCCTGTCGCGGCCGCTCGTGCGAGAGTCGCCGCAGGGAAAACCGGACCCGGACCAGTCGAGGGAGGACAAGGCGTGCGGAGCGTCGGAGTGGAGGAGGAGCTTCTCCTGGTCGACGCGGAGACGGGTGAACCCCGGTCCGTGTCTGCGGCGGTGCTGGCCTCGGCGGGCCGGACGGCCGGAGCTGCGGAGGACCAGGTGTTCGAGCTTGAACTACAGCGTCAGCAAGTGGAGTTCGCCACCCATCCGCAGACCCGGCGGGACACGCTCGCGGCGGAGATCCGCCGCTTCCGCGCGGAGGCGGCGCGGCATGCCGAACGCACCGGGGCCGCCGTGGCCGCGCTGGCCACCTCCCCGCTGCCGGTCAGCCCCGCGCTGACCCCCGACCGGCGCTACCGCTGGATGGCCGAGCGCTTCGGGCTGACCCTCCAGGAGCAGCTCACCTGCGGATGCCATGTGCACGTCTCGGTGGACTCCGACGCGGAGGGCGTCGCCGTACTCGACCGCATCCGCCCCTGGCTGCCCGTCCTGCTGGCCCTGAGCGCCAACTCCCCTTTCTGGCAGGGCCAGGACAGCGGATACGCCAGTTTTCGCAGCCAGGTGTGGGGGCGGTGGCCCTCCGCCGGGCCCACCGAGATCTTCGAGTCCGCCGACCGGTACCACGCGCGGGTGCGGGACATGGTCGGCACCGGGGTCCTGCGGGACGACGGGATGATCTACTTCGACGCCCGCCTCTCCCACCAGTACCCCACGGTCGAGATCCGGGTCGCGGATGTGTGCCTGGACGCGGACTCGACCGTGCTGCTCGCCGTTTTGACCCGCGCGCTCGTCGAGACGGCCGCGCGTGCGTGGCGGGCGGGGGAACCTCCGGCCCGCCACGGCGTGGCCCTGCTGCGGCTGGCCGCCTGGCAGGCCGCCCGCTACGGCCTCGGCGGCCCGTTGCTCCACCCCGGGACCATGCGTCCCGCGCCCGCGGAGGAGGTGGTGCGCGCGCTGTACGACCACGTCCGTGACGCCCTGGACGACCACGGGGACGCGAAGGTCGCCGGGGACGTCCTGTCGGGGCTGCTCCAACACGGCAACGGCGCCGTGGTGCAGCGTGCTGCCCTGGAGCGGACCGGCAGTCTGCGGGACGTGGTGGCCGAGTGCGCACGGCTCACACAGGCGGAGCGGGGCACACGGCCTTGACCCCGTGAGGGCACACGCGCACACGGTCCCCATGACGGCACACGCATCCGTGCCCCCGTATGGCGCACGCACACATGTGGAGGGGCGTGAACACGTGGCCCGGTGAAGGCGCACGCACGTGCCCCGGTGAAGACGTGCGGTGCTCCGGCCGAGCCCCGCTCAAAGCAGCCTCGGCCCGCTGTCAGGCAGCCTCGGCCCGCACGATCACCACCGGGCAGCTCGCGTGGTGCGACAGATGCTGGCTGACCGAGCCGAGCAGCGCGCGGGCGAACCCGCCCCGCCCCCGGCTGCCGACCACCAGCGCCTCGGCCCCCTCGGCGGCGCGCAGCAGCACGTCGGGGGCGTTGCCGTGCACCAGATGCATCTGGACCGCGTCGAAGGCATCCCCGCCGAGCACCTCGGTCAGCTCGCGCCGCATCCGGTCGCGGGCCTCCTCGGCGTCGACGTCCATGTCCACGGCGGGCGCCGACCAGCCGTACAGCCCCGGCAGCTCCCATACGGCGACCGCCTCGACGGTGCCGCCGATCAGACCGGCGTAGCGCGTGGCCCAGCGCAGGGCCGCGTACGAGGACGGTGACCCGTCGATGCCGACGACGACCCTCGGCCTGGAGACACCCTCGTCCATCTGTCACACCTCTCGCCCGACCGGTCGCACTCTCCTCTCCACGCTGCGCGAGGCGTCGCCGCACCGCCAGAGATGGGCCTCCGAGCGCATGACGGACACGCCCGTTCGGCCGAGCGCGCCCGTCCGCCGGTCGGCAGCCCCCATGTGCGGCACACCCATTCGGGGGCCCGCTCCTGACCACATCCGCCCTACATGCCAGGCCCACGCTTTCCCCTCCGTTGACCACATGTTCACCACCCACCCCTGACGCGTCACGCCCTCCCGGGCGGAGAGTGTTCGGCGGCCCGTGGTTCCACCCGGGCCGCTGTCGTTCGGGAGTGCTTCTCTCGCTCAAGAAGGGGTACACATGGCCGAGTTGACTCGTCGTAGAGTCCTGGGTTCGGCCGCGGGCGCGCTGGGTGCCGCCGCGGCGATCTCCCTCCTGCCGCCGAGCGTCCAGAAGGCCGTGGCCGCCGGGCCGCCCGGGCGCGGTTCGCTGCGCGACATCGAGCACGTCGTCATGCTGATGCAGGAGAACAGGTCCTTCGACCACTACTTCGGCACGCTCTCGGGGGTCCGCGGCTTCGCCGACCGGCACGCCCTCACTCTGGACAACGGTGACTCCGTCTTCTACCAGCCGGACACCGTGAACCCGAAGGGATACTTACTCCCCTTCCACCTCGACACCCACACGTCGAGCGCCCAGGCCATCCCGTCCACCAGTCACGCCTGGTCCGTGCAGCACCAGGCGTGGAACAACGGCAAGATGGACCAGTGGCTGCCCGCCCACCGCAAGGCCGACGGCGCCAACGGCCCCTATGTGATGGGGTACTACACGCGCGAGGACATCCCGTTCCAGTTCGCGCTCGCCGAGACCTTCACGGTCTGCGACAACTACTTCTGCTCGGTGATGGGGCCGACCTGGCCCAACCGCCTGATGTGGATGACCGGTTCGATCGACCCGTCGGGCCGGAACGGCGGCCCGGTCATCAGCAACAAGGCACCGTCGCCGTACCGCTGGACGACGTACGCCGAACGGCTCCAGGCGGCCGGGGTCAGCTGGAAGGTGTACCAGCAGGACGACGACTACGGCTGCAACATGCTGGAGCAGTTCGCCGCCTTCCGCGACGCGCAGCCCGGTTCGGAGCTGTACGAGCGTGGTGTACGTCCGCAGCCCGAGGGCACCTTCGAGGACGACGCCCACAACGACCGTCTTCCTGCGGTGAGCTGGATCATGCCGACGAGCTACCAGTCGGAGCACCCCGACTATCTCCCGGCGGCCGGTGCCGACTTCGTCGCCTCGAAGATCGAGGCCATCGCGTCCAACCCGAAGGTGTGGCGCAAGACCGCCTTCATCCTCAACTATGACGAGAACGACGGCCTGTTCGACCATGTGGTCCCGCCGACCGCGCCGCAGGGCACGCCGGACGAGTTCATCCAGGGCCTGCCGATCGGGGGCGGTTTCCGCGTCCCGGCGATCGTCATCTCCCCCTGGACCGTCGGCGGCTGGGTCGCCTCCGAGGCGTTCGACCACACCTCGGCGCTGCGGTTCCTGGAACGGTTCACCGGGGTCGAGGAACCGAACATCAGCGCCTGGCGCCGGGAGACCTTCGGCGACCTCACGACCGCCTTCCGCTTCCGCGACAGCCACCGCCGCCCGCCCCTGCTGCCGCACGACACGGCCGAGCAGCTGGAGAAGGCGAAGGAAGAGGTGGCCACGCTGCCGAAGCCCACGCTGCCCGAGGAGGAACAGACCTTCCCGCGCCAGGAGCGGGGCCACCGCCCCCATGTGTGACAGTCCCATGTGGGGCAGCTCCATGTGTGACGCCCACATGTCCGGCTCCCACCGGTGCGCCGCCCACGTATGCGGCCACCACATGTGGGTCGACCACATGTGGCACGCCCCCATCCGTCACGCCCACATGTGACGACCATGACGCGTTCCGGACGGTTCACGCCCTCCGGAACGCGTCCACGCACCCCCGCACTCGCCCCACGCACCACACGACCACGCCACTCCAGCCGTCCCGCCCCGTCACCGCGCCGCCCGCAACACCGGCAGCGTCAGCTGCCACCAGTCCGCCACTCGGTCGTTGACGGTCGCCGCGCCCTCGATGGCCTCGGTCAGCGAGCAGAGGCCGAAGAACGCGCGGACCAGGGCGCGGGCGGCCCGGGCGGGCCGGACATGGGCGGCCAGGTCGCCGGTGACCCGCGCCTGGGCGAGCAGCCGTGTGACGGCGGCCGTCCAGAGGCCGAAGGGGTCGGGGAGCGTGACGTTGATGGTGTCGCGCTCGGCCCACAGGCGGGCGCCCGCGCGGGTCACGGGGTCCTCGGCCAGGGACTGGGCGATGTCGTAACTCAGGGCGACGAGCCGGTCCATCGGCGGCACCGCCTCGTCGGCGTAGCGCGGGGCGAGCTCCGGCCAGTTGGCGAAACGGTCCTGGACGACGGCGAGGGCGATGCCCTCCTTGCTGGCGTAGTGGAAGTAGATGGACCCGCTCGTGCGGCCCGACCTGGCGCTTATGTCGTTCACGCTGGTGCCCGCGTAGCCGCGTTCGGCGAAGAGTCCGGCCGCCGCTTCCAGGAGTGATCTGCGGGTTGCTCTCGCCCGTTCCTGCAACGTCCCGTCCACCCTCGCTCAGCCTGCGTGACTGCGGAGAATGTAGTGCGCCCGCGTGCGCCCGGAGCGCCCTATAGCCATACTCGCGCGGTTATTGCGTATTTCTTTCGAGGATGAACGCCGACGAGTGGCAATCGGCCCGATCCGCCGCCCTTTCGACACCGGGCCCGCACTCGACGCCTGCACGCGGCACGCCCTGAACCACCCAGGCCCACCCGGCGATCATGCCTCAACTCCCCCCGGAACAAGTCACTTTGAGGGCAGATGCCACCATCTCACCACACACCGCTCCCCCATGCCTCATACACCTCGCCACCCACCTCCGTCGATAACTCCTTGTAGTCATTGCACGGCTCTCCGGCGCGAAAATAACGTAACGAGTGCGATGTTTCCGTTTGGTCATGGAAGACCAGGAATGCCCGCATTCTCCGCGCTCAGGCACGCAGGCTCCGCCGAGCAGGCGCACATTCCCGGCGCGTCCGGCACGCGGGACACCGCCAGACCGACACCGCGGCCATGCCGCGCGCGACTGCTCGCTCCCCAGGAGGCCACCGTGACCACCACGGCCCATCCCCTCTTCAACTGGTCCCCCGGTGCCGTCGTCTTCGACTGCGACGGCACCCTGATGGACAGCGAACGTCACTGGCAGGACGCCCGCGGCCGGGCGTTCCGGGACTTCGGGCTCCGTACGCCCTCGGGGTTCGCGGAGCGGGCCAAGGGCGTGCACTACGCCGACTGCGGGCGGCTCATGGCCGAGTCGGCGCACAAGCCCGAGCTGACCGCCGACCTCACGACCGCCCTCCTCCGCCACTTCCTGGCGCTCGTCGCCGACGACCCGGTGACGATGCCGGGCGCCGTCGAGCTGGTGCGCTCGCTCTCCGGCCGGCTGCCGCTGGCGGTGGCCAGCAACTGCCCGGCGGAGGTGGTGGAGGGCAGCCTGGAACGGGCGGGGCTGCGGGAGCACTTCCGGTACGTCGTCGTACCGTCCACGGGGCCGGACGGCGCGGTACGCCCCAAGCCCTGGCCGGACGTGTACGCCACCGCGGCCCGCCTCTGCGGCGTTTCCCCGGAGCGGGCGCTGGCGGTCGAGGACTCCCTGACCGGCATGGAATCGGCACGCCGGGCCGGACTGCGGGTCGTCGCGCTCGGCCCCCGCCCGCACGACGCCCAGGCGGAACACACGGAACACGCCGACCTGTGGGTACCGGCCCTGCACAGCCCCGAACTGCTGGACTGGGCCGCCTCCTGGGCACCTACGGCGTCGGGCGGCGACGTCGAATAGCCCCCGGCCCCCGCCCCCGCCCGACCGGAAACCTGTCAGGGCGCCGCTAGGAGACGTCGACGCCGTGGGCGCGGGCAAGTCCTTCGAGTCCGTCGGCCCAGCCCTGGCCGAGGGCGCGCAGCTTCCACACCGGCCGACCCGCCGTCGTGTGCCGGTACACCTCGGCGACGGCCATGGCGCGGACGCCGGGGTCGGCGGGCGGCTGGAAGCTCCACGTCTGGCCGGTGCCGCTGTCCAGGTTCAGGGTGGCATGGGTGAGGGCACCACAGGTCAGGCCCGTGTCGACGTCCATGTTCAGGGCGATGGTGACGCGGTGGATGTGCGGGGACAGCGCGGCGGGGCGCAGGGACGCGCGCTCGACCGTGTACGGCCCCTCGGTCTCCTTGCCCAGGAGCCGGGCCGCGCCCGAGGCGCCGTCGGGCTGGTTGTAGAAGACGAAGTCCTCGTCACCGGCGACCCGGCCGTCCGCGCCGGTCAGGAAGAGCGTCAGATCGGCGTCGGCGCCCGCGAACTCGAAGGCGATGCGCAACTCCTGCCAGGCTTCCTCGGGGAGGACGACGCTCTGTCCCTGGGCGAGCGTGGTCGCGGGAGCACGGCCCTGCGGTGCGGCCTGCTGCTTCCACTCGGCGAAGGGGCGGATGCGATAGGGATCCGGGAGGGTGGCGGAGTGCGCGTCGGGCACGTTCGCGCGCAGGTCGCCGTCCAGCCCCGCCAGGGTCGCTTCGCCGGTCACGGAGTCGCCCGCGTCGCCCGCTGAATCGTCCTGGGCGCTTTCGAGGAGGCTGCGCAGACCGGGCAACCTGCTCACGTCCAGCGGCTTGAGGGTGCTGGACAGGTTCCCGGCGAGGGTGGTGGTGACCGCGCAGACGACGCCCTGGCCGATGTCGAGGAAGCGCAGCGCGTCCTCGGTCTGCTGCCAGGGTCCGGCCTCGATCGCCTGGCGCGTCCAGCGGCCGTAGGCCACGAACCCGAGCCGCTGGGTGTTCGGCAGGCGGGTGAGGACGGCGAGGTCGATCGCGGTGATGCCCGGCGCGGTGGCGAACGCCTCCTTCAGCGTGGCGACGATGTTGGAGCCCATGGCGGTGAGCCACCACAGGGTGCGGTCCCGTTTGGTGAGCTTCTTGAGGGTGGGGCGGCCGGTGGGCGTGACGCCGGGCGTCTGGTCGGGCAGGGCGTCGATGTCCGGCTGTCGCATCACGACGGAGAGGACCGAGCCGTCGACGCCCACCGCGCAGCCCGAGGCGGGGTTGTCCGCGAAGGCGTGGTTGACCGCCCCGCACACGGTCTCCTCGTCGTTGGCGATCAGGGACCTCCACCACTGGTCGGCCTCGGCGACGAGCCCGGTGTACGCCTCGCGCAGCCTGCCCTCCTCGGCGGCGAGGTAGCCGAGGGCGTCCTCCTCGGCATGCCGCTTGGCCGCGTTGCGCGCGCTGCGCGCGAACACCCCGAGCCCGGCGAGGTGATGAGCCTGCGCCTCCGCCAACGCCCAGGCCAGGTGCAGCCGTTGCGGTTCGGGCACCACGGGCGGTGTCAGCGTCGGGAAGGACTCGAGATGGACGTTGGTCATCTGCCGCCGCAGCTCCTGCAACTCGGCGATGGCCGCGTCTCGTTGGGCTTCCTGCTGCGCCCGCTCGGCCTGGCGGCGGGCCCGCTCCAGCTGAGCGGCCGAGGGGGCCACGGTCCGGCGTCCCGCCTGAGGGCGACGGCCGCCGCGCGACGAGCCGGCCGCCTGGAACGGCCCGACGCCGGAGGAGATCCGGGTGCCTCCGCTGCCCGTGCTGACGCGCGCCATCCGGGGTCCGACGGAGGCGCGCACGCCTCGCGTCGAGACCCGCACGCTCATCCCGGGTACGCCCACACGAAAGCCGAAGCCCACGGTTCTCCTCTTGTCCTTGACTCTTGTCCTTGACCGGGTCGGGCCGCTGACGAAGCCGTGCCTATCTGAAGAAGATGGCGACGCCGCCGTGGTGCGAGCAGGCGCCCTGGTGATGGGCGGCGAAGCTGTAAGAGCCGTCGTTGCACTGGGCGGTGGCCCCGCCGGGGTGGGACGTACCGCCTCCGGAGGCGGAGGAGCCGCCCGACGAGGAGCCGCCGCCCGAGGTCGAGGACCCGCCGCCGGAGGAGGAGCCGCCGCCCGAGGTGGAGGAGCCGCCGGAGGACGAGCCGCCGCCCGAAGTGGTGGACTTGGCGGCCGAGTTGCCCGAGGCGGGCTGTGCCGTCTTGGTCACCGTGACCGTCGGACGCGGCTCGGGCGTCGCGGTGACCGTGACGGTCGGCGCCGGTGCGGGCGTCTGCGTCGCGGTGACGGTGACCTTCGGGCGCGGCGCTCCGTCGCTGGCCGAACTAGATCCCCCGCCGCCGATGGCGGACCCGGCGACGAGCAGGGCGATGCCGCCCGCCCATACGCGCTTGCGCTTGTACAGCGGCCGGATGTCGGGCATACGGACCGGTTCGGGCGGCTGGACACCCCACGGCTGACCCGGCTGATACTGACTCACGCGAAGACCCCCCACGACGAACACCGGCCACTTGCGGCCCGGACAGTTGAGGACTTTACAAAATCTCCTCACGACATGTGCACCCTCGTTACACAACCGGGACAACACGCGGCACCGAACCGATCACACCGCGCAAGCATCCGGACGGTGCCGGAAGGGACACCCCGGGCGATGCCGGACCGAGCACCCGGCCGAGCACCTGACCGGCCGACCGGCCGGTCGGCCGAAAATCCCTGCCGTGACGGCCGATGAGGGCGGAGACTCGTGTCATGGCTGACATGGGGGCGTTCCGGGAGGCGGCGATCGCGTGGGCGGCCGGTGGGCCCGGCGACCGGGCGTGCGAACTGGCCGGGCAACTGCCCGTGCGGACCGTCGTCCTGCTCGAAGGGCCGAGCGACGCGGCGGCGGTCGACGCACTGGCCGCGCGCCGGGGACGGGATCTGGCGGCCGAGGGAATCTGTGTGCTGCCGATGGGCGGCGCGACGAACGTCGGGCGCTTCGCCCGGCTCCTGGGACCGCCCGGCCTGGGCCTGCGCCTCACGGGACTGTGCGACGAGGCGGAGCGCCGCTACTACGTCCGCGCCCTGAGACAGTCCGCCGCCACGCACCAGGGATTCTTCGTCTGCGCGGCGGACCTGGAGGACGAACTGATCCGCGCCCTGGGCGTCTCCCGGGTGACGGAACTCATCCGGACCGAGGGCGACTTGCGCCCCCTGCAGACCTTCCTGCGCCAGCCGGAACAGCGGGAACGCACTCCGCAGCAGCAGTTGCGCCGCTTCCTCGGTACGAAGAAGGGCCGCAAGATCCATTACGGCCGCGTCCTCACCGAGGCCCTCGACCCGGACGACACCCCCGCCCCACTGGCGGAGTTGATGGCCGGCCTCTGACAAGCGCAGCCGCTACACCGCCGCATACCCCCCGTCCACGGTGAGCGTGGCGCCGTGGATGTGTGACGCCTCGTCACTCGCCAGGAAGGCGACGGCGGCGGCCACTTCGGCGGGAGTGCCACCGCGCCGGGCGGGCGTCCGCGCGAGGATCGGGGCCAGGTGTTCCTCCATCGCCGCCACCTTCTCGGTCAAAGTGGGGCCTGGGGCAACGGTGTTGACCCGGACGCCGTGCGGACCGTACTCGGCCGCCCACGACATGGTGAGGGAGTGCACGGCCGCCTTGGTCATGCTGTAGAGCGCCGAATGCGCCGAGCCCCGCAGGCCGTTGATGGAGCCGAGGTTGACCACGGCACCGTGTCCCCGCTCGGCCATGGGCGGGGCCAGCAGGCCGGTGAGGAGGAACACCGACCGCACGCTGACCGCGAGCGCCTGGTCGATGGTCTCCTGCGGCACGTCGGCGGTGGGGGTGGGCGCGAGGAGGAGCGCCGCGTTGTTCACGAGGATGTCGATCCGGCCGCCCGCCGCGTCGAGCGCGTCGGCGGCGAAGCGGCGGATCACATCGGCGCCGCCGGACAGATCGGCCCCGACGAAGGCCGCCGCGCCGCCGTCCTTCTCGATGCGGGCCACGACCTCCGCGCCGCGCCGTTCGTCGCGTCCGCCGACGACGACGAACGCGCCCTCGGCGGCGAGCGTCGTCGCGATGGCGGCGCCGAGGCCCGTGGTGGAACCGGTGACCAGGGCCGTGCGCCCGGTGAACCGCTCAGTCATGATGCCGTGCCTTCCGTGCGGGACCGGTTCCGCGTGGGGAACCGGCCGGGGACGCCCAAGCTGCCACCCGAAAAATGGACCCGCAAGTCCAGAAAATGGCAGGATGGCGACATGGCACGACGACTCACCGCCAAGGGCACGGCCACCCGTCAGCGCATCGTCGAGGGAGCCGCCGAGGAAATCCGTGAGCGCGGCGCGACCGAGACGACCCTGGACGACATCCGCGCCCGCACGGCCACCAGCAAGAGCCAGCTCTTCCACTACTTCCCGGGCGGCAAGGAGGAGTTGCTGCTCGCCGTCGCGCGGCACGAGGCCGACCGCGTCCTGTCCGACCAGCAGCCCCACCTCGGCGCGCTCACCTCATGGCGGGCCTGGTGGGACTGGCGGGACGCGGTGGTCGACCGCTATCGCGCACAGGGGCAGCGCTGTCCGCTGGGCACGCTCACCTCGCGGCTGCCCCAAGCCTCGCCCGGGGCGCAGGCCGTCACCGCCGAGCTTCTGGCCTCGTGGGAGGCGCAGATCGCGGCCGGGGTACGGGCCATGCGGGACCGGGGCGAGATCCCGCCCGGTGTCGACGCCGGTCGTACGGCGGCTGCCCTGCTCGCCGCGATCCAGGGCGGTGTGTCGATCCTGATGTCGACCGGCTCGCTCACGCACCTGGAGGCGGCGCTGGACCTGGGCATCGAGCGGCTGCTCGGCGCGCCCGCGCGCTCGACGGACTGACCGGGTCCGGCGCGGGCGCGACATCACATGGCGTCACGGCCAGCGGTCGGGCTCGCGGGGGGCCGGGTCGTCCGGCTCCAGGGTGGCGGCGAGCTCGCCGTCCAGGATCTGGGCGCCGTCCAGGATCTCGTCGCCGTAGAGGTCCTGGAGCCAGTTGGTCTGGTAGATGGTGTCGAGGTAGCGCTCGCCGAGGTCGGGGGCGATGGCGACGGCGGTGATGTCGGGGGTGCCGTGGCGCGACAGCCATTCCGACGCGCCACTGACCACCGTGCCCGTGGAGCCGCCGAACAGGAAACCGCGCCGGGCCATGCGGTGGCAGGCCCGGATCGTGTCGGCCTCCTCGACCCGGACCACCTCGTTGACGTACGACTCGTCGAGGAGCGGGGGTCTCATGCTCATGCCGAGCCCGGGGATCATGCGGCGGCCGGGTTCGCCGCCGAAGGCGACCGAGCCGACGCTGTCCACGGCGACGATGCGCACCGGCCGGTGCCACTGCCGGAAGTAGCGGGCGCAGCCCATCAGGGTTCCGGCGGTGCCCGTGCCGACGAACAGCACGTCCAGACGCGGGAAGTGGCGGGCGATCTGCGGTGCGGTGGTGCGGTAGTGGGCCTGCCAGTTGCCGGGGTTGGTGTACTGGCTGAGCCACACGTACCGGTCGTCGGAGGCGCACAGCGAGCGGACGTACTCGAGCCGGGTGCCCAGGAAACCGCCGTTCTCGTCCAGGTCGGCCACGATGTGGACCCGGCTGCCGAGGGCCTCCATGAGCAGCCGGGTCGACAGGTTGCACCGGGAGTCCGTCACGCACAGGAACCGGTAGCCCTTGCTCGCGGCGATCATGCTGAGGGCGACGCCCAGGTTGCCGGACGAGGATTCGACGATGACGGAGTCCGGCTTCAGGATGCCGTCCCGTTCGGCGCTCTCCACCATCTCGTTCGCGGCCTTGAGCTTGATGGAGCCCGCGAAGTTGAAGCCCTCGCACTTCAGATAGAGGGGGTGGTCGACGACCGACTTGAGGTCGACGAAGAGGTGGCCTTCGTTGAAGTCATGGGGAGCGGATATGACGGGCACGGTGGGCCTCCTGGTACCGGGGACGGGTGGCGGACCGACTCAGCCGTACCGGCGCAGGTCGTGGAAGAAGTGGTCGATGACGCGGAGGTCGCCGGATCTCGTCGCCTGGTCGTAGACGTACTTGCCGACGGCGAGGTCGAGGACGCCGAGTCCGAACGGCGAGAAGATCACCGGCCGGTCGGCGGGCGGGGCGGACCGGCCGAGCATCACGTCGTTGAGCGTGCCGTTGAGGAAGTCCCGGTCGCCGGTGCGCTGTTCGACCAGGTGGGGGGAGGTGTCGGCCTTGAGGCAGTGCTCGACGTCGTCGACGAAGTTGGCCGAGGCCAGCAGGACTTCGGGGGCGAGGTCGCGCAGGGAGATGTGCAGGACCACGGGATTGTGCTTGAACAGGGCGGGGTCGGTGACGTGGGGCTCGCCCGCGATGGTGGCGAAGACGACCAGGTCGCTGTCGCGGATCAGGTCCTCGGGCCGCTCGTGGAGGGTGACTTGGGCGGTGGTCCCGCTCTGTTCCAGGTAGCCGCGGAACCCGGCGGCGCTGTCGGCGGCGACGTCGTGCACGCCGATGGCGTCGAACACCCAGCCGGTACCGGCGAGGAACGTGTGGATGTAGCGGGCGATCAGGCCCGTGCCGAAGAAGCCGACGCGGGTCGGGCGCTGCCGGGTGCGGCTGAGCCAGTCGGCGGCCAGCGCGGCCGAGGCCGCCGTCCTGGTCGCGCTGATGATGGAGCTCTCCAGGCAGGCGAACGGGTAGCCGGTCACCGGGTCGTTGAGGATGAGCACTGCCGAGGCGCGCGGCAGCCCGGAGCGGACGTTGTCCGGGAAGCTGGAGATCCACTTGATGCCGTCGACGCCCTCGGAGCCGCCGAGGGAGGCGGGGAGCGCGATGATGCGCGAGCTGGGGCGGTCGGGGAAGCGCAGGAAGTACGAGGGCGGGTTGACCGACTCCCCGGCGCCGTGCAACCGGTAGGTGGCCTCGACCAGTTCGGTGATCTGCTTCTCGCGTCCTTCGAGCGCCTGGCGCACCTGGTCGCCGGAGATCACGGCGAAGGAGGGCACCGAGGGCGGCTCGGGCGCCACCGGGTGTGCGGGGGTGGTGAGCTGGCTGGTCATCGCGTGCCCTCCTGCGGGGTCGGGGCGCCGTCGGCCAGACGGCGGGGCTCGGCCATGCCGACGAGCACCTGCCGGTCTCCGGTGAAGGGCTCCCGGCTGTGCGCGGTACGGATGTTGTCGACGAGCAGCAGGTCACCGGCCTGCCAGGGCTCGCGCCTGGTGTGCTTCTCGTAGGTGTCGTTGAGCACCTGGACGACGTCCTCGCCGATCGGACTTCCGTCGCCGAAGCGGGTGTTGAACGGCAGGCCGTCCTCGCCGTACTCGTCCACCAGGTACTCGCGGACCTCCGGGGCGAGCGTCCACTCGTTGAGGAAGGCGATCTGGTTGAACCAGCACCGCTCGCCGGTGACCGGGTGGCGGACCACGGCCGGGCGGCGCTGCGCGGTGCGCAGGGAGCCGTCGGGCTGCCAGGTGAAGTCGATGGCGTGGGCCCGGCAGTAGCGCTCGATCTCGGCGCGGTCGGCGGTGCCGAAGGACTCCTCCAGGGTGGCGCCGATCTCGTCGTTGTAGGAGCGGGTCAGCAGCCAGCCCTCGCGCTCGAAGCGTTCGGTGACGTCGGCGGGGAGCGCCCGCAGGATCTCCGTCGCGTCCGCCACGGCCGTGGCGCCGCCTTGTTCGGGTGCGGTCAGGCAGGCGAAGAGCATCAGGCCGGGCGGTTCGAGGGTGTAGCTCAGCTCGTGGTGCATGCACATCGGCTGGTTGGCCGGCCAGGCCGTGGAGGAGTAGAGCCCCGGGCCGAACTCCTGGCGGGGCGCGAAGGATTCCCGCTCCGTCAGCAGACCGCCGGTCAGCCGGGAGAAGACGGCACCCACCTGTTCCGTGTCGCGCAGCCCCAGACCACGGATCAGCAGCGCCCCGTGCTCGGTGACCTGAGTGCGCAGCACCTCGCGGTACTGGGCCGCCCAACTCGCCACGTCGGCGGGGGTGTCGACGTGAGCCACCGCCGGTCGGTCCGGCCGCGACTCGACATCGAGCGGTGCGGCCAGGGATGAGGTCGACATCTCGGTTCTTCCTTTCGGTTGCCGCGGCACGGCGGGGTCGGTCGTCGGGTTCGGGAGAGAAAGGGCAGGAGGTTCAGGAGGGCGTCGGCGAGGCGACGGCGGCGAGGACCGCCTTGGCCGCCTCGTCGGGGCGCAGACGGGTGAAGTAGTGGCCCCCGTCGGGGAGTTCGTGCAGGTCCACGCGCTCGGCCAGGAGCCGCCAGTCCCGGTGGGCGTCGGCGTGTCCGGCCGTGTACGGGTCGTCGGCGGACACGACGACCGTCACCGGGGCCGCGAGCCTGGCCCGGGGCGGGTTCTCCAGGGCGTCGCAGAAGTAGCGGTGCGCGGAGAGGCAGTCGTGCCGGTAGGCGGCGCCGACGCGTCCGGCGTGCGGCGCGTCGAGTTCGGCCAGCTCGGTGTAACCGCCTTCCGAGGCCAGCCGGGCCGCGACGGCGGTGTCGTCCCGGCCCTCCAACTCGGCGATGGAGGCGTGCCGTTCGGCCAGCGTGCCGGGCAACTGCGCCGCCAGGAACAGCCGGGTCACCTCGATCCCGCGTTCCTGGAGGATGCGGGCGGTCTCGACGGCCGGTGCGGTGCCCGACGAGTGGCCCCACAGCATGACCCGGGTCAGCCCGCGTGCGGTGATCTCGTCGGCGACCCGTCGCGCCACCTCGGGAATCGGGGCGAACGGCTCCTGGTGGGCGGCGAGATCGTGCCCCGGCAGCTCCACCGCGAGGACCTGGGTGCCGGAGGCCGCGAGCGCACTGGCCATCGGCTGGTAGTTGACGGCGTTGCCGCCCGCGTAGGGGAAGCACACGAGCGTGTTCTCCGGTGTTCCGGCCGGCTCCGACAGCGGCTGGAGAAGTTCGGTGCGCAGGCCGGTCGCGTCGGTGCGCGAGCCGCTCGCGTCGGTGCGCGTACCGCTCGCGCCGTCGAGGAGGACGGCCAGGTCGGCGAGGACCGGATGGCGGGTGATGTCCTTGAGGGACACCGCGCGGTCGAGCGCGATCGTGAGCTTCACCGCCGTGAGGGAGGTGCCGCCGGAGTCGAAGAAGTGGTCGGTGCGTCCGATCCGTTGCTCGGACAGGCCCAGCAACTCGGCCCAGATGGCCGCGAGTCTGCGCTCGGCCGGGGTGCGCGGGGTGTCACCGGCGTCCTCCCGCGCGGGCGCGCTCCGCTCGGCCAGCGCGGTCAGCGCCTTCCGGTCGGTCTTGCCGTTGGCGGTCAACGGCAGGGCGGACTGCCAGTGGAAGGCGGACGGCACCATGTAGGCGGGCAGGTCGGCGGCGAGCGCGTCGCGCAGCGTGTCCACGGGGAGCTGCTGCCCGGAGTAGAAGGCGATCAGGTGCTTGCCCTGTCCGGGCCGGTCGGCGACGACCACCGCGCCGTCGCGCACACCGGGCACCCGCAGCAGGGTGTTCTCGATCTCCCCGATCTCGATGCGGAAGCCGCGGATCTTGACCTGGTTGTCCCGGCGCCCGAGGAACTCCAGCTTGCCGCCGGGGTGCCAGCGGCCCCAGTCACCGCCCAGGTAGAGCCGCTCGCCGGGACGGTAGGGGTCGTCCAGGTACGCCTCACGGGTCCGTTCGGGGTCGTTGACGTAGCCCCGGCCGACGCAGACGCCGGAGAAGGCGATGAGGCCGGGGGCGCCGAGCGGGACCAGGTCCAGCCGCTCGTCCACGACGTACACGCGCACGTTGTTGACCGCTCGCCCCAGCAGTACGCGCTCACAGGGGCCGTCGATGATCTCGTGGTTGGTGTCGTCCGAAGTCTCGGTCAGGCCATAGGCGTTGACCAGCTTGATCGCGGGCTGGACGGCGAACCAGCGCTGCGTGAGTTCCGGCTTCAGCGCCTCGCCGGTCACCGACACACAGCGCAGATCGGGGAGTTCGCGGGGGTGCTGCTCCAAGTAGGAGACCAGGACCTCCAGATAGGAGGGCACGAGTTGGGTGACGCCGACCCGGGCCTCGGTCAGTGTGTCGACGAAGCACTCCACGTCGACGAGCACGTCCTGGCCGACCAGCAGTGTCCGGCCGCCGACGAGCAGCCCGGACACCAGCTGCCACAGGGAGATGTCGAAGCACTGTGGTGCCGTCTGGGCCACCGTGTCGCCCTCGCCGATGCCCAGGTCGTCGATCTTGGCGAAGAGGTGGTTGACCATGCCCGCGTGCTCGCACATCGCTCCCTTCGGTTCACCGGTGGAGCCGGAGGTGAAGTAGATGTAGGCGAGTTGGCTGGGGTCCACCGCGACACCGGGGTCGTCGTCGGCGTGCGGCTCGGCGTACGCGTCCTCGACGAGCAGCTTCTCCGTCTCGGGGACGGTGGCGAGCGCCTGGTCGAGGGTGTCGGTGCTGCCCTTCTCGGTCAGCACCAGCCGGCACCCGGCCCGGGACAGCGTGGCCGCGATCCGGCCGGGCGGGAAGTGCGGTTCGATCGGCAGATAGGCGCCGCCCGCCTTGAGGACCGCGAGGGTCGCGGCCAGCCAGTCGAGATTCCGTTCGGTGACGACCGCGACCACGTCCTCGCGGTCCAGGCCCCGGACGAGCAGCGCGCGGGCCAACCGGTTGGCGCGGGCGTTGAGTTCGCCGTACGTCCACTGCCGCTCGCCCTGCACCGCGGCCACCGCGTCCGGGTGGGTCCGGGCACGCCGCTCGAAGAGTTCGTGCGCCCGCGCGTCGGGGAGCTCCCGCTCGGGACCGGCCAGCCCCTCCAGCAGCTCGCGCGTCTCCCGCGCCGACAGCAGGCTCTGCCGGGTGTGTTCGGCGTCCGGGTCCGTGGTCATCAGGTTCAGCGCCGTGAGGTGGTAGCCCGCGATACGAGCCGCGCTCCCCGTGTACAGGACATCCGTTCGGTAGCGCAGCCGCAGCGTCGGTGCTCCCCCGTTCCCGGCCCAGCCCACGTGCAGCACGACGTCGTCGGCGAGGGTGCCGTCGCCCGCTCCGCAGGTGACCTCGTACGACGGTTCGGCGAGGGCCAGTTCGTGCCGGAGCGCGGCCACCGGGAAGTCCCGGTGCGCGAGTACGTCGGCCTGTGCGCGGTGTGCCGCCGCGACCAGGTCGCGCCAGGTGCCTGGGGCGGCGGAGAGGCGGAGCGGCAGGGGTTCGCCGGTCGCGTCGGCGAGGTGGCCCGTGACCACGTCCTGTTCGCCGGAGAGGGCGGCCAGTACCTTGGCGTGGACCGCCGACAGGAGGGTGTCGAAGGGCACTTGGAGTTCACGTGCCAGTGCGTGCACGGCGTCCGCCAGGGCTCCGGGCAGGGGCACCTCGTACTCGGCCACGCCGGATGCCGGGTCCCCGGTCCACCTCGGGACCTGGGTGCGGCCTCCGGCGGTGAGTATCCGGGTCCAGAAGTCCCGGTCCGCCTCCACGTGCGCTTCCATCGATTGCTCCCTCAACTCACGGTCGTTGCGGCGGTGTTGTCCAGGGACGGGGGTGTTCTTCGGCCGGGTCCGGCGGGTGGCACCGCGGTCTCGGGCAGGTCGGCGGCGGGGTTGCCGCCCCAGCGCGCGTGCGGGGGGACCTCCTCGCCCTTCATCAGGAAGGAGTCGGGCGCGAGCACGGCGCCGTCGCCCACCTTCACGCCGTAGTGCACATGCGCGGCGACGCCCAGCGTGCAGTCGGCGCCGATCCTGGTGATGGCGGACTTGAAGGTGCCGTCCTCCTGCGAGTGGCACTGGATCTTGCAACCGGCGTTCAGCGTGGCTCCGTCACCGATGGCGGTGAGGGTGCGCTCGGTGATGTAGGCGCCGTCGTCGAACACCCCGCGCCCGATGCGGACGCCCATCAGACGCCAGATCAGGGTCTTGTAGGGGGTGCCGTTGAAGATGTTCAGGTGCTGGTCCGGGATCTTCCACAGCCGCTCCTGCTTCCAGAAGGAGGGGTCGTAGATGGAGCACAGCATGGGGCGCAGTCTGCGGAAGGACAGCAGGCAGCGTTCCACGACGATGTAGTAGAGCGTGGACAGCAGCAGCGTCAGCGCCATGTATCCGGCGATCACGAAGTGCCCGACCATGCCGTACAGGTTCACGGTGGCCAGGGCCAGGAGGGTGAGCGCGAGGACGTGCAGCCAGCGCACGAACAGCATCAGGGCCATCGAGCGCAGGTTGTAGCGGTTCTTCGCGGCGAGGCGGCGGCGCAGCACGTCACCGCTTCTGAGGTGGTCGAACCGTGCGTCGCGCTCCACCGTGCGGGGGATCTCGAAGCACGGCGAGCCGAGCAGTCCGACGCCTTCGCGGACCTCGCCGTCCAGGGGCACCATCACCTTGGTGGCCAGCAGGCAGTTCTCGCCGGTCCGGCCGCCGGTGGGGTAGGCGATGTTGTTGCCGAGGAAGTTGTGCGCGCCGATCGTCGCCCGCGACAGGCGGAACGAGGTCGCCGAGTAGTCCGCGTTGATGACGGAGAGCCCGTCGGCCACCATCGTGCCGCTGCCCACGGTGACCAGCAGCGGGCTCTCGTGCTGCACCTCGGTGCCGAAGTTCGAGCCGGTCTGCTCGACGTGCGAGAGGTCGTAACCGATGGCGCGCAGGTAGTTCACGATGTACGAGCTGTCGCCGAAGAGCCACGCGAAGAACTTGACGTTGGTCATGCGCGCGGTCGCCCGGTGCACCGCGTACTGGAAGCCGTAGAGCGGGTACACGCGGTCCGGGCGGACGACGAGGCTCAGCAGGCGCGGCAGCGTGCACAGCGCGGCGAAGCCCAGGACGACGAAGCCCGCGAAGAGGACCAGGGAGAGGATCAGCGAGTCCCACGCCAGCTCGGACAGCGTCAGCGCGGCCGTGGGCTCCAGGCGTTTGCGGATCGCCGGTACCTCGGTGAACAGCATGTACATCCCGCCCACACCCAACGGGATGTACAGCAGGAGCAGCTGGAGCAGGGAGGCGCAGCCGAACCAGGTCCGGCGCAGGGCGCCGCAGGGGGCGGGAGCGACCCGCAGATAGTCGACCTCGGTCGCTTGAGCGGGCGAGCCGTGCCGGTGCTCTCCGTCCGGGACGGACTGGCCCCGGTGCAGGGAGGAGGAGTGACCGAGCTGCGCGCCGTCGCCCATCGACGTGTCGATGTCCAGGATGGTCTTCTCGCCGATGTACACATCGCGGCCGAGGGTGATCCGGCCGGTCTGGATGCGTCCCGTGTGTGCCCGGTAGCCGAGCAGGAACGTGTCCTTGCGGACGATGGTGCCGGAGCCGATCGTCACCAGGTCGGTGCAGACCGGCATCGAGTGGGAGAGGACCGTGACGCCCTTGCCGATCCGCGCGCCAAGCGCCCGCAAATACAGCACGTACAGCGGATTTCCGACGAAGAGCAGCATCGGATTGGCGTGGAGCAGTGATTTGACGACCCAGAAACGCAGGTACGCGGCACTCCATACGGGGAATTCGGTGGATTTCCAGCGGCCGATCAATAGCCATTTGGCGACGACCGGTACGGCGCACAGCACCAGGAATCCGGCACCACCGAACAGCAGTGACCGCAGATAGATGTCCCACAGCCCCGAACCTGCGGCGACCCATTCGTATCCGGCGGCGGTGCTGAATCCGGCGACCAGTGAATAGCCCAGGAAGCACAGCGTCTGGAAAGTTCCGCACAGGACACGAGAGGTCCGGCTCGCCCGCTTCACCGGTTCCGGCGGTGTCGCCCGCACCAGCGGTGCGACGGAGGCGGGGGTCGCTGCGAGGGTCTGGGCGGACCGGTCGAGCGCCGTCGCCAGGCTGCGGAGCGTGGGGTGCTGGTAGATGTCCTTCATGGACGGGGAGGGCAGATCTCCGCGTTTGCGGACCCGCGCGCAGAATTGCGCCATGACCAGGGAATTCGCTCCGAGGTCGGCGAAGAAATCGCCGTCGGGGGAAATACTCTCGACCCCTACGACACCGGCCAGCACTTCCGCGAGGCGCGTTTCGGTGTCCGTTCTTGCCGGACCGGGGCTGTCGCACCTGGTGACGGCGCCGCCTTCCGGGCCCTCCCTGTCTATCTCCGGGTGGACCTCCGAGGACTGCTCCACCATTTGATCTCCTCGAAGAGGTCTGGATCGCTGGCCGCTTCAGTTTCGGCCCGCGACCGCGAGGCTGCCACTCCGAGTCGATCACCCCGGGCACGGGAATACGCCTGGCAAGCCCGTGATCCCTGGGTGCACGCGTATGAGCGGCACTCCAGGGATCACCTGAACGGCGGAGCCCGGGACGGGGCGGACAGGCGGTGCTCAGGCGGCCGCTTCGAGTGACCGCGCCCGACCGGTACGGGGAGTCACGCGGCGGGTCCGCGGGGACGCACGCCGAGGGTTATTTCGCCGTCCGCGCGTCGGCTGCCGTCGCCCGGCCCAGGGTGCGGTCGAACACCGTGAGCAGCAGGTAGAGCGCGCCGGCGCCGAGCATGACCCAGGCGAGGTGGTGCATTCCGGCGGTGTCGGCGTGTCGGCCGAAGGACGCGGCGGTCGCGGAGGAGGCGACCATCGAGCCGAGGTAGGCGAAGGTGCGCAGCAGTCCGGCCGAGGAGGCGATGCGGTCGGGGTCGGCCTGGAAGTAGACGGAGTTCTGGAGGGCCAGGTTGTTCAGCCCCTGCGGGATGCCGAAGACGAGGGCGACCAGCGGCAGCGTCCAGAACGGGCTCTTCCCGGTGAGCGTGAGGATCAGCAGGCAGGCGACGATCTGCCCGACCGCGCCGAGCAGCAGCTTCCCGCGCACCCCCTTGCGGCGCCCGGAGACGATCGAGACCCCGATGGCCATGAGGAACATGGGGATCTGCGCCAGCCCGGCGTGGAAGGGGCTCAGCCCGTAGCCCTCCTCGGTCCACTGGCTGAAGCCGTAGAGGAAGGCGTAGGAGACGACGTACGCGACGAGCGCGCGGCCGTACGTCGCGATCAGCGGCGTGTTGCCGCCGAGGACCCGCAGGTCGATGAAGGGGTCGGCGGCCCGCAGTTCCCGCAGCGCGAAGGCGGTTCCCGCGGCGACGGCGATCAGCAGCAGATACCCGTCACGCAGATGCAGGTTCATCAGGAAGAGCAGCAACGAGGTCAGCGTCGCGGCGAACAGGGCCATGCCGGGCAGGTCGAGCCGGGCGACGGCCGCGGACCCGGGCTCGGCCGTACGAGGAGCGGATCTGGGCAGCCGCCACAGGCCGAGCAGTACGGCGACGACGGCCAGCGGGACGTTCAGCGCGAAGGTGGCGCGCCAGCCGCCGACCGCGATCAGCAGGCCGCCGAGCAGCGGGCCGACGACGGCGATGGTCTGGTTGGCGACCGCGAGCGCGGTCAGTACCCCGCCGGGACTGTCGTGGCCGGTGCGCCGGGCCTCGCTGCGCAGCAGGGCCATCGCGGCGGGATAGCCCGCGCAGGTACCGAACCCGAGCAGGACGCGCGCGACGATCAGCACCCCGAGGTTCGGCGCGAGGGTGCCGACGACACCGGCGACACCGACGAGGCTCGTGCTGATCAGGAACAGCCTGCGCGGCCCGAACAGGTCGATGAGCCGCCCCACGACGGGCTGTCCGAGCGAGGTGGCCAGGTAGAGCGCGGAGACGAGCCAGGCGGTCTGGGAGACGGGCGCGCCGAGCGCGGCACCGATCGGAACGAGCGCGACGGAGATGATCGTCGAGTTGATGGGGTTCAGGACGGAGCCCAGCATCATCGGCGGCAGCAGCCGCCGGTCGAAGCCGGGCCGGTCCGTCCCGGGTATCGCGTCCGTCTTCGCGTCAGTCACGGGTCAGCCGCTCCAGTACGGCCATGGCGGCGATCACGGTCTGCCGCTCGCCCTCGGTGCACCTCTCCAGCAGCCGCTCCGCGAGCCATTCGGTACGGGCCTGGCGTCCCTCCTCCACGCGGCGCCTGCCCTCGTCCGTCAGCAAAATCAGCAGACGGCGCCCGTCGTCCGGATCGGGGTGGCGCTCCAGCAGCCCCATCGCGGCGAGCGCGGCGACGGTCGCGGTCATCGACTGGTGCCGTACGCCCTCGTCGGCGGCCAATTCACTCGCCGTGACACCACCCTTGTCCGAGAGGCGGGCCAGGACGGATGCCTGCCCCAGGGTGAGGTCGTCGACCTCGGACGCCTTCAGGATGCGGCGGCGCAGTCGGCTGATGACGGTCCGGACGTCGCGCGAGGCCTGGATCGCGGAGGCCGGCAGGCCCTGGATCGGGTCCGGGCTCAGGTCCGAGTTCGGGTTCGGGTGCTCACTCATGCGGCTTCTCACTCATGTGGTCCACCGTAATCTCTACAGTCTTGACTGTACAGCCTTACCTGTGCAGCGTGATCACGAAGACTCCGCAAGAGCTACCATCCGTGACACAACGCTTCCGGTGAGTCACGAGTGGTAAGGCTCTCCGGCCGGGTAGGCGTAGGGGCCGGAGTGGAGGTGCGCATGACCGGACTGGCCGTCTCGTTGTGGGACGTGAGTCATGGACAGGGACTGCGGCAGCTGGCGGAGCTGGGGCTGGCGCTGGTCCTGTCGAGTGTCATCGGCTGGGAGCGGGCGGCCCAGCAGAAGAGCGCGGGGCTGCGCACGCACACCCTGGTCGGCATCGCCAGCGCCCTGATGATGGAGGTCTCCCAGTACGGCTTCACCGATGTGCTGGGTCTGGAGCACGTCTCGTTCGACCCGTCGCGGGTGGCGGCCCAGATCGTCTCCGGGATCGGCTTCATCGGCGGCGGCATCATCTTCGTGCGCCGCGACGCCGTCCGCGGTCTGACCACGGCGGCCACGGTCTGGCTCACCTGCGCGGTCGGCATGGCCTGCGGCGGCGGGCTGCCGATCCTCGCCATCGCGGTCACCTTCCTGCACTTCCTCGTCGTGCGCGGCTACCCCCGCTTCGCCGCCGGGATGATGCCCAGTTCGACGCCCTCCGCCTACGAGCTGCACATGACCTACCGCACCGGCACCGCGCTCCTGCCCCGGCTGATGGAGACCTGCACCCGGCGCGGGTTCCGCATCACCCAGGTCAAGGTCGAGCGGCTGCCCGGACAGACCGATCCCGCCGCCCATGTCCTGCTCGAACTGGAGGGAACGGGCGACACCGGCGAGCTGACCTCGGAGCTGTTCCAGGATCCTGGCGTGATCGACGTCGGGCTCAACGCGTCCACGGACGACGACTGACATCCCCAGAGCGGCGTCCGGCACTCACGGACCGGCGCCCGGCCGCCTCCCGGCGGAGAATGGGAGGGCCATGGCACGGATGTCGGTCGACGGTGACGAGCTGGTCGTACGCCTGTCGCTGCGGGAGCGGGCGGCGGCCCGTCACGGCGATGTGCGCGTGCCGCTGGCGGCCGTCCGCCGGGTGACCGCCGAGCCCGGCTGGTGGCGTGCGCTGCGCGGAGTCCCCCTGCGTGGCACCGCGCGGATCGGGACGCGCGCCCATCAGGCCGGGACGGACTTCACCGTCGTACGGCCCGGCAAGCCCGTGGTGTGCGTCGAACTCCGGCCGCCCGCGCCGTACCGCCTCCTCGCCGTGTCCGTGCCGACCCTGACGGACGCCCGGAGTACGGCCGGGTCGCTGGGCCGGAGCGCGCCGGGGCTCGACACCTCCACGCGGTACCGGCAACCGCTCCCCGTCCCCGGTGAGGGCCCGCCCCGAGCCGCCCTGACATGAGGGACCGCAGGTTTCGTTCCGGGTTTCCCGGCAACCCGGTCGCCCGGGGCACAGGCGAGGAGGATGAGCCCAGATGACGCGTCCGGTCGGCATCGACCTCGGTACGACGAACTCGGTGGTCTCGGTCCTCGAAGGCGGGGAACCCACCGTCGTCACCAACACGGAAGGGGCGCGGACCACCCCGTCGGTCGTGGCCTTCGCCAAGAGCGGCGAGGTCCTGGTCGGCGAGGTCGCCAAGCGGCAGGCCGTGACGAACGTCGAGCGCACCGCGCGCTCCGTCAAACGGCATGTGGGCGACCACGGCTGGCGGTTCCCGGACCAGGGTGACATCGACGGCAGGCGGTACACCGCGCAGGAGATCTCCGCGCGCGTGCTGCAGAAGCTGAAGCGGGACGCGGAGGCGTACCTCGGCGAGGACGTCACCGACGCCGTGGTGACCGTACCCGCCTACTTCGACGACGCGCAGCGGCAGGCGACCAAGGAGGCAGGCGAGATCGCGGGCCTGAACGTCCTGCGGATCGTGAACGAGCCGACGGCGGCGGCGCTGGCGTACGGCCTGGACAAGGAGAACGACCAGACGGTCCTCGTCTTCGACCTCGGCGGCGGCACCTTCGACGTGTCACTCCTGGAGATCGGCGAGGGCGTCATCGAGGTCAAGGCCACCAACGGCGACACGCGTCTGGGCGGCGACGACTGGGACCAGCGGGTCGTCGACCACCTGGTCACGACGTTCAGGAACCATCACGGCATCGATCTCGCCAAGGACAAGATGGCCGTGCAGCGGCTGCGCGAGGCCGCCGAGAAGGCGAAGATCGAGCTGTCCAGCGCGACCGAGACCAACATCGCCCTGCCGTACATCAGCGCCTCCGCCGACGGTCCGATGCACCTGGAGGAGAAGCTGACCCGCGCCCAGTTCCAGCAACTGACGGAGGATCTGCTGGAGCGCTGCAAGGGGCCCTTCCACAACGCGGTCAAGGACGCCGGGATCAAGCTGGCCGACATCGACCATGTGATCCTGGTCGGCGGTTCGACCCGGATGCCGGCGGTGACGGAGCTGGTGCGCGAGCTGACCGGCAAGGACCCGCACAAGGGCGTCAACCCGGACGAGGTCGTGGCCGTCGGCGCCAGTCTCCAGGCGGGTGTCCTCAAGGGCGAGGTCAAGGACATCCTGCTGCTCGACGTGACCCCGCTGTCCCTGGGCATCGAGACCAAGGGCGGGATCATGACCAAGCTGATCGAGCGCAACACCACGATCCCGACGCGCCGTTCGGAGATCTTCACCACCGCCGAGGACAACCAGCCCTCGGTGAGCGTGCAGGTCTTCCAGGGCGAGCGGGAGATCGCGTCGTACAACAAGAAGCTCGGCATGTTCGAGCTGACCGGACTGCCGCCCGCGCCGCGTTCGGTGCCGCAGATCGAGGTGGCCTTCGACATCGACGCCAACGGGATCATGCACGTCTCCGCCAAGGACCTCGGCACCGGCAGGGAACAGAAGATGACCGTCACCGGCGGCTCGGCGCTGGCCAAGGGCGACATCGACCGCATGGTTCGCGAGGCCGAGCAGTACGCGGAGGAGGACCACCAGCGCCGCGAGGCCGCCGAGACCCGCAACCAGG
>NZ_WWIR01000033.1 GCF_009863025.1 Streptomyces sp. SID4985 | reverse complement strand
AGCAGCAGCCGATGAAGATGGCCGCCGCCGAGGCGCTGTGGGACAAGCAGGCTCCGGCCCCGTTCTCCGCGTTCTCCGTGCCGGACGTGGCCCACGGCCGCAACAGCGTCAGCGTCGAGGTCCCGGGGCTGTTGTCCTTCCTCGCGCACAAGGACTTCCACTCGGCGGTCCCCGGCATCAACGACACGGCCAAGGCCGAGGCCGCCCAGTACGGCGGCAGCCCCTCGCAGTACCTGCCCAACATCCCCATGACGTACTGGGGCTTCCGGGCGATGATCATCTTCGGTATGACGTCCTTCGCCCTCGGCGCGGCCGGACTCTGGCTGACCCGGCGGAAGTTCTGGGTGGACCCCGAGTTCCGCACCGGCTCCTTCGACGTGCCGCGACTGATGCTGACCAAGAAGCGCGAACTCGGCCCCGTCATGACGGGTCTGGCCTGGCGCGCCGCCATCCTGACGCTCGCCTTCCCGGTGATCGCCAACTCCTTCGGCTGGATCTTCACCGCGATGGGCCGTCAGCCGTGGGCCGTCACCGGCCTGCTGCGCACCGTCGACGCGGTCTCGCCCAACGTCTCGCTCACCGAGCAGCTCATCACCCTCATCGGCTTCAGCCTGCTCTACATCGCGCTCGCCGTGGTCGAGTTGAAGCTGCTGGTCAAGTACGCCGGTGCGGGGCCGATCACCTCCGAGCGGCCGCCACTGCGGGACATCAAGCTTGGCGGCGGGTCGACGCTCGAGGGCGCCGACCAGGATGCCGACAAGCCCATGGCCTTCGCCTACTGAGAGAAAGTCCCGGACCGTGCATCTCCATGACCTCTGGTTCTTCGTCATCGCCTTTCTGTGGACGGGTTACTTCTTCCTCGAGGGCTTCGACTTCGGCATCGGCATCCTCTCCCGGGTACTGGCCCGCGGTGAGACCGAGCGCCGTGTCCTGATCAACACCATCGGCCCCGTCTGGGACGGCAACGAGGTGTGGCTGGTCACCGCGGCGGGCGCGACCTTCGCGGCCTTCCCCGACTGGTACGCCACCATGTTCAGCGGCTTCTACCTGCCGATGTTCGTGATCCTGCTGTGCCTGATCCTGCGCGGCGTGGCCTTCGAGTACCGCGTCAAGCGCGACGGTGCCGCCTGGAAGCGCAACTGGGAGGCGATCATCTTCGGCACCTCCCTGATCCTGTCCTTCATCTGGGGCCTGCTCTTCGCGGCGATGCTCCACGGCCTGCCGATCACGGCCGACCACGAGTACCACGGCGGCATCACCGAGCTGATCCGGCCGTACTCGCTGCTGGGCGGCGTGACCACGACCGTGCTGTTCACCTTCCACGGCGCGGTGTTCGCCTCGCTGAAGACGGTCGGCTCCATCCGGCCCCGGGCCCGTCATCTGGCCCAGAAGCTCGGCATCCTGACCGTCCTGCTGCTGCTGGCCTTCCTCACCTGGACCCAGTTCCTGACCGGCAACCTGGGCAGCGTGATCGCCGAGGCGATCGCCGTCCTGGCCGTGCTGCTCTCGCTCGGCTTCAATTTCGGCTCGCGCGAGGGCCGGGCGTTCATCAGCTCCGGCGTGGGCGTCGCCGCCTCCAGCGCGGTGCTCTTCCTGGCCCTGTTCCCGCAGGTCATGCCCTCCAGCCTCAACCCGGCCTGGAGCCTGACCGAGACGAACGCGGCCGCGGGCGCCTACACCCTGGGCATCATCACCTGGGTCGCGGTGTTCGCCACCCCGCTGATCCTGCTCTACCAGGGCTGGACGTACTGGGTGTTCCGCAAGCGCATCGGTGTGCAGCACATCCCCGTGTCGCACCACCACGGCCACGGCCACGGCGACCACCGCGCCCGGTACACCGTCGCCCGGTGAACACCCACCGCGTGATGACGTCCCACGCCCTGCGCCGCCTCTCCCGCGCCCGCGTCCCGTACGCGGCGCGCGGGGAGGCAGGCGACGGCGTGGCGATGTCCACGGGCCGGGGCGCCACCCGAGATGATCATCGGGAAGTGCCCCGGACCCGTGGGCGCGCGCCGCTCCGGTCGCGCCGTGCCCACACCCGC
>NZ_WWIR01000296.1 GCF_009863025.1 Streptomyces sp. SID4985 | reverse complement strand
GAGTTGCCGCCGTCCACGACCACGTCACCGGGGGAGAGCAGGTCCTTCAGCTCGTCGACGACGACCTGGGTGGCGGTGCCGGCCGGGACCATGACCCAGATGGTGCGCGGCGCGTCGAGCTTCTCGACCAGTTCGGCGAGGTCCTTGGCGTCGGTCAGTTCCGGGTTGCGGTCGTAGCCGATGACCTGGTGGCCCGCGCGGCGGATGCGCTCGCGCATGTTGCCGCCCATCTTGCCGAG
>NZ_WWIR01000295.1 GCF_009863025.1 Streptomyces sp. SID4985 | reverse complement strand
CGCGGCCCCGGCCGCACGTCCGTGTCGCCGTGGAGATGGGTGCCCGAGACCCTCCTCGGCACCGCCGCCTGGTACCCCCTGCTGGTCTCCTGCGGCGCCGTCCTCGACGACCACTTCCACCTGGGGCACTGGCGCTTCCTCGTGTTCGGCACGATCGGCATCCTGTCCCTCGCCCGGATCGGCTGGGTCGTGACCGACCGCTCCGCGCTCTGCGGTCCGGTGCTGCGGGCAGCGCGTGCGGATGCCGGGAAGGACGCGTGGCAGCCCATGCGCTACGTCCGCCTGAGCCGGGAACCCCGCGAGATGACGCTCGTCCTGTTCCGGCCGGAGGGCGGGGACGTGACGGCGCCCCGGTTCCTCCAGCCGATATCCCCGTCCCGGGGCACCGGGCGCCGTACCGTCGGCGGCCCCGCTCCGGTCGGCGAGGCCCTGGTGCGCGACACCGGTGCGGGACCGCTGATCTGCGAGATCGACGGCGTCCGCTACCTCCCCAGCCGCCGCGCCACCGAAGCCGCGGCCGACCCCGCGCTCACCCGCGTCGAACTGCGCCACCTCGCCGAGAGCCACCTCCGGCCGGTCGGCCGGACCTAGGGCCTGTCCACCCGGCCCCGGCCGACCCGGCACCGGCGTCGGCGAGCCCCCCGCCCCCGTCTCACCGCCCCCCGATCGCCTCCCGGCACAGCACCCCCAGCGACCCGTCCCCCTCGTAGGCCCGGCGCGCCTCGTCCATCGGGGTCCACAGGCGGCCGTCGGGGGTGCGGAGGCAGGGGTCGGGGTCGGTGAGCCACCACTCGGCGCCGGTGCGGCGGACGATGACCTCACCGGCGTAGGCGCCGAAGCCGCGCAGGACACGGCGGACGGCCTCGTACGGAGGGCCGTCGCGGCGTATCTCGTCGATCACGCGGTCGACGCGCCACAGGCTGCGCGCGGTGTAGTCGAGCCGCAGCCGGGCGCCCTCGC
>NZ_WWIR01000294.1 GCF_009863025.1 Streptomyces sp. SID4985 | reverse complement strand
TGCGTGCCGCGCAGGGCAGGGCCGGACTGCGACCCGGCCGCGCCGCCGGAGCGGCCGGTTCGGGTCCGCCCGAGGTCCCGGCGCCCACCCTGATCATCCACGGCCCCGGCGACACCGTCGCCCCCTGGCTGCACTCGCGCCGCCTGGCCGACCGCAGGCCCGACCTGGTCGCCCTGCACACCGTCCCCGGCGCCCCGCACGCCGCGATGTGGAACGCCGACCCGGAGGAGTACGAGGAGCGGCTGCGCCGGTTCCTGGTTCCGCTGATGTGAGCGCCCGCGTCCCGCCCGCGTCCCGCTGACGTGAACTCCGCCGACGGCCCCTCGACGAGCCGGAATCCCCGGTTCCGTACTGCTTCGTCCCCCGTCGGAGGCCCCCGCGCCCATGGCCTGATCCTGACTCCGCGCCCCTCCTCCGACCTGGTGCGTTGGCCTTCTCCGTAGCCGCCCGTGACATCCCGTTTGGGTTTTCGGACCGTCAACCGGAAGACTGCACCCGTGACGTCCCGTATCCCGCGCGACTCCAGGCTCCGACTCGTCCGACCGCGACCCCTGGCCGCCGCCCCCACAGCTGTGAACCAGCGGCGCCCGCGCCGCGCCGCACCCCGGCCCCCGGAGGGCACCCCGGCCCCCGCCGAACTGGCCA
>NZ_WWIR01000293.1 GCF_009863025.1 Streptomyces sp. SID4985 | reverse complement strand
GGGCGGTCCAGGTTGGCGTAGTCGAACATGAGGGACGAGTAGTCCGTCACCAGCGCGTCCGCCGCGAGCAGCACCTCCGCCGTGTCCGGCTCGTCGGTGGCGTCCACCACGACCCCGCGCCGGGCCAGCTCCGCGAGCCCCATCCCGCGCGCCGGACCGGCCGCGAGCGTCGGATGCAGCCGGACCACGAGCGTGTGCCCCGCGCCCAGACCGGCCGCGAGGCGGGCCAGGTCCAGACGGTCCACCTGGCCGCTGCGCTGATAGTCCCGCCGGGTCGGGGCGTACAGCACCACCGTGTGGTCCGCCGGAATGCCGTGCCGCAGCCGGAAGTCCGCGCCGCGCAGCGCCCCCGAGCGCACCAGCACGTCGTTGCGCGGACTGCCGGTGCGCGCCGAGGCGAAATGGCAGGGGTACGCCCGCTCCCACACCAGCTCCGCGTACCGGCTCGCGACCAGGCTGTGGTCCCAGCGGTCGGCGCGGCGCAGCATCCTCGGCACGTCGAAGCCGAGCCGGGCTCCCGGCCGGTCCAGCAGATCGGCGCCCACGTACTTCAGCGGGGTGCACTGGTGGGTGTGGATGTGCACGGCACCGGGCCGCTTGGCCAGCTCGCCGGGCCAGTTGACGTCGTTGACGAAGAACTTGGCGCGCGCGGTGACCTCGCCGTAGCGCCGCGAGCCCAGCAGGACGTACTCGGTGCCCTCCGGCAGCCCGGCCGCCGTCTCCTCGTCCCGGACCACCCACACCCCGCGCAGCCGGGGCGCGATCTCCTCGGCCGCGCGGTACACCGCCGCCGGGTCGCCGAGCATCCCCCGGTGCGAGGACGCCGAGTAGACCACCAGGTCGTGATCGAGCGGGCGCCGCGCGTGCAGCGCCGTCCAGCCGCGCC
>NZ_WWIR01000292.1 GCF_009863025.1 Streptomyces sp. SID4985 | reverse complement strand
GCTGGCGCCGCTGCGGCCGCAGGGTCCGGTGGGGGGTCCGCAGGCGCCGGTGGCCGTGCCGCTGCCCCGCTCGGCCCGGCTGCTGGACGAGCTGGGCCTGGCCCGCGCGACCCCGGCCTCGCTGATGGCGCGCTGGGCGGACGCGGCCGACGACACCGAGTCGCTGGGCGGCCGGGCGCGCGCCGTGCTCGGCGCCGGATCGCACGGCCCGGTCACCGTCGACCTGGTGGCCGAGGGACCGCATCTGCTGATCGAGGGCCCGCCCGGCAGTGGCCGTACCGAGCTGCTGCGGGCGGTGGTGGCGTCACTGGCCGCCGCCGAGCGGCCCGACCGGCTCGGCCTGGTGCTGATCGACGGCCGGGACGGTGTGGGCACCGGGGCGGGGCTCGGCGACGGGCTGCGGGTGTGCACCGACATCCCGCATGTGACGACCCATCTGCTCGCCAACGACCCCGTGCGCATGCGGGAGTTCGCGCAGTCGCTGAGCGCGGAGCTGAAGCGGCGGGCCGAGCTGGTGGGGACGACGGACTTCGCGCACTGGCACGCGGGGCGCGCGGTGTCGGACCGGATGGTGGCCCAGCGCACCCACGGCGGGCGCCCCGGCGACCTGGAGTCGCCGCCGAGCACCACCCTGCGGCTGCGACCCGGTGCGGCGGCACGGCAACAGACCGAGGCGGCGCCCGCGCTGCCCCGGCTCGTGGTGGTCGTGGACGACCTGGACGCGCTGGTCTCCCCCGCGCTCGGTTCGCCGGGGCGGCCCGCCGCCGGTTCGGTGCTGCGCGCCCTGGAGGCGGTGGCCCGCGAGGGCGAGCGGCTCGGCGTGCACCTGGTGGCGGCGACCGGCACCGACGGCCGTACGGCGCAGACGGAGCCGGTCCGGCAGGCGG
>NZ_WWIR01000291.1 GCF_009863025.1 Streptomyces sp. SID4985 | reverse complement strand
GCCGCAGCCGCAGCCGCAGCCGCAGCCGCAGGACGCCGGAGGCGCCTTGGGAGCGGGGCCGGCCGGCACCCCAGACGCTTCAGGGCGGGGGCCGGAGGGCGTCTGATGCCCCCGGTACCGACCGGCAGCGTCCCGGCCGCCGACTTGGGGCGGCCTGAGGCGCCCGGGGGTGGGGGCTTGAGGCGGCGAGCAGTACGCCCGGCGGGCGCCTCCGGCTGCCCCAAGTCGGCCTCGGGACGGCCAGGGGTACCTCGGCCGCGGCCTTTCGGGGCAGCCTGAGGCGCCCCGCGTGGGTCCTGCGGCTTGGCCGGCCGTTCCGGTCGTGGCCTTGGGGCGGCCAGTGGGTTCAGCCGCTTCGGGACGGGCGGAGGACTGAGGCTGCCAGTGGCCCGGTCGTGGCCCTTGGGGCAGGCCAGTGGCGTTCAGAGCGCCTCGGGACGGCCAGAGGCCCGGGGCCGTGCGGCCCCGGGGCGCAGCCGGTGGGCCCCGCGCGAGGTCCTGGTGTCGCCAGTGGCGTGGCCGTCACCGGCCAGATGGTGATCCCGTCGAACCCCCGGAGGGCCCGGCTCAGCTCATCCGCAGTGCCAGGAAGAAGTCCAGCTTGTCCTCCAGGCGCGACAGGTCCCGCCCCGTGAGCTGTTCGATGCGGCCCACCCGGTAGCGCAGGGTGTTGACGTGGAGGTGCAGGCGGGCGGCGCAGCGGGTCCAGGAGCCGTCGGACTCCAGGAAGGCCTCCAGAGTGGGGATCAGCTCGGCGCGGTGGCGGCGGTCGTACTCCTTGAGGGGGTCGAGGAGGCGGGCCGTGAAGGCGCGGCGTACGTCGTCCGGGACGAAGGGGAGCAGGAGGACGTGGGAGGCCAGTTCGTGGTGGCCGGCGGCGCAGACGCGGCCGGG
>NZ_WWIR01000290.1 GCF_009863025.1 Streptomyces sp. SID4985 | reverse complement strand
GCCGGGCCCCGCCGCCGACGAGGGCCTGGCGCGGCGGCTCCGCGCGCTCGCCTGCACCGCGCCGCTGCACGACCTGGACGCGCGCAAGGCCAACCTGGCCGGTGAGTTCTCGGTGTACGGCATGGCCGAGGTGGCCCTCTCCGCCATCGACCTGGTCACGCTCAACATGGACTTCGACACGGGCGCCGACCACGACCAGATAGTGGCCCGGCTCGTCCCGCGCATCGCCGCCCAGGCCCCGCACCGCCCCGCCCCCGAGCACGAGCGCGTGGCCCGCTGGGTCCTGGAGAACCTGATCAACGTCGGCAGCGCCGACCGGGGCTTCCGCGCGGTCTACGGCACCTTCGCGGCGGACGGCAGCTATGTGCGCCGCGACTACGACTTCAAGCTGATCGAAGAGGTCCCGGGCCCCGGCGGCACCGTCTACCTGCGCACCACCGACGAGGCGGTCAACGTCCTCGTCGGCGCCCTGGACACCGACGTCACCAGCGCCCAGATCGCCGCCGAGGTCAAGCTGGAGGTGCTGATCAGCCGGGGCCGCCTCGCCGACGCCCAGCTCGCCGCCGAGCAGGCCCGCTACCGCACCGTGCAGTACTCCGAGACGCTGCGCCGCGCCCTGGAGGCCACCCGGCGCAACGTCCGCGCGGTCGACTGGCTCAACACCGTGCCCGACATGATCGCCGAGGCGCTGGACCACGTGGCCGAGCGCTACCGCCACGAGAACGCGATCCTCACCAACATCCGCAAGGCCCGCGACGAGACCGAGGAGCCCGAGCACAAGCGGCGCGCCGCCGAGCTGGTCGACATCGTCAAGGACTGCATCCGCCGCCACACCCAGTTGCAGTCCCGTCTCCTGGAGGCGGGGCCGCTCTTCCGCGCCGAACAGGACCGGCAGGCGTTCGCCACGCCCACGGGGGCCTCGGGTATCGACCTGTACGGGCATCTCGTCGCGCCCGTGCTGCCGCTTCCCGTGGAACAGGCGATCCGGGTCACCGACGCGTTCTTCGCGCGCGGGACGGGGTTGCGTACGCCGGTGTCCGTGCGGGTCGCTGACCTCGTGGATATTTTGCTGACGCCGCCGGTCGAGCGGGAGCATCTCGGGGCGGAGATGCCGGAGCCGGACCTTATCGAGACGCCTAACGACAGCCGGTTCAGCGAGGAGCAGTTGGGGGCGGCGATGGAGTTGCTTTCGCTGCCGCCGGACGCTCCGCGCAGGTTGTCGGGGCTGCTTGCCGACGCGCGTCGGCAGGATCCCGAACTTCCTTATCTGGTCGCGCTGTTGGCTGTTCACGCGGCGAGTCCTCCGGTGGGTACTGCTTATCGGCAGGGCGAGGAGAAGCTGCTGTTCGCCGTGGACGACGGCACGGAGCTGGAGGACCCGGAGTTCGGTGGGGCGGATCTCATCGTGGGGACCGCGCTGTTGGACGCGGTGGGGATGGCTGCGGATCGGGCGGAGGGGGCGTGATGGTTCTGCCAGTGGGTGAGTGCGGGTTCGTCGTGGCTTGTCGCGCCCACGCGGCGGAGCCGCA
>NZ_WWIR01000289.1 GCF_009863025.1 Streptomyces sp. SID4985 | reverse complement strand
AGGGCACCGGCGCGTCGGGGTCGGCGTCCAGGACGGGGGCCGTCCAGGCGCCGCCGACCCGGCGCGCGGCCGCGACCTCGCGCCGGAACCGGGCGCGGAACTCCTCGTCCAGCGCGAAGTGCGGGTGGACGATCTTGACGGCGACCGTGCGGCCGCCCACGCTGCGGCCGAGGTAGACCCGGCCCATGCCGCCGGAACCGAGCCGGCCGAGCAGCCGGTAGGGCCCGACGGCGGCCGGTTCGTCCGCTTCGAGCGGCTGCATGGCGTCCCCTCCCCCGAAGGCACTCCCGGACCCCCGTGGGCCCCGGTACGCCTACCGCCCGCAGCGTAGTGATTACGGCCTCAGCAGATCCACCTTCACGTCGGCCGCGAACCCGGTCGTCGGGCCGACGCGGCTCGCGAACTCCGTGACCGCCGCGAGCTGCGGGGCGCCGAAGCTGAAGTCGAGGGTGGTGAAGTACTGCTCCAGGGTCGCCTCGTCGAACGCCTCCCAGCGGGCGGCCTGTTCGGCCACCTTGCCGACCTCCTCCAGGGAGAGGTTGCGGGAGGCGAGAAACGCCTCGTGCACCCTGCGCGTGATCTCCGGCTCGCGCTCGGCGTAGTCGCGCCGGGCCGCCCACACCGCGAAGACGAACGGCAGGCCGGTCCACTCCTTCCACAGCGCGCCGAGGTCGTGCACCTGAAGGCCGTAGCGGGGGCCGTCCAGGAGGTTGGCGCGCAGGGCCGCGTCACCGATGAGGACGGCGGCGTCCGCCTCCTGCATCATCAGGCTCAGGTCGGGCGGGCACGTGTAGTAGTCCGGGGTCACGCCGTACCGCTCGGACAGCAGCAGCTGGGCCAGGCGGACCGAGGTGCGCGAGGTCGAGCCGAGGGCGACACGCGCGCCGTCCAACCGGTCGAGGGGAAGCTGCGAGACGATCACGCAGGACATCACGGGGCCGTCGCAGCCCACGGCGATGTCCGGGAAGGCGACCAGGTCGCCCGCGTTGCGCAGGAACTCGACGAGGGTGATCGGACCGATGTCGAGATCGCCGCGTACCAGCTGCTCGCTGAGCTTCTCCGGGGTGTCCTTGGTGAGCTCGAAGTCGAGGAGCGTGCCGGTTCTCGCGAGCCCCCAGTACAGGGGCAGGCAGTTCAGGAACTGGATGTGGCCGACGCGCGGCCGGGTGCGAGAATTGTCCACATCGCGAGACTAGACCCCGTACGAGAGTCGTCCGGGACCGGCCCGGCGTCAGCGCGTCCGCCCGAGGGTTCAAACATTCGGGTGACGTGATCTTGACCTCTATTGCATTCGGCAGCCTGCGTGCTAGGCTCGCCGCAAGTTGCAGTTTGGTTTCCCTTGCAGTACAGAGCCTGCGGAGCATGTGACCGCGGGCTCTCGTCGTTTTCAGACGAATGCAGTCGTGCAGCATCGTTTCGCACTTGCAGGTTCTGGAGCAGGGCAACCCTTTTGAGCCCAAGGAGGGCTTATGGCTACCGGAACCGTGAAGTGGTTCAACGCCGAAAAGGGCTTTGGCTTCATCGCCCAGGAGGGCGGCGGCCCCGACGTCTTCGTTCACTACTCCGCGATCAACGCCAACGGTTTCCGTTCGCTCGAGGAGAACCAGCAGGTGACCTTCGACGTGACGCAGGGCCCGAAGGGTCCGCAGGCGGAGAACGTCACCCCCGCGTGATCACTCCCTGATCGCAGAACCTGAGTGCAGTACCCAAGGAGCCCCGTGCCTTCCGGCAGTGGGGCTCCTGCCTTTCCCCGGGGCGCCCGGATGAATTCCCGGTGAATTCCCGCCCGCCGCATTCCCGGGACGCGCCCGGCGTACGGATTCCGCGCGCGGATTCCTTCCCACGCGCCCCGGAAGCGCCCTCACTCCGACGGACGCGTGCGGACGGGGGAATCGGACGGGATTCCGGGCGCGGCGCGGCCGTGGCCGATACTCCTCCACCACCCCCGCGCCGGGGCCCGTTCACCCCGTAGGGTCCGTCCGCATGACCGACTCCCGCCTCTCCTCCGACGCCCCCGGATTCCTCACCGCCACCCGCGAGTTCTACGACGCCGTCGCCGAGGACTACGCCGCGAGCTTCCGGGGCGCCTACGCCGGCCGGCCGCTCGACCGGGCGCTGCTGCGCGCCTACGCCGAACTGGTCGGGCCCGGGCGGCCGGTGGCCGACCTCGGCTGCGGACCCGGAGAGGTCACCGCCCTCCTCGCCTCCCTCGGACTCGACGTCTCCGGGCTCGACCTCTCCCCCGCCATGGTGGAGATCGCCCGCCGCGAGAACCCGGGGCTCCGCTTCGAGCAGGGCTCCATGCTGGAACTGGCGCTGCCCGACGGTGCGCTGGCGGGGGTCGTCTCCTGGTACTCCAGCATCCACACGCCGGTGGACCGGCTGCCCGCCCTGTTCCGCGAGTTCCGGCGGGTGCTGGCGCCGGGCGGACACCTGCTGCTCGCCTTCCAGGCGGGAGACCGCCCGCGCCGCCACGAGCAGCCGTGGGGCCACCCCGTCACCCTCGACTTCCTGCGCCGCGACCCCGGGCACATGGCGGCACTGCTCGGCGACACCGGCTTCGCCCTCGTCTCCCGCACGGTCCGCGAGCCCGACGAGAGCCTCGGGGAGCCGGTGGCCCAGGCGTTCCTGATCGCTACGGCTCAGTGAGGCTGTCTACGGCCCCGTGATCTGCCCCGCCCCCGCGTACAGCCCCTCCACCTCGTCCGCGAAGTCCCGCAGGATGCGGGCTCGGCGGAGTTTCATCGAGGGGGTGAGGTGGCCCGTGCGTTCGGTGAAGTCGACGGGGAGGACGGTGAAGCGGCGGATGGACTCGGGGCGGGAGACGAGCTGGTTGGCCTGGTCGACGGCGTCCTGGAGGATCGCCGCCAGCTGGGGGTCGTTCAGGAGCAGTTCGGGCGGGACGGGGTGCTTGCCGTTCATCTGGCGCCAGTGGGCGAGGCCGTCGGGGTCCAGGGTGAGCAGGGCGCCGATGTAGGGGCGGCCGTCGCCGACGAGGAGGCAGTGGGAGATCAGCGGGTGCTGGCGCAGCCAGTTCTCCAGCGGCGCCGGGGCGACCGACTTGCCGCCCGCCGTGATCAGCAGCTCCTTCTTGCGCCCGGTGATGGTGAGGTAGCCGTCGTCGTCCAGCTCCCCCAGGTCCCCGGTCGGCAGCCAGCCGTCCCGGGTGGCGGGGACGACGCCGCCCGCCTTCACGTCCCAGTAGCCGCGCAGCACATGGTCGCCCGCGACCAGGATCTCGCCGTCGGCCGCGATCCTGATCCGGGTGCCGGGCAGCGGCCAGCCGACCGTGCCGATACGGGGCTTGAGCGGCGGGGTGACCGTGGAGGCGCCGGTGGTCTCGGTGAGGCCGTACCCCTCGAAGATCTCGATCCCGGCCCCGGCGTAGAACGCGGCCAGGCGGCGGCCGAGCGGGGAGCCGCCGCAGATGGCGTAGCGGACCTTGCCGCCCATGGCGGCGCGCAGCTTGCGGTAGGCAAGGGGGTCGTAGAGGGAGCGGCTCGCCTTCAGGGAGGCGCTGGGGCCGTTGCCGGTGCCGCTGCGGCGGGCCTCCAGGGCCTCGCCGTAGCGGACGGCGGTGGCGGCGGCGCGGTCGAAGCCGCCGGCCTTGCCGGTCTCCTCGGCCTTGGCGCGGGCGGTGTTGTAGACCTTCTCCAGCATGTACGGGATGGTCAGCAGGCAGGTCGGGCGGAACGCGGCCAGGTCGGGGAGCAGATGCTCGGGCTTGAGGCTGGGCGCGTGGCCGAGCCGGACCCGGGCGCGGACGCAGGCGATGGCCACCATGCGGCCGAAGACGTGGGACATCGGCAGGAACAGCAGCACCGACGCCTCCTCGCCGGTCGTCGCCTTGAAGACCGGGTGGAGCAGTTCGATGGCGTTGTCGACCTCGGCGAAGAAGTTGCCGTGCGAGAGGGCGCAGCCCTTGGGGCGTCCGGTGGTGCCGGAGGTGTAGATCAGGGTGGCGAGGGTGTCGGGGCCCAACATGCCACGCCGTACGGCGACTTCACCGTCCGCCGTCCGGTCGCCGACCTCGGCCAGCAGGTCCACGTGCCCGTCGTCGATCACCCACACGTGCCGCAGCCCGGGCAGCCGGCTCAGCTCGGAGGCCATGGCGGCGGCCTGCTCGCGGGTCTCGGTGATCAGGGCGACGGCGCCGCAGTCCCCGAGCATCCAACTGGTCTGGTAGACCGAGGAGGTGGGGTAGACGGGCACGGTGACCAGGCCCGCGGCCCAGGCCGCGAAGTCCAGCAGGGTCCACTCGTACCGGGTGCGGGCCATCACCGCAATCCGGTCGCCCGGCATCAGGCCCTCCGAGATCAGCCCCTTGGCGACGGCGAGGACCTCGGCGGCGAACCGCTGGGCCGTCACGTCCTCCCACTCGCCGTCCGCACCGCGACGGCTGATCACGATCGCGCCCGGGTCGACCTCGGCGTTCTCGAACGGCAGGTCCGCGAGCGAACCGTGCGTCACCGGGGGCGCGAACGGCGGTACGGCGACCTCGCGTACCGCTCCGTCCAGCCGCCGGATCTCGGGCTCCACCAGGACGGGCCGGCCGTCGTAGTCCAGGGCCGAGACCGGGGGGCCGGAGACGACGGGGGCGTTCGGGTACGGGGCGGTCACGGGCGGCTCCTCGGGCGTGCAGCGGGAACTGCTTGCTGCATGAGATACGCGCCTCGCACACCGAGGCGTTCACCGGCGGCCGTCCTGAGGTCTCGGCACCGCCGGTCCGGCTGGCGATCGTACGAGGCCGCTGTGGCGGGTCTGTGCGGATCGCGCGGTGGTCCGGGGCCGGGGCTGTGCAGTCTCGGGGATTTCGTGAGGAGTGTTCTGCTTCCGCGCCCGGGCCGCCCCGGCGGGGTATCAGAACTCGTCCGCGCCGTTGCGCAGTTCGTGCGTCCAGTAGCCCGTGGCCCACCGCGCCGGGTCGACGGAGATGCCCTCGGCGCCGGGGGCCTGCACGATCGCCATGCCGGTGCCGTTCGGCAGCGTGACGGAGAAGTCCCGCACCGTCTCGGTGTCCTCCTTGCGGCCGCCGTCGGAGATGCGCACGGCCGCGTAGGCGGAGAAGCCCGGCTCCAGGACGACCGAGGTGGCCGGCTTGCTCTTGGCGACGGACGGGACGGTGCCCCGGGCGTTGTCCAGGAAGCGGATCTCGGGGAAGCTCGTCATGCGGCAGGTGCGGCCCGAGGTGTTCTTCGCGGTGAGGACCAGGTGGGTGTAGGGCGGCCCGTCCTGGGTCTCCGCGCTGATCCGCAGGCCCTTGGTGGTGCACAGCGGAGCGGTGGCCGAGCCGGTGCCGCCCACGACCTGCTTGCCCTGGTCGGCGTCGCCGTTCTGCTCGACGTTCCCCTGGTCGGCGTCGCCGCTCTGCTCGACGTTCCCCTGGTCGGCGTCGCCGCTCTGGTTCGCACTGCCCTGGTCCTTGTCCCCGCTCTGCTCGACGGCGGACGCGGAGGCCGAGGGCGAAGTGGCGCTCGCCGCCCCGGAGGTCGTGGCGCCGGTGCCGTCGTCGCACGCGGTGAGCGTGAGGGCGAGCGCGGCGGTGGTCACGGCGGTGAAGGTGGCGATACGGCTGCGGTAGGTGCGCATGGTGCGTCCCCCAGTGGAGAAGGGCGGCCGGCCGGGTCGAGGGCGGGGCGCCGGTGAGCTGTTGACACCGAGGAGTCTGTGCGGTCGCACTTACGTTCCGGTGCCGTCGCGCTGACGTCCGGCTGACGTCCCTGACCTGCGGCGTCGGCGCGCCCCTCGCCTCCAGCGGCGGCTCACGCCTCCCGCGCGAGGCGGCGCACGGCACGCTCGTACCGGGTGCGGTAGTCGGGCTTCTCCGCCACCCGCAGCAGCCCCTCCAGCGCCCGGGCGGCGCCCTCGTCATGGCCCTCGCGCTCCGCCTCGTCGGCCGCCCGCTCCAGCAGATGGACGCCCTCCTCGTGCTCGCCGAGCGCCAGCCGGGCCTCGCCCGCCGTGGTGAGCAGCAGCGCGCGCCGGGCCGTCTCCTCGTGCTCGGGGCCGAGCGCGAGGGCGGTGCGGACGGCCTCCAGGGACCGGTCCGGGCGGCCCGCCGTGAGGAGCGTGCGGGCCAGGTGCTGGAGCGCCAGCATCTCCGTGTGCCAGTCGCCCGCAGCGCGGGCCAGTTCTACGGCGCGCTCGCAGTCCTCCAGCGCGATGTCGAGGTCGCCGTCCTGGGCCCGGGCCACGGCCAGGTTGATCGTGGCGGTCACCTCGCCCGGTCCGTCGTCCGCCTTCCGCGCCAGCTCGGGCGCGGTCTCCAGCAGGGCGACGGCCTCGGTGGTCCGGCCCTCCTCCGTCAGCACCCAGCCGAGCAGGCTGAGCACCCGCGACTCGGCGTACGCGTCCCGCAGCTCCCGCGCGGAGTCGAGGGCCGACTCCAGCAGCGGCACCCAGCCCTCGCGCACCCGCAGCACCACCTGCGGCCAGTGCAGCAGGACGATCCGCCAGGCCCGGTCGTGGAACCCGGCGGAGCGGGCGGCGGCCACCGCCCCGGCCAGGTCGTCGCGTTCGGCGGCGAACCAGCGCAGGGCCTCGACCCGGTCCGCGAACTCCCTTACCGCGCACGGGCAGTGGAAGTCGTCCGGCAGTCCGAAGCAGGCGCCGCCGCCCGGTTCGGCGGTGTCGGTCGCGGCGAGCGCGGTCGCCGTCAGATGGTCCAGGGCGCGGACAAGCGCCTCGGGACCGGCCTCGGGTTCGAGGTCCTGGGCGTACAGCCGGACCAGGTCGTGCAGCACCCAGCGGTCCGGCGCCGTCTCCGTCACGAGATGGGCCTCGCCGAGCCGCTCCAGCGTCGCCTGCGCGTCGGCGGGGCCGGTGTCCAGGAGCGCGCCGCACGCGTACGCGTCGACATGGCTGCCCGGGTGATGGCCGAGCCGGGCCAGCAACCGTACGGCGTCCGGCGGCAGTTGCTGGACGGTCAGCCGCAGGGCGGCCGCGACCCCGGTGTCGTCCACGGCGAGGTAGGCCAGCCGCCCCCGCT
>NZ_WWIR01000288.1 GCF_009863025.1 Streptomyces sp. SID4985 | reverse complement strand
CCGGCGGGCCGGACACCCGGCGCGGCGGCACCGCCCGGACGGGCGCCGACGGGCCGTCACCGGCCCGGATCACGCACCATACGACCTGGGGATCACCCTCCAGCAGGGGAAGATCCCGCACCGTACGACAGCCTCCGGGCAGCAGAGGAAGAAGGCAGGACCGTGTCCCGACCGCACACCGATCAGCCGAGCGGCACCACCGGGACCGTCGCGCGGCCGCTGACGGACCGTTTCGGCCGGGTCCACACCGACCTGCGGCTCTCCCTGACCGACCGCTGCAACCTGCGGTGCACCTACTGCATGCCCGCCGAGGGCCTGGACTGGCTGCCGAAGAACGAGCTGCTCAGCGACGACGAGATCGTGCGTCTGGTCGGCATCGCGACCGGGCGGCTCGGCATCAGGGAGGTCCGGCTGACCGGCGGCGAGCCGCTGGTACGGCGGGGCCTGCCCGCCCTGGTCGCCCGGCTCGCGGCGCTCGACCCTGCGCCGGAGCTGTCCATCACCACCAACGGCATCGGCCTGGCCCGCTGCGCCGAGGCGCTGCACGAGGCGGGGCTGCGGCGGGTCAACGTCAGCCTGGACACCCTGCGCCCGGAGCGTTTCGCCGCCATCACCCGGCGCGACCGTCTGTCCGACGTGCTGGCCGGTCTCGCGGCCGCGAAGTCCGCGGGGCTCGCGCCGGTCAAGGTCAACGCGGTGCCGGTGCGCGGGGTCAACGACGACGAGATCGCGGACCTGACCGCCTTCGCCGTGGACAACGGCTACCGGATGCGGTTCATCGAATCCATGCCGCTGGACGCGCAGGGTGCCTGGGAACGGGAGAAGATGGTGCCCGCCGCAGAGATCCTGGAACGTATCGGGGAACGCTTCGAGCTGGTGCCGGTCCCCAGGGAGGACAACGCCCCCGCCGAGGAGTGGCGGATCGCGGGCACGGACTCCGTGGTCGGCGTCATCGCGAGCGTCACCCGCCCGTTCTGCGGCAACTGCGACCGGGTGCGGCTGACCGCCGACGGCCAGCTGCGCAACTGTCTGTTCGCCACCAAGGAGTCGGACCTGCGGAGCCTGCTGCGCGACGGTTCCGACGACGACGTCCTGGAGGCGGCGTGGCGGTCCTGCATCGCGGGCAAGGGCCCCGGACACACCATCAACAGCGCGGACTTCAAGCAGCCGGACCGTCCGATGTCCGCCATCGGCGGCTGACGGGGGCCGGGCGGCCCCGAGACGGTACGACGGACACGCACGACACACACGAAGACGACGGACACGAAACGCGAGGACGACCGAAGTGAACCGGATGCACGAATGGATCACCGCGGCCAAGACCGACCTGGGCATCGACCTCGATGTCAACGTCGGTGAGCTGCTCGACATGACGAAGGTCGTCGCCCACGGGGTGGCCCGCCCGGCGGCGCCGATCACCTCGTTCCTGGTCGGCTACGCGGCGGCCCTCCAGGGCGGCGGCGCGGAGGCGGTCGCCGAGGCGAACCGCCGGGTGACCGAGCTGGCCGAGCGCTGGATCGCCGAGCACGAGGCCGAAGGCGAGAACGGCCCGGCGACCCCGTGAGCGACGCACACCTGAGCGGCGGCCGGGCGACCGCCCCGCACGCGCACGGCCGGGGCGCCGCTCCCACCTGGGAGCGGGCCCGGTCGATCGCGCGCACGACGGGGCTGCCGCTGCCCGCCGTGCCCCGCACGCTGGACGAGGCGCTCGGCCACGCGCTGGCCGAGCCGCTGACCGCGCTCACCGACCTGCCCTCGTTCGCGACCTCCGCGATGGACGGCTGGGCGGTCTCCGGCACCAACCC
>NZ_WWIR01000032.1 GCF_009863025.1 Streptomyces sp. SID4985 | reverse complement strand
CTCGGAGCCGTGCGGTCCGTACGTCCCGGCGACGGGCGGCGCGGCCGGAGGCGGAGGCGGCGGAGGTACGGGCGGCATGGCGCCCGGGGGTATGGGGGCGCCCGCTGCGGGATAGCCGGGCGGGGGGCCCTGGGGTGCCGCCGGGGGCGGACCCGGATGGTGGGCGGCCGGTACCCAGCCGGTCTGCGGTCCCTGCCCCGGTGGGTGGGGCGGCGGCAGCGGAGATCCCACTGCGTGCTGCATCCGTTGCCACTCCATCTCGTACACGCGTTCAGCGCCGGAAGGCGGGTACGAAGCCCGCACTGTAGCGAACCGTACCGCCCCCGGCCGTCGTTTGGTGAAACGGCCGGGGGCGGTAGCAAGTCCCGGACCCGTCAAGGGAATCGGGCAGACGGGGCGGTGTCGGGAGCTACTGGCCCACTTCGCCGTAGGCGGCGAGGAGGACGGCGGGGTCCGGGCCCTCCAGGACGGTGGGGCGGCCGAGACCGTCCAGGACGATGAAGCGGAGCAGGTCGCCGCGGGACTTCTTGTCGACCTTCATCGCCTCCACCAGCTTGGGCCACTGGTCGTAGCGGTAGTGCAGCGGCAGGCCGACGGACTCCAGGACCGCGCGGTGGCGGTCGGCGGTGGCGTCGTCCAACCGGCCCGCCAGGCGGCCGAGTTCGGCGGCGAAGTGCATGCCGACGGCGACGGCCGCGCCGTGCCGCCACTTGTACCGCTCGTTCTTCTCGATGGCGTGGCCGAGGGTGTGCCCGTAGTTGAGGATCTCCCGGCGCCCCTCCTCCTTGAGGTCGGAGGAGACCACGTCGGCCTTGACCCGGATCGAGCGCTCGATCAGCTCGGCGGTGTGCGGACCCGCCGGGGTACGCGCGGCCTCGGGGTCGGACTCGATCAGGTCGAGGATCACCGGGTCGGCGATGAAACCGGCCTTGATGACCTCCGCCAGACCGGAGACGTAGTCGTGGACCGGGAGGGAGTCCAGCGCGGCCAGGTCGCACAGCACACCGGCCGGGGGGTGGAAGGCGCCGACGAGGTTCTTGCCCTCGGCGGTGTTGATGCCGGTCTTGCCGCCGACCGCCGCGTCCACCATGGCGAGCACGGTGGTGGGGATGGCGATCCAGCGCACCCCGCGCAGCCAGGTCGCGGCGACGAATCCGGCCAGGTCGGTGGTGGCGCCGCCGCCGACGCCCACGATGACGTCGGAGCGGGTGAACCCGGACTGGCCGAGCGCCTTCCAGCAGTAGGCGGCGACCTCGGCGGTCTTGGCCTCCTCGGCGTTGGGCACCTGGATGGCGACGGCCTCGAAGCCCTGCCCGGCCAGGTCGGCGCGCAGCGCGTCCCCGGTCTCGGCGAGCGCCTCGGGGTGGATCACCGCGACCCGCTTGGCCTTGGGACCGATCAACCCGCCCAGCTCACCGAGGAGTTGGCGTCCGACCAGGACCTCGTAGGGGTCGGTGCCGGCCGTGCCGGCGACCTGGACGCGGGTGACTGCCTCGCTCATGCTTCTTTCAACTCCAGTGCGTCCAGGACGGCCTGGGCGACCTCGTCGGGGCCGCGCCCGTCCGTCGCCACGACCACCGTGGCGACCTCCTCGTACAGATGGCGGCGGGCTCCCATCAGCTCCCGCCACTGCTTGCGCGGGTTGACCGCGAGCAGCGGGCGCGCCGCGTTCAGACCGGTGCGGCGCACCGCCTCCTCGACGTCCATCGAGAGGTAGACGACCCGCTGCCCGGCCAGCAGCGCCCGCGTGTCCGCGTCCAGGACCGCGCCGCCGCCCAGGGCGAGGACACCCTCGTGCCCGGCGACGGCGGCGGCCACCGCGCGCTTCTCCAGCGCGCGGAAGGTCTCCTCGCCGTCGTCCACGAAGATGTCCGCGATCTCGCGGCCCTGCTCGGTCACGATGTCGTCGTCGGTGTCCCGGAAGGCCGCGTCCAGCCGCTCGGCCAGCAGCCGCCCGACGGTGGACTTGCCCACGCCCATCGGGCCGACCAGGACCACGACCGGCACGCCGCTCATCCGATCGTCAGGTTGTCGAGGTACGACCGCACGTTGCGACGGGTCTCGGCCACGCTGTCGCCGCCGAACTTCTCCGCCACCGCGTCCGCGAGGACCAGCGCCACCATGGCCTCCGCCACGATGCCCGCCGCCGGGACCGCGCACACGTCCGAGCGCTGGTGGTGCGCCTGCGTGGCCTCGCCCGTGGCGACGTCCACCGTCCGCAGCGCGCGCGGCACGGTCGCGATCGGCTTCATCGCGGCGCGCACCCGCAGCAGCTCACCGGTGGTGAGACCACCCTCGGTGCCGCCGGAGCGGCCGGTGACCCGGCGGATGCCGTCCTCGGTCCGGACGATCTCGTCGTGCGCCTTCGAACCCGGCACCCGCGCCAGGTCGAAGCCGTCGCCGACCTCGACACCCTTGATCGCCTGGATGCCCATGAGGGCGGCGGCCAGCCGGGCGTCCAGCCTGCGGTCCCAGTGCACGTGCGAGCCGAGGCCGACGGGGACGCCGTAGGCCAGCACCTCGACCACACCGCCGAGGGTGTCGCCGTCCTTGTGGGCCTGGTCGATCTCCGCGACCATCGCCTTCGACGCGTCCGCGTCCAGGCAGCGCACCGGGTCCTCGTCCAGCCGCTCCACGTCGGCCGGGGTCGGGTAGACGCCGTACGGCGCCTTCGCCGAGGCCAGCTCGACCACGTGGGAGACGATCTCGATCCCGGCCGTCTCCTTCAGGTACGACCGCGCCACCGCGCCCAGCGCGACCCGCGCCGCCGTCTCACGCGCCGAGGCACGCTCCAGGATCGGCCGGGCCTCGTCGAAGCCGTACTTCTGCATGCCCGCGAGGTCGGCGTGGCCGGGGCGCGGACGGGTCAGCGGCGCGTTGCGCGCCAGGCCCGCGAGGACCTCCTCGTCCACCGGGTCGGCCGCCATGACCTGCTCCCACTTCGGCCACTCGGTGTTGCCCACCATGACCGCGACCGGGGAGCCCAGCGTCAGACCGTGCCGGACACCGCCCAGGAAGGTGACCTCGTCGCGCTCGAACTTCATCCGCGCGCCGCGTCCATAGCCGAGCCGCCGCCGCGCCAGGTGATCGGCCACCATCTCGGTGGTGATCGGCACGCCGGCGGGAAGTCCCTCCAGCGTCGCGACGAGTGCGGGGCCGTGGGACTCCCCCGCGGTCAGCCAACGCAGCCTGCTCAACGGTGCTCCTCAGTGTTCGCGCCCGGTACTGCGCCGCGTACACAGATGCGCGCGTACGGCGGCGGCACGACCGGGTGCGCGATTCCGGTCTGCCACCTCCGATCCTCCCACGCCGGGGGACGAATCCGGTCCTCGGTCCGGATGCCGGGACCCGCGCGGGGCGTGGGAGCGGGGGTGTTCAGCGGGCGGCGAGGGCCTGTTCGCCCGCGTGGCGCATGGCTTCCAGCGGTGCCGGGGAGCGGCCGGTCATGGCCTCGACCTGGAGCACGGCCTGGTGGACGAGCAGGTCCAGGCCGCCGACCACGGCGCCGCCGAACATGGACCAGCGGGCGGCCAGCTCGGTCGGCCAGGGGTCGTAGAGCACGTCGAAGAGCGTGGCGGGCCGCTCGGGCACGGCGGTCGCGAGGGCGTCGGTGGTGCCCGCCGGAGTGGTGGCGATCACCAGGGGCGCGTGCAGCGCCTCGGCCGCGTCCGCCCAGTCGGCGATACGGACCTCCACATCGAGCCGCTCCCCCCACTGCCGCATCTCGCCGGCCCGGGCGGCGCTGCGCACATACGCGGTGACCTCCCCGGTGCAGACCCGGGCCAGGGCGGCCAGCGCGGAGGACGCGGTGGCACCCGCCCCGAGAATCGCGGCGGACTCCACCTCCTCGATCCCGTGCTCACGCAGCGCGGCGACCATCCCGGGAATATCGGTGTTGTCCCCCACGCGACGCCCGTCCTCGGTGAACACGACCGTGTTCACGGCATCCACGGAAGCGGCCGTCTCACTGATCCCGTCCAGCAACGGAATGACGGCCCGCTTCAGCGGCATGGTCAACGACAGCCCAGCCCACTCCGGGCCGAGCCCGTCGAAGAAACCCGGCAGGGCTTCCTCGTCGACGTCGAAACGGTCGTAGGTCCAGTCGTCCAGGCCCAACTCCTGGTACGCGGCGCGGTGCAGCACCGGAGAAAGAGAGTGCGCGATCGGTGAACCGAGCACAGCGGCTCGGCGGGCCTCAGTTGCCCGAGCTGTCATTGAACTTGTCCTTGAGCTGCCTGACGGTCTTGACGGATCGTAGCTTCCCGTGCACGACTTCGCCCCGTCGGAGAGTCCGACGGGGCGAAGGGATCGAGGATCCGGTGCGATTAGACGCCGATCTCTTCGTAGTGACCCCAGAACCGGACGCACGAGCCGGGCGCGCGCACGTAGACCGGCCCCGCGTAGCTCACTGGCCCGCTTGCTTGCGTGCCTTCTCGTAGCGCTCGACGTTCCGGTTGTGCTCTTCGTTGGTGACGGCGAACACCGTCTCGTTCTCGCTGATCGAGACGAAGTAGTACCAGGGGCCGTCGGCCGGGTTCAGCGCGGACTCGATGGCTTCGGCGCCGGGGTTGCTGATGGGGCCCGGCGGGAGTCCCTTGATGTCGTAGGTGTTGTACGGATCGTGGATCTTCCGCAGGTCCGCGACCGAGCCGACGTCCAGAGTGCTCTGGGCCTTCAGGTAGTTGATGGTGGAGTCGAACTCCAGCCGGCCCGCCGTCTCCGTGTTGTTCGGCTCGAGACGGTTGTAGACGACACGGGCGACCTTGTCGAAGTCGTGCTTGTACTTGCCCTCGACCTGCACCAGGCTCGCCACCGTGAGCACCTGAAGCGGGCTGTCGAGGCCCAGGCTCCGGGCCTTGCCGGTGAGGTCGTAGTGCTGGTACTGCTCGTTGGCCTGGTCGACCATCTTCTTCAGGACGTCCTTGGGCTTCATGCCCTTGGCCACCGGATAACTGGACGGGTAGAGGAAGCCCTCCAGGGGGTCCTTGATCTCCTTGTTGTCGTTCGCCCAGGAGGGCAGCCCGAGGTCCTTCCAGTCCTTCTTCGCGACGTTCGCGGTGGTGCCGTTGGGGAGCTTCAGACGCTTGTCGATCTCCGCGTAGACCCAGGCGTTGCGCTTGCCCTCGGGAATGATGAGGTTGGCCCGGCTCTTCGGGCTGAGCATCAGTTCGACCGCGCTGGCGGCCGACATGTGCTTCTGGAGTGTGTAGACGCCGTCCTGGAGGGACTTGCCCTGGGGGTTGGCGATCTGGGCGGAGACGAAGGCGTCGACGCTTTCGACGACTCCGGCCTCCTTGAGCTTGCGGCCGATGTCGGCGCCGCCCGCGCCCTTCGGGATCTCCACGACGACCGTCTCGCCGTTGCCGCTGCCCGCGTAGTCCGCGGGCGGGGCGAAACGATTTTGGTAGAAGGTGTAGCCGAGATAGCCGACGCCGCCTAGGCCGCCGCCGAAGACCACGATGACGACCATGAGGGCGCAGCCGGTGCGCTTCTTCTTGTCCTTGACGGGCTTGCGGCCCTTGCCGCGCCGCTCGGCGCGCCCGGTCTCCGCGGGCTCGTCCTCGGCGTCGTCGTCCTCGCCGCTCCCGGCGGCCAGGGGGTGCTCCTCCGCCTCCTGCTCCTGCTCCCACTCCGGGTCGGCGGTGCGGTGCCCGGGCGGTTGGGGCGGCGGGTAGGCGTCCTCGGTGCCGTAGAGGTCGGGCCGCTCGGCGCCGTACGCCACGGGCTGCTGTCCGTAGGGGTCACCGGGGTCGGCGGCGTAGGGAGCCTGGCCGTGGGTGCCCGTGGCGTCCCAGCCGCCGCCCTGGGGCTGCTGCGGCTGCTGGGGGTGCTGTTGCTGCTGGCCGGCGAACCGGGGATCGAACTGGGGGTCGTAGTGCGCCCCGCCCTGCCCGTCGTAGTGCTGCGGGTGCTGCGGCTGCTGCGGGTACTGCTCGCCATAGCCCGGCTGCTGCTGTCCCTGGGACCAGTCGCCGTACTGCTCCTGCGGCTGCTGCGGGTACTGCTGCTGCGGCTGGCCGCCGTAGGGGGACTGACCGGGGTGGGTCTGCTGTCCTCCCCATCCGCCGTCCCCGTACAACGGGTCCTCCGGATGCCACGGTTCGGAGCCTGGGCCCCGGCCATACTCAGTCATCGATCCCCTAGAGCCGCGAGGCCATGGCGGTCGCTCGGCTCCCGTACCGGCGCCGTTCCGCCTCTTGCTGTGCGGTCGCTGTTCGAAACCACCGCATCGCGCGGAACGTTACCGTATCGCGATCAGATGACCACTTCGACGCCCTCACCCGGCGGCTGCCCTGACACCCGTTCGGATTCCAGGGCCTGCTGAAGGATGATGACGGCGGCCGCCTGGTCGATCACGGAGCGGCCCTTCTTGGACTTCACACCGGAGGCGCGCAGTCCCTGACTGGCCGTCACCGTGGTCATCCGCTCGTCCACCAGACGTACCGGCACCGGCTTGATGCCCCGAGCCAGCTCCTGGGTGAACGCGCGCACCTTGACCGCGGCCGGGCCCTCGCCCCCCTTGAGGGAGCGAGGGAGTCCGACGACGACCTCGATCGGCTCGTACTCCTCGACCAGTTGCCTGAGGCGCCGGTGCGCGGCCGGTACGTCCCGGCCGGGCACCGTCTCCACCGGAGTGGCGAGGATCCCGTCGGGGTCGCACGAGGCGACCCCGATCCGGGCGTCCCCGATGTCGATGGCGAGTCGTCGTCCTCTGCGCATGAGCGATGCCCTACTTGGCCGTGTCGGCGACGAGGCGCTCGACCGCGTCGACGGCCTCGCCGACGGCGGCCGGGTTCTGACCGCCGCCCTGGGCGACGTCCGGCTTGCCGCCACCGCCGCCGCCGAGGGTCTTGGCGGCCGTACGGACCAGCTCGCCGGCCTTGAGACCGCGCTCGCGGGCGGCCTCGTTGGTGGCGATGACCGTGAGCGGCTTGCCGTTGTTCACGGTGAACAGGGCGACGACGGCGGCCCGGCCGCCCTGGATGCGCCCGCGCACGTCGAGGACCAGCCTGCGCAGGTCGTCCGGCGTGGTGCCGTCCGGGACCTGGCCCGTGACCAGGGCGATCCCGCGTACGTCCTTGGCGGACTCGGCGAGACCGGCGGCGGCCTGGAGGACCTTCTCCGCGCGGAACTTCTCGATCTCCTTCTCGGCGTCCTTCAGCTTGCCGAGCATCGCGGAGACCTTCTCCGGCAGCTCCTCCGAACGGCCCTTGAGCAGTTCGGTGAGCTGGTTGACGACCGTGTGCTCACGGGCGAGGAAGTTGTAGGCGTCCACGCCGACCAGGGCCTCGATACGGCGCACACCGGAGCCGATGGAGGACTCGCCGAGCAGCTTCACCAGGCCCAGCTGGGCGGTGTTGTGCACGTGGGTGCCGCCGCACAGCTCCTTGGAGAAGTCGCCGATGGTCACGACGCGCACGCGCTCGCCGTACTTCTCGCCGAACTCGGCGATGGCGCCCTGCTTCTTGGCCTCGTCGATGCCCATGACCTCGGCGTGCACGTCGAGGTCGCGGGAGAGCACCTCGTTGATCTTCTGCTCGACGTCGGTCATCACGGCCGTGGGAACGGCGGACGGGGAGCCGAAGTCGAAGCGGAAGCGGCCGGGCTGGTTCTCGGAACCGGCCTGGGCGGCCGTCGGGCCGAGGGCGTCGCGCAGCGCCTGGTGGGTCAGGTGGGTGGCCGAGTGGGCGCGGGCGATGGCCTTGCGGCGCAGCCGGTCCACGGAGGCGTGGGCCTTGGCGCCGACGGTGACCTCGCCAACCTGGACGGTGCCCTTGTGGACGTAGACGCCCGGGACCGGCTTCTGGGTGTCGCGGATCTCGATGACGGCACCGGAGTCGATCTTGATACGGCCGGTGTCGCCGATCTGGCCGCCGCCCTCGGCGTAGAACGGGGTGCGGTCGAGGACGATCTCGACCTCGTCGCCCTCGGTGGCGGCCGGGGAGGAGACGCCGTCGACCAGGATGCCGACGATCGTGGACTCGCCCTCGGTGTCGGCGTAGCCGATGAAGTCGGTGGCTCCGGCGGCGTCCGCGATCTCGCGGTAGGCGCCCATGTCGGCGTGGCCGGTCTTCTTGGCCTGGGCGTCGGCCTTGGCGCGCTCCCGCTGCTCCTTCATCAGGCGGCGGAAGCCCTCCTCGTCCACGGCGAGGCCCTGTTCGGCGGCCATCTCGAGGGTGAGGTCGATCGGGAAGCCCCAGGTGTCGTGGAGCAGGAACGCCTTGTCGCCGGAGAGGACCGTGCCGCCGGACTCCTTGGTCTCGGTGACCGCGGTGTCGAGGATGTTGGTGCCGGCCTTCAGCGTCTTGAGGAAGGCGTTCTCCTCGGCGACGGCGACCTTCTCGATGCGCTCGCGGTCGGTGATGAGCTCGGGGTACTGCTGGCCCATCATCTCGATCACGGTGTCGATCAGCGGCTTGACGACCGGACCGGTGGCGCCGAGCAGACGCATGTTGCGGATGGCGCGGCGCATGATGCGGCGCAGCACATAGCCGCGGCCCTCGTTGCCCGGGGTGACGCCGTCGCCGATGAGCATCACGGAGGTGCGCATGTGGTCGGTGACCACGCGCAGCGAGACGTCGGAATGCTGGGCGGCGCCGTACTCGACACCGGTCAGCTCGGTGGCCTTCTTGATGACGGCCATGGAGGTGTCGATCTCGTACATGTTCTGCACGCCCTGCAGAATCATGGCGAGGCGCTCAAGACCGAGGCCCGTGTCGATGTTCTGGCTCGGCAGGTCCCCGAGGATCTCGAAGTTGTCCTTGCCGATGCCCTCGCCCCGCTCGTACTGCATGAAGACGAGGTTCCAGATCTCGACGTACCGCTCGTCGTTGACGGCGGGGCCGCCCTCGACGCCGAACTCGGGGCCGCGGTCGTAGTTGATCTCGGAGCAGGGGCCGCAGGGGCCGGGGACGCCCATGGACCAGTAGTTGTCCTTCATGCCCAGGCGCTGGATGCGCTCCTTGGGCACGCCGACGACCTCGTGCCAGATGCGCTCGGCCTCGTCGTCGTCCTTGTAGACGGTGATCCACAGACGCTCGGGGTCGAGGCCGTAACCGCCCTTGTCCTGGGGGCTGGTGAGCAGCTCCCAGGCGTACTTGATGGCGCCTTCCTTGAAGTAGTCGCCGAAGGAGAAGTTGCCGCACATCTGGAAGAAGGTGCCGTGGCGGGTGGTCTTGCCGACCTCTTCGATGTCGGGCGTGCGCACGCACTTCTGCACGCTGGTGGCGCGCGGGAAGGGCGGCTTGACCTCACCCAGGAAGTAGGGCTTGAAGGGCACCATGCCGGCGGGGACGAGGAGCAGAGTCGGGTCGTCCGCGATGAGCGACGCCGAAGGGACGACGGTGTGCCCGCGCTCCTCGAAGAAGCTCAGCCAGCGGCGGCGAATCTCGGCCGACTCCATCAGTGGTCCTCATTCCGGTTGTACGAGTACGTCGTGTTCTCGATGTACTTCAGTGTGCTGCGGTTGTTCGGGGCGCGGTGGTTCTCGATGGCGGTGTACCGCCGGGCCGGGGGCAGGCCGGGGCGCTCCTGGATGCCAAGAGCCTCTTCCAGCTCGCTCTCCCGCTGCGCCATGTTGTCGCGGACGTCGAGCGCGAAGCCGACCGCGCGGTCCTTCAGCCGCTGACCGGTCTCCAGGGCCTTGTTGGCCGCCGTCGCGGCCAGGTTCTCCGGGGTCAGCTGCTTCAGCTTGCGGTTGACCTTGGTGGTGGCCCACACACCGGCGGCGACACCCGTGGTGAACCAGAACGTACGGCGGAACATCGCTGGTCTCAGTCCTTACTTTCGCTTGCCCCGCCGGGTGGCCGGGACCGTCCGGCCCACGATCACCGTGCGCCTCGACGGCTTCGACTGCTTCGCGGGCGCGGCCTCCTTGCGGCCGCCGAGGGCCTGGCGGACGCCGTAGCCGAAGGCCGCGACCTTGACCAGCGGGCCGCCGAAGGTGGAGGCGACGGTGGAGGAGAGCGCGGACGCGTTGGAGGTGACCTCCTGGACGTCCGAGGCGATCGCGTCCACCCGGTCGATCTGGGTCTGTGCCGACCGCACGGCCGAGGACGCGTCGGCGAGCAGCGGGACGGCCTGGTCGGTCACGTCCGCCACGAGCTTGGTCGTCGCCTTGAGGGTCTGGGCCAGCCTCGCCAGCGCTACCGCGAGGAAGGAGACCAGGATCGCCCAGAAGACGGCCACCAGGATTCCGGCCACCTCTCCACCGGACACTGTGCGCACCCGCTCCCTGAAAACATGCCTGAGCATCGGAAAAGTCGTGCACCGAGCCTATCGCGCCGGGGGCGGGGCTCTGTACCGGATTAGCCGGGGCTGCGCGGCCGCTTTCCCGGGCCCGCTGCACCGGGTCCGCGGACGCGGCCCGGGAACGCGTGAACCCGCCGCCCCACCCGCCCAAAAGGGCGGTGGGACGGCGGGCTTGAGTGCCTACGCGGGGGCTGGGATCAGCGGGCGTAGTACTCGACGACGAGCTGCTCGTCGCAGATCACCGGGATCTCCTTGCGGTTCGGCTCGCGGTCCAGGCGGAACGCCAGGGCCTTGAGGTTCACCTGGAGGTAACGCGGGGTCTCACCGTCGGCGGCGAAGCCACCCTCACGCGCGACCTGGAAGAGCGTCTTGTCCTTGGAGCGGTCGCGGACCTGCACGACGTCGTCCGGACGGACACGGAAGGACGGCTTGTCGACCTTCTGGCCGTTGACCTGGATGTGGCCGTGGACGACCATCTGGCGGGCCTGGTAGATCGTGCGGGCGATGCCCGAACGCAGGACCAGGGCGTCGAGACGACGCTCCAGCTCGATGATCAGGGCCTCACCGGTCTTGCCCTGGACCTTGGCGGCACGCTCGTAGGCGCGGACGAGCTGACGCTCGGACACGTCGTACTGCGCGCGCAGACGCTGCTTCTCGAGCAGACGGACCTTGTAGTCCGAGTTCTGCTTGCGGCCGCGGCCGTGCTCGCCCGGCGGGTAGGGGCGGGCCTCGAAGTACTTGACGGCCTTCGGGGTCAGCGCGATGCCGAGGGCACGCGACTTCTTGACCTTGGGGCGGGACTGGTTCGCCATGAACCAAACACCTCGTTTTATCTGTGCGAATACGGCTTCACCAGGGTTAGGGGAGGTCGCATCCGCAGCCGGGGAGACCCTGTCCGTCCTTGGCGGACGGGCCGGGCAGCCGTTCCCCGAACTGGGCACATACGTGCAGCACGCGAGTGGCCCACCGGCCGGTTCCGGCTGCTGCCGGAGGGTGGTGGGCTGCCCGCGACACCTTCGACGGTGCGCGACGCTCCTGGAGAACCCCGCCCGGGGGCCGGGTCTCCGGCTGGATGTCCCGCTCTGGTGAGCCGGTTCCCTCTACGAGGGGCCGGACACGGGACTCAGCACTTCGGGGCAGTCTACAGGGCGCTCAGGACCGCTTGCGACCGAGGTGCTTCCTGGTCCACTCGACGGCGTCCGCGTACCGCGCCTCGGCGCCGTTGCGCGTCGGGGTGTAGTACTCGCGGTCCTTGAGGGCGTCCGGGGCGTACTGCTGGGCGGCGATCGCGTTCGGCTGGTCGTGCGGGTAGATGTAGCCCTTGGCGTGGCCGAGTTTCTCGGCGCCCTTGTAGTGGCCGTCCCGCAGGTGGGAGGGGACCGGTCCGGCCAGGCCCTTGCGCACGTCGGCCATGGCTCCCTGGATCGCCCGGGTCGCCGAGTTGGACTTGGGGGCCAGCGCGAGGGCGATGGTGGTGTGGCTGAGGGTGAGCGCGGCCTCGGGGAAGCCGATCATGGCGACGGCCTGGGCGGCGGCGACGGCTATGGGGAGCGCGTTCGGATCGGCGACGCCGATGTCCTCGCTCGCGGAGATCATCAGGCGCCGGGCGATGAAGCGGGGGTCCTCACCGGCCTCGATCATCCGGGCCAGATAGTGCAGCGCCGCGTCCACGTCGGAGCCCCGGATGGACTTGATGAGAGCGCTGGCCACGTCGTAGTGCTGGTCGCCGTCGCGGTCGTACTTCACGGCGGCGCGGTCGACGGTCTCCTCCAGGGTCTCGAGGGTGATCTCCGTCTCCGCCTTGTCGAGAGCGGCGCCGGCCGCGGCCTCCAGGGCCGTCAGGATCCGGCGGGCGTCGCCGCCGGCGATGCGGAGCAGGTGCCCCTCGGCCTCTTCGGGAAGCGTGAGGGCGTCCCCGAGACCGCGCTCGTCGGCGAGGGTGCGGCGGAGCAGGCCGCGCAGGTCGTCGTCGGTGAGGGGTTCGAGGGTGAGGAGGAGAGAGCGGGAGAGCAGCGGGGAGATCACCGAGAAGTAGGGGTTCTCGGTGGTGGCGGCGATCAGGGTGACCCAGCGGTTCTCGACGGCCGGGAGCAGGGAGTCCTGCTGGGCCTTGCTGAAGCGGTGGATCTCGTCGAGGAAGAGGACGGTCTCCTTGCCGAAGCCCCCGGCGGCACGGCGGGCGCCGTCGATGACCGCGCGGACCTCCTTGACACCCGCGCTGATCGCGCTCAGCTCCACGAACCGCTTGTCGGTGGCCCGGGACACCACGTGCGCGAGGGTGGTCTTGCCGGTGCCCGGCGGGCCCCAGAGCACGACCGAGGAGGGTCCCGCCGGGCCGCCGCCGCCCTCGACCAGGCGCCGCAGGGGTGAGCCGGGCTTCAGCAGATGCCGTTGGCCCACCACCTCGTCCAGGGTGCGCGGACGCATCCGGACGGCGAGAGGACTACTGGTCGGGTCCTTCTCCTGGCGCTCTTCGGCAGCGGCGGTGAACAGGTCGGCTTCCACGTGGAAACCCTAAGACACCCCACTGACAACCGGGCCCGGACGATCATGCCCGGTGCCCGGCGGACCGGCGCTCAGCTGGTCCAGAAGGTCCACCAGCGGGTCAGGACCAGCATGCCGATGATGCCGATGTGCAGGACCGGCAGGACCCAGGTGAACTCGCCGAAGAAGGTCTTCAGGGCGCGGCCGCCCGGCAGGAAGCCGTTGCGGACGTTGAAGGACGTCACGTACCAGAACATGACGATGGTGGCGACCCAGGCCAGGCTGCACCACAGGCACAGCGCGTTGATCCGGTACAGGGACTGGAACTGGAGCCAGGAGCAGAAGGCCACGCCGAAGAGGGTGCCGAAGTTGAAGGTCAGCCAGTACCAGCGCGGGAAGCGGGCGCGGGCCAGCAGGCTCATACCGACGCAGATGACGATGCCGTAGGCGACCAGGCCGAGCATCGGGTTCGGGAAGCCGAACGCGGCGGCCTGCTTGCTCTCCATGACGCTGCCGCAGGAGACCACCGGGTTGAGGCTGCACCCGGGGGTGAAGGTCTTGCCCGCGACCTTGGCCTCGAGGATCTTGAACTTGTCGATCGTGATGACCCACGCGGCGAGCAGACCCGCGGCACCGGTGATCAACAGCAGCACGGCCAGGGCGCGGCTGGCGCCGGCGGCTCCGGATGGGGTGGCCGCGTGCTCCGGCTCGGGCACGGTGGAGAGGTCGGTGACTGTCGTCTTGCTCATCACGCCGTTCCGTCTGCTTGAGAAGGGACCTTCTTCGGGCAGGGGCCATTGTGCCGCACGGGTGCACCCGCGCACCGTTCGCTGTGGATAAGTAAGGACCTTCGGCCCTCGGGAGGGGCGGGTTTCCGGCCGGTTCCGCATTCGGCGGGGCACAGCAGAACGAAGAGTGACGGGCCGGGCGGCATCGTGCCGCCCGGCCCGTCGTACGACCACCGGCTCAGCCGAGCCGGGACTCCAGTTCCGCCACGACCTCGGTGAGGCCGATCGGCGTCTGCTCGCCGGTCTCCATGTCCTTGAGCTGGACGACGCCCTCGGCGAGGTCGCGCTCGCCCAGCACCAGGGCGTAGCGCGCGCCGGAGCGGTTGGCGGCCTTCATGGCGGCCTTGAGGCCCTTGGCGCCGTAGCAGAAGTCGGCCGCGACGCCGACCTTGCGCAGCTCGGTGACCTTGGCGAACAGCAGGCGCCGGGCCTCCTCGCCGAGGGGTACGGCGTAGACGCTGGTCGAGGACGGGATGTCCAGTTCCACGCCCTCGGCCTCCAGGGCGAGGACGGTGCGGTCCACGCCGAGCGCCCAGCCGACCGAGGGGAGCGCGGGGCCGCCGATCATCTCGGAGAGGCCGTCGTAGCGGCCGCCGCCGCCGACCGCGGACTGCGAGCCCAGGCCGTCGTGGACGAACTCGAAGGTGGTGCGGGTGTAGTAGTCCAGGCCGCGCACCAGCTTGGGGTCGTCCTCGAAGGCGACGCCCGCCGCGAGGACGAGCTCGCGGACCTCCTCGTGGTACGCCTTGCAGGCGTCGCACAGGTAGTCGCGCAGCAGGGGGGCGCCGGTGAGCTGCTTCTGGACCGACTCGCGCTTGTCGTCGAGGACGCGCAGCGGGTTGATCTCCGCGCGGCGCAGGGTGTCCTCGTCGAGGTCGAGGCCGCGCAGGAAGTCCTGGAGCGCGGCCCGGTAGACGGGACGGCACTCCTTGTCGCCCAGGGAGTTCAGCAGGATGCGGAAGTTCCGCAAGCCCAGCGAGCGGTACGCCTGGTCGGCCAGGATGATCAGCTCGGCGTCGAGCGCCGGGTCCTCGGCACCGATCGCCTCGGCGCCGACCTGGGAGAAGTGGCGGTAGCGGCCCTTCTGGGGGCGCTCGTAGCGGTAGTACGAGCCGGAGTACCAGAGCTTGACCGGGAGGTTGCCCGCCTTGTGCAGGTTGGCCTCCAGGGCGGCGCGCAGCACGGACGCGGTGCCCTCGGGGCGCAGGGCGAGCCGGTCGCCGCCCTTGGTCTCGAAGGCGTACATCTCCTTGGTGACGATGTCGGTGGACTCGCCGACACCGCGCGCGAACAGCTCGACGTTCTCGAAGCCGGGGGTCTCGATGTAGCCGTACCCGGAGTTGCGCAGGGGGGCGGCGATGGCCTCGCGCACGGCGAGGTACGTGGCGGACTGCGGCGGGATCAGGTCGTACGTGCCCTTGGGGGCCTTGAAGGTGCTCACGGAAAGAAGCTCTCTCGTCACATTCCTCGTCGGGGAGCCTGGTCGGCTCCCTGGCCGGCGGCCACCTGCCGCAGATAGGGGTTGGTGGCGCGTTCCTGGCCGATGGTCGTCTGGGGGCCGTGGCCGGACAGGACCACGGTGGAGTCGTCGAGCGGCAGGCACACCCGTGCCAGCGACCCGAGCATGTCCTCCATGGAGCCGCCCGGCAGGTCGGTGCGTCCGATGGAGCCGGCGAACAGCAGGTCCCCGGAGAAGAAGACCGGCGGAATGTCGGTCTTCCCGGGCATCCTGAAGGTCACCGACCCCTTGGTATGGCCCGGCGCGTGCGCGACGGAGAACTCCATCCCGGCCAGGTCCAGCTTCGCCCCGTCGGTCAGCTCCCGGACGTCGCCGGGCTCGCCCACGGTCAGCTCGCCCATGAGCGGCATACCGATGGACCGGCCGAGCGCCTTCTCGGGGTCGCTGAGCATGTAGCGGTCGTCGGGGTGGATCCAGGCCGGCACGTCGTGCGCTCCGCACACGGGGACGACCGAGGCCACATGGTCGATGTGGCCGTGGGTGAGGACGACGGCGGTGGGCTTCAGCCGATGCTTGCGGAGCGTCTCCTCGACTCCTTGGGCCGCCTGATGGCCCGGGTCGATGATCACGCACTCCTCACCGGCGGCGGGGGCGACGACGTAACAGTTCGTCCCCCAGGCCCCGGCGGGGAACCCGGCAATGAGCACGATCGTCCTTCGTTTGTGTCGATACGGGAGGGCTCGCGGGCGGTCGGCCCGTGGTCATGAGCCTACCGGCGCTGCCGTTTCCTCAGCGAACCCATATACGGTACGGGGCTACACGCGCCTGTCGGCCCGGCGCACCCGCGCGCACCGGCCGGCACACGACACGCATGAGGAGAGAACCCGGTGGTCAGCCAGGAGCAGCGGCGGCGTCAGCTCGCCCGGGAGAAGTTCTTGCGGCAGCAGCAGCGACGCACGAGCGCACGGCACAAGGCCAGGACGCGCAACGCCGTGATCGCGTCCGTCCTCGGCGTGGTCGTGATCGGCAGTGCCGCGCTGTACACGACCGGGGCGTTCAAGAGCGACGACAGCAAGAAGGTCAACGCGGGCTCCGAGAGCACGCCGTCCGCGAGCCCGAGCCAGAAGGCGCCGGACCCCTGCGAGAAGCCCGCCGCGGGCGCGGTGAAGAAGCTCCAGTGGAAGAAGGAGCCGGCGATGTCGATCGCCACGTCGGCCAAGTACACGATGAAGCTGGCCACCACCTGCGGCGACATCGACGTGGCGCTGAACACGGCGGCCCCGCACACGGTGAACTCGTTCGACTTCCTGGCGAACAAGGGCTACTTCGACCACACGAAGTGCCACCGCCTGACGACCAACGGGATCTACGTGCTGCAGTGCGGCGACCCGACGGGCACCGGCAGCGGCGGTCCGGGCTACACGATCCCGGACGAGAACCTGAAGGACAAGAGCCTGAAGGGCAACGTCTACCCGGCGGGCACGGTGGCGATGGCCAACCAGTACAACGCCCAGACCCAGCAGGGCCGTCACACCGGCGGCAGCCAGTTCTTCCTGGTCTACAAGGACAGCCCGCTGCCGCCCGACTACACCCCGTTCGGCACGATCGACACGGCGGGCCTGAAGGTGCTCGACAAGATCGCCAAGGCGGGCGAGAACACGGGCCAGGGCGACGGCGCCCCGAACGCGACCGTCGTGATCGACAAGGCCACGGTCGCCAAGTCCTGACCCTCCGGTGGTGGCGGTCCGCGTCGTCATCTGCGCAATTTCGCTCGCGCTGGATGCGGACAGGCCACCCGCCGGTCGCCTATGTTGGCGGTGACGAAACTGTGGACGATGCCCGGGGGCCGGGAGGCACCTGGCGGGCATCATGTGGAGGAGGCGCTGTGAGCAGCGACCCGTGGGGCCGCGTCGACGAGACGGGGACCGTGTACGTGCGTACGGCCGAGGGCGAGCAGGTCGTCGGATCGTGGGCGGCCGGCTCCCCCGAGGAGGCGCTTGCCTACTTCGAGCGCAAGTACGAGGGCCTGGTTGTCGAGATCGGCCTCCTCGAAAAGCGTGTACAGACCACCGATCTGTCGGCGAAGGACGCGCAGACCGCGATCGGTCACATCCGCGAGCAGGTGGACGCGCACCACGCGGTCGGCGACCTGGACGCGCTGCGGACCCGTCTCGACAAGCTCGTCAAGACGGTCGAGTCGCGCCGCGAGGAGCGCAAGGCACAGCGGGCCAAGCAGTCCGACGAGGCCCGCAAGGCCAAGGAGGACCTGGTCGTGGAGGCGGAGCAGCTGGCCGGGTCCGACCAGTGGCGGGTGGCCGGTGAGCGGCTGCGCGCGCTGGTGGACACCTGGAAGGGGCTGCCCCGGCTCGACCGCAAGTCCGACGACGAGCTGTGGCACCGCTTCTCGCACGCCCGGTCGGCGTTCTCCAAGCGGCGCAAGGCGCACTTCGCGCAGCTGGACGCGCAGCGCGAGGACGCCCGCCGGATCAAGGAGCAGCTGGTCGCCGAGGCCGAGGCGCTGTCCGCTTCGACGGACTGGGGTCCGACGGCGGCCCGCTACCGCGATCTGATGGCGGACTGGAAGGCCGCGGGCCGCGCCCAGCGCGAGCACGAGGACGAGTTGTGGAACCGCTTCCGCGGCGCCCAGGACGTGTTCTTCGCCGCGCGCAGCTCGGTGTTCGCGGAGCGGGACGCGGAGCAGGGCGAGAACCTGAAGCTGAAGGAGGGGCTGGCCGAGGAGGCCGAGAAGCTCCTTCCGGTCGGGGATCTGAAGAGCGCGCGGGCCGCCTTCCGCTCGATCAACGAGCGCTGGGAGGCCATCGGTCACGTACCGCGGGACGCGCGTCCCAAGGTCGAGGGCCGGATGCACGCGGTCGAGCGGGCCATCCAGGAGGCCGAGGAGGCCGAGTGGCGCCGGACCAACCCGGAGGCGCGTGCGCGTGCCGAGGGTCTGACCGGTCAGCTCCAGGCCGCCGTGGACAAGCTGCGCGGCCAGATCGAGCAGGCGCGTGCCCAGGGCAACACCTCGCGCGCCGAGAAGCTGGAGCGTGAGCTGGAGGGCCGCCAGGCGCTCCTGGACCAGGCCCTGAAGGGCCTGCACGAGTTCGGCGGCTGATACCCCGCCCACCACGCCGAAGGCCCCGTACGCGACGTACGGGGCCTTCGGCGTGCCCTGAGGCCCGCGGGGTTCCCACGGGGCCTGCGGGGCGGCCTGTGCCGCCCCGCAGGCCGTCCTACGTGCGGTTGCGGGCCGAGGTGACCCGGTAGACGTCGTAGACGCCCTCCACGCCCCGCACGGCCTTCAGGACGTGGCCGAGGTGCTTGGGGTCGCCCATCTCGAAGGTGAAGCGCGAGGTGGCCACCCGGTCGCGGGAGGTCTGCACGGCCGCCGAGAGGATGTTGACGTGCTGGTCGGACAGGACGCGGGTGACGTCCGAGAGCAGCCGGGAGCGGTCCAGCGCCTCGACCTGGATGGCGACCAGGAAGACCGAGGACTGGGTGGGCGCCCACTCGACGTCGAGGATGCGCTCGGGCTCGCGGGAGAGCGACTCCACGTTGACGCAGTCGCTGCGGTGCACCGAGACGCCGCTGCCCCGGGTGACGAAGCCGATGATCGGGTCGCCGGGGACGGGGGTGCAGCAGCGGGCCAGCTTGACCCACACGTCGTCCACGCCCTTGACCACGACACCGGGGTCGGAGCTGGAGCGGCGCTTGCGGCTGCGGCCGCGCGCGGGCGGGACGCTCTCGTCGATCTCCTCGCTCGCGGCCTCCTCGCCGCCGAGCGCCTGCACCAGCTTCTGCACCACGTTCTGCGCGGAGACATGGCCCTCGCCGATCGCCGCGTACAGCGCGGAGATGTCGGGGTAGCGCATCTCGTGCGCGAGCGTGACCAGCGAGTCGCCGGTGAGGATGCGCTGGATCGGCAGGTTCTGCTTGCGCATGGCGCGGACGATGGCGTCCTTGCCCTGCTCGATCGCCTCGTCGCGGCGCTCCTTGGAGAACCAGGCGCGGATCTTGTTGCGCGCGCGGGGCGACTTGACGAAGCCCAGCCAGTCGCGCGAGGGGCCCGCGCCAGGTGCCTTGGAGGTGAAGACCTCCACCAGGTCGCCGTTGTCCAGGGTGGACTCCAGCGGTACGAGGCGCCCGTTGACGCGCGCTCCTATGGTGCGGTGGCCGACCTCGGTGTGCACCGCGTAGGCGAAGTCGACCGGGGTGGCCCCGGCCGGGAGCGCTATGACGTCGCCCTTGGGCGTGAAGACGAAGACCTCGTTGCGCGAGAGGTCGAAGCGCAGCGACTCCAGGAACTCGCCGGGGTCCTCGGTCTCCTTCTGCCAGTCCAGGAGCTGTCTGAGCCACGCCATGTCGTTGAGGTGGTCGTCCTTGCCCTTGCCGGACGCCTTGGGCGCGTCGCTGCGCACCTTGGAGGCACCGGCGACGGCCTCCTGCTTGTACTTCCAGTGCGCGGCGATGCCGTACTCGGCCCGGCGGTGCATGTCGAACGTGCGGATCTGGAGTTCGACCGGCTTGCCGTTGGGCCCGATGACCGTCGTGTGCAGCGACTGGTACATGTTGAACTTGGGCATCGCGATGTAGTCCTTGAACCGGCCGGGGACCGGGTTCCATCGCGCGTGGATGGTGCCGAGGGCCGCGTAGCAGTCGCGGACGGTCTCCACGAGGACGCGGATGCCCACCAGGTCGTAGATCTCCGCGAAGTCACGGCCGCGGACGATCATCTTCTGGTACACGCTGTAGTAGTGCTTCGGGCGCCCGGTGACGGTCGCCTTGATGCGGGCGGCGCGCAGGTCGGACTGGACCTCGTCGGTCACTATGGCCAGGTACTCGTCGCGCTTGGGCGCGCGTTCGGCCACCAGACGGACGATCTCGTCGTACATCTTGGGGTAGAGGATCGCGAAGGCGAGGTCCTCCAGCTCCCACTTGATGGTGTTCATGCCCAGGCGGTGGGCGAGGGGCGCGTAGATCTCGAGGGTCTCGCGCGCCTTCTTCTCCTGCTTCTCGCGCTTGAGATAGCGCATGGTGCGCATGTTGTGCAGGCGGTCGGCGAGCTTGATGACCAGGACGCGCGGGTCCTTGGCCATGGCGACGACCATCTTGCGCACGGTCTCGGCCTGCGCCGCCTCGCCGAACTTGACCTTGTCCAGCTTGGTCACGCCGTCGACGAGCAGCGCGACCACGTCGCCGAAGTCCCGGCGCAGGTCGTCCAGGCCGTACTCGGTGTCCTCGACGGTGTCGTGCAGCAGGCCCGCCATCAGCGTGGCCGGGTCCATGCCCAGCTCCGCCAGGATGGTGGTGACGGCGAGCGGGTGCGTGATGTACGGGTCGCCGCTCTTGCGCTTCTGGCCGCGGTGCCAGCGTTCGGCGACCTGGTAGGCGCGCTCGATCTGGCGGAGCGTCGCGTTCTCGATCTTGGGGTCGTTGCTGCGCACTATCCGCAGCAGCGGCTCCAGGACCGGGTTGTAGGGGTTCGCGCGCTGCACACCGAGGCGGGCCAGGCGGGCGCGGACGCGGTTGGAGGAGCCGGAGCGGGTCGCGGACTGCCCGGCCGCGGCGCGGACGGGCGCGGCCGGCTTCGGCCGGGAGGCGTCGGCGGTCTTCTCGACGGGCGCGGAGGAGGCGTGGGCCGCCGTCCCGCGGGAGTCGTTCTTCGCGTCGGACGCGTTGGGCGCGGGCTTCACCGCCGGGGCCGAGGCGGACTCGGGCTTGGCGGCGGTCAGTGGCTGGGCCTCGTCTGGCAAGAGGACTCCTCGTGCGCGATCCGGGTAGCCCGGACAGGCTCCGGAGATCCCATGGTAGCGATCCCGCGCCTTGTCATCGCCTTCGGCCCGGTGCGCGGACGCTCCGTCCATGGAACGCGTGGGGTCCGTGGGGGGATTTCCGGAGGTGGCCGGGGACTGTCGTCCTGGTGGCCGAAAGGATACGGCCGTGGGCGGCACCGGTGATCCGGTGCCGCCCACGGCCGAGCTGTGCTTCGTTCCCGCCGAACGTGTCGGCCGGACGCGTCAGACCTGGAGCAGAGCCTCCAGGGGCGCGCCCTTGAGCGCGGGCTCCAGGCGGGCGCGGCCGCCGAGGAAGCCGAGCTCCATGAGGACCGCGAGGCCCGCGACCTGGGCACCGGCCCGCTCGATGAGCTGGGCCGCGGCCTCGGCGGTGCCGCCGGTGGCGAGGACGTCGTCCACGATCAGCACGCGGTCGTCCGGGGTGAGGTCCTCGGCGTGCACCTCGATCTCCGCCGACCCGTACTCCAGGTCGTAGGCCTGGCGCAGGGTCGCGCCGGGCAGCTTGCCCGCCTTGCGGACGGGGATGAAGCCGAGGCCCGCGCGGACGGCGACGGGCGCTCCGAGGATGAAGCCGCGGGCCTCCAGGCCGACGACCTTGGTCGCCCGGGTGTTCGTGGCGATCTCGGCCAGCGTGTCGGTCAGGGCCGTGAACGCCGCCGGGTCCGCCAGGAGCGGGGTGATGTCCTTGAACATCACTCCCGGCTCCGGGTAGTCCGCGACGTCACGGATTCGGCTGAGCAGCAGCTCCTGGATGTCGGTCATCGGCGCTTTCCAGAGGGTCGGCCGCGGCCTCGGTTGCGTGCCACGGGCTGGTCGCGCGGGCCCACCACAGCGGGCGCCGCATCGTAAGTATCACCCGTGGAACCCTGCTCCCCGGAATTCTCCCCGGCCGCGGCCTGCGCGCGCTTGGCCAGGACCCGCTTGCGCAGGGCCTTCATCGCGGGCTCGCGCTCCTTGAGATCGGCGACGAGCGGGGTGGCGATGAAGATCGAGGAGTACGCGCCGGCCGCGAGGCCGACGAACAGCGAGAGCGAGATGTCGTTGAGCGTTCCGGCGCCGAGGAAGCCGCCGCCGATGAAGAGCAGACCCGCGACCGGCAGCAGGGCGACCACCGTGGTGTTGATCGAGCGCACCAGGGTGCCGTTGATCGACTGGTTGGCGATGTCGCTGTAGGTGAAGCGGGTCTGCTTGGTGATGTCCTTGGTCTGCTCCTTGAGGCTGTCGAAGACGACGACCGTGTCGTAGAGCGAGTAACCGAGGATGGTCAGCAGACCGATGACCGTACCGGGCGTGACCTCGAAGCCGACGAGGGCGTAGATGCCGACGGTGATCGTGATGTCGTGGATCAGGGCGACCAGGGCCGCCACCGCCATGCGCCACTCGAAGGCGATGGCCAGGTAGATCACCACGAGCACCATGAAGATCGCCAGGCCCTCCCAGGCCTTGTTGGCGATCTGCTCACCCCAGCTCGGGCCGACGAGGTCGGCGGCGAGCGACTCCGGGTCGATCTTGAGATCCTTGGCCAGGGTCTCCTTGATGTCGTCGGCCTTGCCGGTGTCGATACCGGCGATCTGGATGCGCAGGCTGCCGTTGCCGAGCTTCTGCACGACCGCTTCGTGGCCGGAGGCCTCGTGGGCGTATCCCTCGGCCTGGCTGACCGAGGTGCTCATCTTGGCCGGCGTGGTGAAGACCGCGCCGCCCTGGAAGTCGATGCCCATGTTCAGGCCGCGCACCACCAGGCCGACGATGGCCGTGATGGTGATCAGGATGGAGACGCCGTACCAGATCTTGCGCTTGCCGATGAAGTCGTAACTGACTTCACCGCGGTGCAGCCGGGCGCCGAGGTTACCGAGCTTCGACATCGCTCACGCCTCCTGGAAGTCGACGGAACCGGCGGCAGGACCGGACTGACGGCGGGTGCGGCGCAGCGGCGGCTTGGCACCCAGGCTCTTCGGGTCGAGCCCGGACCACTTGTGGCCGTCCGCGAAGAACTTGCGGCGCGCCAGGAGGGTCATGAGCGGCTTGGTGAAGAAGAAGACCACGACCACGTCGAGCACGGTGGTCAGACCGAGCGTGAACGCGAAGCCCTGCACCTTGCCGACGGTCACGATGAACAGCACCGCGGCGGCGAGGAAGGACACGAAGTCGGAGACGAGGATGGTGCGCCGGGCGCGCGGCCAGCCCCGCTCGACGGCGGGACGCAGCGTGCGGCCCTCGCGGATCTCGTCCCGGATGCGTTCGAAATAGACGATGAACGAGTCCGCGGTGATACCGATCGCCACGATGGCGCCACAGACCGCGGGCAGGTTCAGCGCGAAGTGGATGCCCGGACCGAGCAGGGTCATGATCACGTAGGTGAGGATCGCGGAGACCAGCAGCGAGGCCATGGCGACGAGCGACAGACCGCGGTAGTAGATCACCAGGTAGAGCACGACCAGGGCGAGGCCGATGGCACCCGCGAGCAGACCGGCGTGCAGCTGCTCGCCGCCGAGCGCGGCGGTCACCGTGGTGACGGTCTCCTTCTGGAAGGAGAGCGGGAGCGCGCCGTAGGACAGCATGTTCGCGAGGCTCTGGGCCTCCTGCTGCGTGAAGCTGCCGGAGATCTCCGCCTGGCCGCCGGTGATGGCGGTGCGCACGTACGGGCTGGAGACCACTTCGCCGTCGAGGACGATGCCGAACTGGTTCTGCGGGTCCGGGTTCTTGGCCAGCTGACCGGTGACGTCGGCGAACTTCTTGGCTCCGGTGGAGGTGAAGTTCATCTGGACCTGCCAGCCGGAGGCACCCTGGGTGTCGAAGACCGCCTGGGCCTTCTTGACCTCGGTGCCGTCGACGCCGGCCGGGCCGAGCACGTACTTGTACCAGGCCTTGCCGACCTGGCCGCAGGCCACGATGGTGTCGCCGGGCTTGCTGTTCTGGCTCGCCTTGGCGCGCTGGGCGGGCTTGGCGCAGTCCAGCGCCGCGTACTGCGCCTGGAGCTTGCCGGCGGCGGCGCTCGCGGACGGGTTCGCGGAGGCGGTGGGCGTGGAGGACGCCTTGGGAGAGGCGGAGGACGACGGCGTCGCGTCGGCCTTCAGGGCGCCGCTGACGGGGCGGCCCTGGGTGGTGGAGGTGGGAGAGGGCGTGGTGGCGGACGCCTTCTGGTCACCGGCGGCGCTGCCCGACGGGCTCGGCGAGGTGCCGCCCTTGGAGGAGGCGCTCGGCGAGGGGTTGGGCGTGGCGGCGGCACCGCTGGGCTCGGACGCGAGGACCGGGCGGAAGTACAGCTTGGCGGTGGTGCCGACCTGGTCCTGGGCCTCCTTGGAGTTGGTGCCCTTGGGGATGTTGACGATGATGTGGTCGGTCCCCTGGGTCTGCACCTCGGTCTCGGAGACACCCAGACCATTGACACGGCGGTTCATGATGTCGACCGCGGTGTCCATGTTGGCCTTGTTGATCGCCGACCCCTGGTCGGCCTTCGCCTTGAGCGTGATGCTCGTACCGCCGGCAAGGTCGATGCCGAGACGCGGAGTGGTGTGTCCGGAGGCGAACATCCCCCCGGTGAGCGCCACGATGGCGATCAGGATGAGGACCAGTGAGCGCCCTGGCTTGCTCTGAGCGCTCGCACTCCGGCCCTTCTTAGGTGCTGCCACCTTCTCGTACTCCCTCTCGGGCCGCTCCGGTCGCCGTCGGCGCCGGCCGGCCATGACATGGTGTCGGGATTCCGTGCGGGAAACAGAGGCGATCGGGGCGTGTCCGGCGGCTGTCGGGCCGGGCCGGACCGCCCCGTGAGACGCCTACTTCGCGTCGGACTCGCCGTCGGTCTTCTTCGGCGCGTCGCCCGCCGTGGCCTCGGCGGCGTCCTTGACGTCGGCGGCCTCGGTCTCCTCACCGGTCTTGGCGTCCTCGGCCTCGGCGGCCGGGGCGTCCTCGGCGGCGTCCTTCTTGCCGAGGTCGACGGGCTTGTCGTCGGCGTCGGCGGCCGGGGCGGCGTCGGCGGTGAGGGAGGAGGCGTCGTCCGGGACGACGTCCGCGTCGGACTTCAGGTCGTGCTCGATGCCGTGCACGATGCGGTTGTACTCGTCATCGGTGAGGACGGCGCCGATCGCGTTCTTGGCGAAGACCAGCTCGACGCCGGGAGCGGCGTCGAGGAGGACCGTGTCCTCGGTGACCTCCTTGACCGTCGCGTACATCCCCCCGATGGTGCGCACGCCCGAACCGGGCTGCATCTCGTTGCGCATCTGGCTGGCCTGCTGCTGCTTCTTCTTGGCCGAGCGCGTCATCAGGAACATGGCCGCGATGAGCACGATGAAGGGAAGAAGGGTGTAGATATTCACGAGACGGAATTTTCCTTCGCGCGACCGCGCGGTGAGCGGCCTGGTGGAGGGGGCTGGTCGGCGCCGCCCACAAGGGCGGCATCGGCGGAGTCTAGGCGAGTCCGCGTGCATGGAACAACGCTCAGCATGGCACCTGGGTTCCTTCCGTCGCCAATGCCCCCGCCGTCACGTCCCGAACAGGTCCTGTTGTCCGTTTCCCGTGCCCGCCGGGCGTGGCGGGGTCAGTCCGAGGTGGGCCCAGGCCGCCGGGGTGGCGACGCGGCCGCGCGGGGTGCGGGCGAGCAGTCCCTCGCGTACGAGGAAGGGCTCGGCGACCTCTTCCACCGTCTCACGCTCCTCCCCCACCGCGACCGCGAGCGTGGACAGTCCGACCGGTCCGCCGCCGAACAGCTTGAGCAGCGCCTCCAGCACGGCCCGGTCAAGGCGGTCGAGACCGCGCGCGTCCACCTCGTAGACGGCGAGGGCGGCGGCCGCGATCTCGCGGGTGATCCGGCCGTCCGCCTTGACCTGCGCGTAGTCGCGGACGCGGCGCAGCAGCCGGTTGGCGATACGGGGCGTGCCCCGGGAACGGCCCGCGATCTCGGCGGCGCCCTGCCCCTCCATGCCGACGTCGAGCAGGCTCGCCGAGCGGTGCACGACGCGTTCCAGCTCGTGCGGCTCGTAGAACTCCATGTGCGCGGTGAAGCCGAAGCGGTCACGCAAGGGGGGCGGCAGCAGGCCCGCGCGGGTGGTGGCGCCGACCAGGGTGAACGGCGGGAGCTCCAGCGGGATGGCGGTGGCGCCGGGGCCCTTGCCGACGATCACGTCGACGCGGAAGTCCTCCATCGCCATGTACAGCATCTCCTCGGCGGGCCGGGACATGCGGTGGATCTCGTCGAGGAAGAGGACCTCGCCCTCCTGGAGGGAGGAGAGGATCGCGGCGAGGTCGCCCGCGTGCTGGATGGCGGGGCCGGAGGTGATGCGGATGGGGGCGCCCATCTCGGCCGCGATGATCATCGACAGGGTGGTCTTGCCGAGGCCGGGCGCGCCGGAGAGCAGGACGTGGTCGGCGGTGGCACCGCGCGCGCGGGCGGCGCGCAGCACCAGGTCGAGCTGTTCGCGGACCTTCTCCTGGCCGATGAACTCGCCGAGGTCCTTGGGGCGCAGGGCGGCCTCGACGGCCTGGTCCTCCCGGTCGGCGACGGAGCCCACCAGCCGGTCCTCGGCGGGGCTGTCGATCGGGTCGTCCCGGTTCACTCAGGTACTCCTTGCGAGGTGGCGCGGGTCAGCGGGCGCGGTTGAGGGTCTGGAGGGCGGACTTCAGGAGCTGGCCCACCTGCGGGGTGCCCTCGGCGGCCTCGGCTTCGGGCGCCACGGCGGACACGGCCTCGTCGGCCTCGCGGGGGGCGTAGCCGAGTCCGACCAGGGCCGTGTGCAGCTGGTCGCGCCAGCCCTGGGCGGCCGGGGCGCGGGTGGCGGCGACTCCGGTGGGCGCGCCGAGCCGGTCCTTCAGTTCGAGCAGCAGCTTCTGCGCGCCCTTCTTGCCGATGCCCGGAACGGCGATGAGGGCCTTCTCGTCGTTGGAGGCGACCGCGCGGCGCAGCGCGTCCGGGGTGTGCACGGCGAGCATCGCCTGGGCGAGGCGGGGGCCGACGCCGCTCGCGGTCTGGAGCAGCTCGAAGACCTGGCGCTCGTCGTCGTCGGCGAAGCCGTACAGGGTGAGGGAGTCCTCGCGCACGACCAGGGAGGTGTGCAGCTTGGCGGCCTCGCCGAGGCGCAGTTTCGCCAGGGTGTCCGGGGTGCACTGCAGGGCCATGCCGACCCCGCCGACCTCGACGACCGCCGTGTCGGGGGCGAGCGCGGCGATGGTGCCGCTGACGAAGGCGATCATGCCGTTCGGCCTTTCGTTGCGTGAGCCGCGTGGGCTCCGTCTGCTGCGTTGGCGGCCTTGGCCGCGTGGGCCTGGTGCTGGGCCACGGCCTGCTGGAGCCGGTTCTGCGCGGGGGCCCGCCAGATGTGGCAGATGGCGAGGGCGAGGGCGTCGGCCGCGTCGGCGGGCTTGGGCGGCGCGCCGAGCCGCAGCAGGCGGGTGACCATGGCGCCGACCTGGGCCTTGTCGGCCCGGCCGCTGCCGGTGACGGCGGCCTTGACCTCGCTGGGGGTGTGCAGGGCGACGGGGATGCCGCGCCGGGCGGCGCACAGCATGGCGACGGCGCTGGCCTGGGCGGTGCCCATGACGGTGCGGACATTGTGCTGGGCGAAGACGCGCTCCACGGCGACGAACTCCGGCCGGTGCTCGTCCAGCCACTGCTCGATGCCCTGCTCGACGGCGAGGAGACGGTGGCTCAGCTCGGCGTCCGCCGGCGTACGGACGACACCGACACCGAGCATCGTCAGCGGCCGTCCGGGCACGCCCTCGACGACGCCGACGCCGCACCGGGTCAGCCCTGGGTCCACACCGAGTACGCGCATCCGAGTAGTCCTCGCTCCTTCCATCTGCCCGTGCCCTGGCCGTCCGGCCCGCACGACCTGGGCCGTACCTGCCGCGCCAGGCTATCCGGCGCCACCGACAACGCGTCATCGGCCACGGAACGATCAAAGGAGAGGCAAAGAAAACGGTCCGGCCGTCCAGGAAAATCCTGATGATTCGTCAGGACTTGGGCGCGCGACGGCCATTACCGATTGCCGCACCCACTTGATCGCTATACGTTCACCCACTGTCGGCCACTCGACCACCATCTGTAACAGGCCGAACTTTCATCACCATCGCGTCACACAGAAATCGGGGAAATTTCGTGCGCGCCATACTGAAGACCGCCGTCGCCACGTCCGTCCTGCTGGCGGGCCTTGCCGTCGCGACGCCCGCACAGGCCGCCCAGATGTCGGCCGCATCCGACCACAGCGGCCGCAGCGGCTGCTTCAACTGGTCCTACAGCGACGGTATCTCGACCACGACCGTGTACTACCACAACATCTGCAGCCACACCGCCACCATCAACATCTGGTGGAAGGACGGTCAGTTCGAGGACATGCTCGCGGACTCCGTCAAGGCCGACGGCAAGGGCCACCTGAAGCACACCGGCTCGGTCAAGAGCATCGACGGCTGATCCAGCGCCGTGTGCGAGAACGGCCCGCCGGACCAGTTGGTCCGGCGGGCCGTTCTGCGCGACGGGAACGTCGGCGCCGCAGCACTGCCGCGGCGCCGGCGGCTCACGCGTCGACCTTCTCCATGACCTCGTCGCTGACGTCGAAGTTGGCGAAGACGTTCTGCACGTCGTCGCTGTCCTCGAGCGCGTCGATCAGCTTGAAGATCTTCCTGGCGCCCTCCTCGTCCAGCTCGACCTGGACGGACGGCACGAAGCTGGAGTCGGCGGAGTCGTAGTCGATGCCCGCCTCCTGGAGCGCGGTGCGGACCGCGACCAGGTCGGTGGCCTCGCTGATGACCTCGAAGGTCTCACCGAGGTCGTTGACCTCCTCGGCACCGGCGTCCAGGACGGCGCCGAGCACGTCGTCCTCGCTCAGCTCGCCCTTGGGGACGATGATGACGCCCTTGCGGCTGAACATGTACGACACGGAGCCCGGGTCGGCCATGTTGCCGCCGTTGCGGGTCATGGCGACACGCACGTCGGAGGCGGCGCGGTTGCGGTTGTCGGTGAGGCACTCGATGAGCACCGCGACACCGTTGGGGCCGTAGCCCTCGTACATGATCGTCTCGTAGTCGGCGCCGCCGGCCTCGAGGCCGCCGCCGCGCTTGACCGCGGAGTCGATGTTCTTGTTCGGGACCGACTGCTTCTTCGCCTTCTGGATGGCGTCGTACAGCGTCGGGTTGCCCTCGATGTCGACGCCGCCCATGCGGGCCGCGACCTCGATGTTCTTGATGAGCTTCGCGAAGAGCTTGCCGCGCTTGGCGTCGATCACGGCCTTCTTGTGCTTCGTCGTAGCCCATTTAGAGTGGCCGGACATCTGCCTGTCTCCTTCGCGTAACCCAATCCTGATCGGACTCCCCCGGCGCTGGGAGAGCCTGAGGGGTACCGCCGCAGATCCTACAAGGACTCCGGCGTCCGGTTCGCGCGGACCATGTCGACGAAGAGCGCGTGGACCCGATGGTCACCGGTCAGCTCCGGGTGGAACGAGGTGGCGAGCGCGCTGCCCTGGCGAACGGCGACGATGTGGCCGTCGTGCTCCGCGAGCACCTCGACGTCCGCGCCGACGGACTCGACCCAGGGGGCGCGGATGAAGACACCCTCCACAGGATCGCCCGGTACGCCCTGGACGTCGACCGCTGCCTCGAACGACTCGTTCTGGCGGCCGAAGGCGTTGCGGCGCACGATCATGTCGATGCCGCCGATCGTCTCCTGGCCCGAGCGCGGGTCGAGGATCTTCTCGGCGAGCAGGATGAGCCCGGCGCAGGTGCCGTAGACGGGCATTCCGGCGCGCACGCGCGCGCGGAGGGGCTCCATCAGGCCGAACAGGACGGCCAGTTTGGAGATGGTGGTGGACTCGCCGCCGGGGAGGACCAGGCCGTCCACCTCGGCGAGTTCTTCGGGGCGCCTGACGGGCCTGGCCACGGCGTCCGCCGCGGCCAGGGCGATCAGGTGCTCCCGTACGTCGCCCTGGAGGGCCAGGACGCCGATGACGGGGGTGCTCATGGTGTCGTGCCTTACCAGCCGCGGTTCGCGTAGCGCTCGGTCTCGGGGAGGGTGTCGCAGTTGATGCCGACCATGGCCTCGCCGAGGTTGCGGGAGGCGTCCGCGATGATCTTCGGGTCGTCGTAGAAGGTGGTGGCCTTCACGATGGCGGCGGCGCGCTTGGCCGGGTCGCCGGACTTGAAGATGCCGGAGCCGACGAAGACACCCTCGGCGCCGAGCTGACGCATCAGGGCGGCGTCGGCCGGGGTGGCGACGCCACCGGCGGAGAAGAGGACCACCGGGAGCTTGCCCAGCTCGGCGACCTCCTTGACCAGCTCGTACGGGGCACGCAGATCCTTGGCGGCGGCGTACAGCTCGTTGTTGTCGTAGCCCCGCAGGCGCGCGATCTCGTTCTTGATCTGGCGCAGGTGGCGGACAGCCTCGACGACGTTGCCGGTGCCGGCCTCCCCCTTGGAGCGGATCATGGCCGCGCCCTCGGCGATGCGGCGCAGGGCCTCACCGAGGTTGGTGGCACCGCAGACGAAGGGGGTCGTGAAGGCCCACTTGTCGGAGTGGTTGACCTCGTCGGCCGGGGTGAGGACCTCGGACTCGTCGATGTAGTCGACGCCGAGGGACTGCAGGACCTGGGCCTCGACGAAGTGGCCGATGCGGGACTTGGCCATGACCGGGATCGAGACGGCGTCGATGATGCCCTCGATCATGTCCGGGTCGGACATACGGGCCACGCCGCCGTCCTTGCGGATGTCGGCCGGGACCCGCTCCAGGGCCATGACGGCGACGGCGCCCGCGTCCTCGGCGATCTTCGCCTGCTCCGGGGTGACGACGTCCATGATGACGCCGCCCTTGAGCTGCTCGGCCATGCCGCGCTTCACACGGGCGGTACCGGTCTCGGGAGCCTGGTTGTCGATGGTGGACACGGGGTGACCTCACTGATGGCGAAGGGGATTGCTGCACCGTCGAGGAAACGTGAACCCCGCAGGTCACGACAAGGGCCAATGGGGAACCGGTGGATCGTTTTGCGCGGTCCGCTCAGGCCGCGCGCTCGATCAGGGCGGCGGGCGGCTCGTCGTCCATCTCGAAGGCGAGCGGGAACGGCGCGTGACCGGCGAGGCGGAACCAGCGCACCTTGCGGTGCTCGCGGAGCCTGCGCGCGGCGCCGACCGCGTCGTTGTGGAAACGGCGGGCCATCGGCACCCGGCGCACCGCCTCGGCCAGCTCCCGGGCCGCCTCCTCGCCGCCCGGGGCGGCCCGTACGGCCTCCACCTGGCCCGCGTCCTCGAACACGACGCGCAGTGCCTGGCTCAGCTCGCTCTCCAGGACCTCGCGCTGCTCCTCCTCGGCCTGCCGGGCCGCGTGCGCGGCCTCGTAGAGCACGATGGAGGCGGCCGGGTCCAGCACCCCGGAGGTGGCCAGCTCCTGCGCCACGGAGGCACGGCGCAGCAACTGCGCGTCGAGCGCGGCACGTGCGGCGTCCATCCGCACGTGCAGCCGGTCCAGCCGTCCGGCCGTCCAGCTCAGATAGACGCCGATGGCCACGAGCGCGACGAGAATCCAGATGAGCGTTGCTGTCACGCCGGAAGGCTACCGGCCCCGGGCGGCGCCCTGTCCGCCGGTCAGTCCCGGGCCGCCAGTCCGAAGCGGGAGCGCAGGCCCGGACGTTCGTCCGTGGCGACCGCAGCCGCGCCCGCGGTGACCGTCTCGTAGACCGAGAGGATGTCCGCGCCGACGGTGGACCAGTCGAAGCGGCGGACATGGGTGCTGCCGCGTTCGCTGAGTTCGGCCCGGCGGTCCGGGTCGCCCAGGAGACGGACGGCGGCGGTGGCGAGGGCGTCGGCGTCCTCGTTGGCGAAGACCTCGCCCGCCCGCCCCTGGTCGAGGACCTGCACGAAGGCGTCCAGGTCGGAGGCGAGGACCGGGGCACCGGCCGACATGGCCTCGACCAGGATGATGCCGAAGCTCTCGCCGCCGGTGTTGGGTGCCACGTACAGGTCGACGCTGCGCAGGAAGCGGGCCTTGTCCTCGTCGCTGATCATGCCGAGGAACTCCACGCGCGAGCGCAGCTCCTCGGGCAGCTCCTCGACGGCCGCCTCCTCGTCACCCCGGCCCGCGATCAACAGCCGCGCCTCCGGCCGGGCGGCCAGGATCCTCGGCAGCGCCCGCATCAGCACCGGCAGTCCCTTGCGGGGCTCGTCGATGCGCCCTATGAAGCCGATCGTGCCGCCCTGCCACTCGGGCTTGGGCTCGGCCTTGGCGAAGAAGTCCACGTCCACGCCGTTGGGGATGACCACCGCGTCGCCGCCCAGGTGCTCGACGAGGGTGCGGCGCGCGTACTCGCTCACCGCGATCCGGGCGCTGATCTTCTCCAGCGCGGCCTGGAGGATCGCGTACGCGGCGATCATGGCGCGCGAGCGCGGGTTGGACGTGTGGAAGGTGGCCACGATGGGCCCCTGCGCCGCCCAGCAGGTGAGCAGGCCGAGGGAGGGCGAGGTCGGCTCGTGGATGTGGACCACGTCGAACGCGCCGTCGTGCAGCCAGCGCCGCACCCGCGCCGCCGAGAGGAACCCGAAGTTCAGCCGGGCCACGGAGCCGTTGTACCGCACCGGGACCGCGCGGCCCGCCGAGACGACGTACGGCGGCAGCGGAGTGTCGTCGTCGGCCGGTGCCAGCACGGACACCTCGTGGCCGAGGCGGATGAAGTACTCGGCGAGGTCGCGGATGTGGAACTGGACCCCGCCCGGGACGTCCCAGGAGTACGGACAGACGATGCCGATTCTCACGCCCGCCCCTCCGTCTTGGCCGGATCCAGATCGGCGAGCCACAGCCGCTGGAGCATGTGCCAGTCCTCGGGGTGCTCGGCGATGCCGCCCGCGAAGGCGTCGGCCAGCGCCTGCGTCATGGCGGCCGTCTTCTCCGCGCGCGTGCCCGCCTGAGGCACCTCGATCGCGGGGTGCACCTCGCCCTGCATCACCGGGGAGTCGTCGTACCAGAGCGTGACCGGCAGGAGCAGCGCGCCGGTCTGCTGGGCGAGCAGCGCGGGCCCCGCGGGCATCCGGGCGCGCTCGCCGAAGAAGTCCACCTCGACGCCGGAGGCCGACAGGTCGCGGTCCGCGACCAGGCAGACCAGTCCGCCGTCGCGCAGCCGCCGCGCCAGGGTGCCGAACGCGGAGGCGCCGCTGTGCGGCAGGACCTCCATGCCGAGGCCCTCGCGATAGGCGACGAAACGGTCGTACAGGCTCTCCGGCTTCAGGCGCTCCGCGACCGTGGTGAACGGCGTGTTCAGCTCGGTGGTGACCCAGGCGCCGGCCAGGTCCCAGTTGGCCAGGTGCGGCAGGGCGAGTATCACGCCCTTGCCCGCCGCGAGGCCGTCGATCAGATGGTGGGCGCCCTTGGGGGCGAAGCCCGTGCGCACCCGCTCGGGGCTCCACGCGGGCAGCCGGAAGGACTCCATCCAGTAGCGCAGATACGAGCGCATCCCCGCGCGCGACAGCTCGGCGAGCCGCTCCGGGCTCGCGTCCGGCACCACGCGCGCGTAGTTCGACTCCAGCCGCCGGACACCCGTGCCGCGCCGCTTCCAGGCGAGGTCGGCGATGCCGACGCCCAGGCGCGTGGCGACCGGTTCGGGCAGCTTCCTGACCGCGCCCCAGCCGAGTCCGTACAGGGCGTCGGTCAGGCGTTCCGCAGTGCTCACTTGGCCGCCTCGCTGCCCCGGGCCGCGTCGTTCCGCGCGGCCTCCTCGGCCTCCGCCGACTCCCGGCGCACCGTGACGACGCGCTGGATCAGGGTGACCAGGCTACCCACGGCCACGATCCACAGCGCGACCGGCAGCACGTACTGGATGCCCGGCACACCGAACTTGTGCAGCCCCGCGAACCCGGCCGCGACCAGCGAGATCACCAGCCGCTCGGCCCGCTCCACCAGCCCGTTGACGGCCACCGGCAGCCCGATCGACTCGCCCCGCGCCTTGGTGTACGACACCACCTGGCCGCTGGCCAGACAGAAGATCGAGACGGCGCACAGCACGTTGTCATCGCCGTTGCCCGCGTACCAGAGGGCGAAGCCGCCGAAGATCGCGCTGTCGGCCACCCGGTCGAGCGTGGAGTCCAGGAAGGCGCCCCACCGGCTGGAGCGGCCCAGCTGGCGCGCCATGTTGCCGTCGACCAGGTCCGAGAACACGAACAGCGTGATCACGATCGTACCCCAGAAGAACTCGCCCCTGGGGAAGAAGACCAGCGCTCCCGCCATCACCCCGGCCGTACCGATGAGCGTGACCGCGTCCGGGCTCACGCCCCGGCGGATGAGAAACGCGGCGAACGGCGTGAGGACACGCGTGAAGAATGCACGCGCGTACTTGTTCAGCATGGCCTTCCCGAGGGTCGGTGTGGCGGCAGCCCCTGGTGACCACCGGCGCGCCCATCGTAGTCACGCGCGGGGGCCCACGGCTGGCGGGCACCCTGGGGTTGTGGCCCTGTCGTGATGTTGCCGGGCCCCCGCGGGGTCGGTACGGGGGCGCCGGAACCGCCCGGCGCGGTGTCCGTCGTATGGACGTGGCATGGCCCAAGTGGAAAGCTCGAAGGACCGCGGGCGTCGCCGGAGCCGCCAGTGCACGCGGTGCCGCGTGTCCGCGCCCACAGTGACCTCACCGTCCACGGGAGGCAGGATCATGGGCGAAAAGGCGCAATCACATCCCGGGGCCGCCGGCAGGGCAGTCACGGCCGACCACCCCGAATCCATACGGAACGTGGTGCTGGTCGGCCACTCCGGAGCGGGCAAGACGACCCTGGTGGAAGCCCTCGCACTCACGACGGGGGCGGTGAACCGGGCCGGCCGCGTGGAGGACGGCGGCACGGTCTCCGACTACGACGACATCGAGCACCGCCAGCAACGCTCGGTGCAGCTCTCGCTGGTCCCGGTCGAATGGGACGGCATCAAGATCAACGTACTCGACACCCCCGGCTACGCCGACTTCGTCGGGGAGCTGAGGGCCGGTCTGCGAGCGGCGGACGCGGCCCTCTTCGTCGTCTCCGCCTCCGACGGCGTGGACGGCTCGACCCGCGCGGTCTGGGAGGAGTGCCAGGCCGTCGGCATGCCCCGCGCGATCGTCGTCACGCACCTGGAATCCGCCCGCGCGGACTTCGAGGAGATGACCCGGCTGTGCGCCGAGGCCTTCGGCGCCGACGACCCCGACGCCGTGCTCCCGCTCTACCTCCCGCTGCGCGCCCCCGAGAGCCCCGACGGCCACGCCCCCGTGACCGGCCTGGTCGGACTGCTCTCGCGCAAGCTCTTCGACTACTCCACCGGCGAACGCACGGAGTCCGAACCCGGCGAGGACGAACTCCCCGGCATCGAGGAGGCCCGCAACCGGCTCATCGAGGGCATCATCGCCGAGAGCGAGGACGAGACCCTCATGGACCGCTACCTCGGCGGCGAACAGGTCGACGTCAAGACCCTCGTCCAGGACCTGGAACGCGCCGTGGCACGCGGCACCTTCTTCCCCGTCCTCGCCGCCGCCCCAGCCGCCGACGGCGCCCGCCAGGGCCTCGGCACCCTGGAACTGCTGGAACTGATCACGGGCGGCTTCCCCACCCCCTTCGAACACCCGCTGCCCGAGGTCACCACCCTCGACGGCAGGCCCCGCGAACTCCAGCCCTGCGACATCGAAGGGCCCCTCGTCGCCGAGGTCGTCCGCACCTCCTCCGACCCCTACGTCGGCCGCGTCTCCCTGGTCCGCGTCTTCTCCGGCACCCTGCGCCCCGACGACACCGTCCACGTCTCCGGACACGGCATGACCGACCGGGGCCACGAGGACCACGACGTGGACGAACGTATCGGCGCCGTCTCCATGGCCTTCGGCAAACAGCAGCGCCCCGTCCCGCACGCGGTCGCCGGAGACCTCGTGTGCGTCGCCAAGCTGAGCCGCGCCGAGACCGGCGACACGCTCTCCGGCAAGGACGACCCGCTGCTCATGGAGCCCTGGCAGATGCCGGACCCGCTGCTCCCGCTCGCCATCCAGGCCCACAGCAAACCCGACGAGGACAAGCTCTCCCAGGGCCTGGCCCGCCTGGTCGCCGAGGACCCGACCATGCGGCTCGAACAGAACCAGGACACCCACCAGGTCGTCCTGTGGTGCCTCGGCGAGGCCCACGCCGACGTCGCCCTGGAACGGCTGCGCAGCCGCTACGGCGTCCAGGTCGACGTCGTCCCCCACAAGGTGTCCCTGCGCGAGACCTTCGCGGGCAAGGCCGCCGGACGCGGCCGCCACGTCAAGCAGTCAGGCGGCCACGGCCAGTTCGCCATCTGCGAGATCGAGGTCGAACCACTGCCGAACGGCTCCGGCATCGAGTTCGTCGACAAGGTCGTCGGCGGCGCCGTCCCCCGCCAGTTCATCCCCTCCGTCGAGAAGGGCGTACGCGCCCAGGCCGCCAAGGGCGTCGCCGCCGGATACCCGCTCGTCGACGTGCGCATCACCCTGCTCGACGGCAAGGCCCACTCGGTCGACTCCTCCGACGCCGCCTTCCAGACCGCCGGCGCCCTCGCCCTGCGCGAGGCCGCCGCCGACACCCGCATCCACCTCCTGGAACCCGTCGCCGAGGTCGGCGTCCTCATCCCCGACGACTACGTCGGCCCCGTCATGAGCGACCTCTCCAGCAGGCGCGGCCGCGTCCTCGGCACCGAACAGGTCGGCACCGGACGCACCCTGGTCCGCGCCGAGGTCCCCGAGTTCGAGATCGGGCGCTACGCCATCGACCTGCGCTCCCTCTCCCACGGCACCGCCCGCTTCAGCCGCGCCTACGCCCGGCACGAGCCGATGCCCCCTCAGGTGGCCGACCGCATCCGCGAACAGGCGGGCGACACCCCGTAGTTCACCCGGCGTACGCTCCGCGCGCCGGTGGGCGGCTTCGGTCGTCCGCCGGTGCGTTGTCGGTGCCCGCGGCTAGGCTGATCAAGCCACTCGTGGCAGGCACCGGCGACCCGGTGCCCGCACGACGGCCCGTTCAAGATGGCCTGTTCAACAGGTGTGCGAGACACGGAAGTCGGGAAGGCCGCAGGAGCGAGAAGGCGGCGATGGGGGCGGGAATGTCAGTCGGAACGGAGTGGGACGGGCCTCAGGTGCCCGTCTCCGGCGACGAGGGCCAGGCGGCGACCTTCGCGCTGGCCTCGGCGGCCTACCGGGACAACGCGATCGAGGACATCAAGAAGACCGACAACGAGTGGCACCAGTCCACCGTCAACACCGGCCGCGTCCGCCTGTTCCGGCCCAACCTCGGCGAGGCGTTCTCCCGCGCCGTCGTCGACCGGCTCCTCGCCTCCGGCCGCAAACCGCTGATCCAGTCCTTCGGCGCCGAACCCCAGGTGATCGTCGAACACTGCCTCGCCGCGAACAACATCCGCCGCGACCGCGACAACAAACTCTCCATGATCATGGTCGTCTGCGGCCTGATCTTCCTGCCCGGCCTCATCGCCTGGCTCGTCGTCTTCCAGCTCCGCGCCTTTCTCGCCAAACGCGAGGACAAACGCGCCGGAGCCATCGGCACCGCACTCCTCGCCGGAGTCGGCCTCCTCGCCGTCCTCTTCCTCCTGAAGCTCCCCTTCAGCGGCTTCTGGGGCTGGTACGCCCGCGCGGCCGTCATCGCCCCCGTCGTCGGCTGGTACTGGGCCAGGCGCGTCTGCGAGCAGACCGCCGCCGACCTGCGCGCCCGCTGGGACGGCCTGCTCTCCGGCAGCAGCGTCGGCGCCAAGGTCCCCGAGGCCGTACCCCGCAGCCCCGGCGAGACCGCCGCCGAACAGCTCCGCCAGTCCCTGGCCCGGCTCAGTGCCGAACAGCGCTCCAACTCCGTCTTCTACGCAGGACCCAAGGGCGTCCTCGGCATGGGCACCCGCTGGGGCTCCTGGCAGCTCGCCGAGGACCTGGTCCCCGCCGAGTCCGGCCGCGAGATCCACCCCTTCCGCAGCTGGGACGTCATACGCTCCATCCACGACCAGCTCCGGATGCTGGAGCGCGGCCCGCTCAACACCGGCGGCTTCCCCCGCCCGTCGATACGGCACTGGATCGTCACCCCCATCGGCGAGAACGCCAAGGCCGTCTCCCGCCCCGAGGGCACCGACGTCGAGGCCTTCCAGGTCAAGCCGCACGCCATACAGGAGATCTGCAACAAGCAGCAGTTCGGCAGCGGCGACCGCCACTACCTCGGCGTCCAGTGGACTCTGTGGGACGGCCAGCTGGTCATCACCATGATGACCACCGTGACCGTGCTCCACGAGACCCTGCGCATCGAGGTCACCGGCCACGCCCTCGGCCCGGTGAACCCCCTGTTCACCTCCAAGTCCGAGGCCCCCACCAAGACGGTCACCAAGTCCGTCAAGCGCTGGGAGAACCGCACCGTCAAGCTCCCCCTCGTCAACCCCGACGAGGTCGTACGACTCGCCGTGCGCGCCCCGCTGACCTGGTACCCGCCCCTGCTCAACTGGCTCGGCGGCTCCATCGCCCTGCCCGAGCCCTTCGGCCTCCGGCACGCCTGGGCCGACCAGCCCTGGCGCCACCGCTTCATGGCCGACGACGCCCTGCGCGCGGCCACCCCGGTCCTGCGCGTGGTCCACGCCGCCGCGATCAAGGTCCTCAACGAGAACGGCGTGAACACCGAGAAGTTCGGCGCCCGCTCCTCCTTCCTCAGCGGCCAGGTGCAGGACCCGACCCCCGGGAAGGCCGACCTCTACAACGCGTAGAACCGCTCGTACGACGCGTGAAGGCCGCCGGAGAACCGGCGGCCTTCATGTGCGTGAGGTACGGCGTCAGCTCGCCGGCCAGGCCTCCGCCAGCATCTTCCGCGTGTCCGCGAGCAGCTGCGGCAGCACCTTCGTGTGCCCCACCACCGGCATGAAGTTCGTGTCCCCGCCCCAGCGCGGCACGATGTGCTGATGCAGATGGGCCGCGATACCCGCACCGGCCACCGCACCCTGGTTCATACCGATGTTGAACCCGTGCGCCCCGGACGCCGTCCGCAGCGCCGTCATCGCCTGCTTCGTCAGCTCCGCCAGCTCGGCCGTCTCCGGACCGGTCAGATCGGTGTAGTCGGCCACATGCCGGTACGGCACCGTCATCAGATGGCCGCCGTTGTACGGATACAGATTGAGCACCGCGTACACGTGCTCACCCCGCCGCACGACCAGACCGTCCTCATCCGATTTCGCCGGAATCACACAGAACGGGCAGCCGTCGTCCGCACCCGGACCGCTCGGCTTGTTCTCGCCCTGGATGTAGGCCATCCGGTGGGGCGTCCACAGGCGCTGGAACGCGTCCTGCGTCCCCACTCCGATCTGCTGCTCGGGCTCACTCGTCATGCAAGGCAGCATATGGCTTCGCCCGTTCGCGGCGTGTCGCCGGGGCGGCGGAAGGGGACCAAACGGCCAAGCTGACCCGGTGGACCACGACAGCCCCACGGCGCGCTGGGAGCGCCACGCCGAGATGCCGCTCACCGTGGCCTCGATGACGTTCCTCGGCTCCTACGCCGCCCTCGTCCTCTCCCCCCGCCCCGGCACCCCGTGGGACGACCTCTGGCTCTCGCTGCTCCTCGTCTGCTGGGCACTCTTCGCCGTCGACTACGCCGTGCGCTGGACCCTCAGCGGCCAGGGCCCGCGCTTCGTCCGCGCCCACTTGCTGGACACCCTCGTCCTGATCCTGCCCCTGCTGCGCCCGCTCCGCATCGTCCGCATCTACGAGGCCATGGAGCACCGGCGCGGACTCCCCCGGCTCCCGCTGTACGCGCGCGTGATCGTCTACTCCGGGCTCTCCACCCTCCTGATGGGCTTCACCGGCGCGCTCGCGGTCTACCAGCAGGAGAGGGACGCCCCCGCCTCCCAGATGAAGAACTTCGGCGACGCCGTCTGGTGGGCCTGCTCCACCCTCTCCACCGTCGGCTACGGCGACATCGTCCCGGTCACGACGGGCGGCCGGATCATCGCGGCGGCCATGATGGCGGGCGGCCTGGCGCTGCTCGGGGCGGTGACGGGGTCGTTCTCGTCGTGGCTGCTGCAGGTGTTCTCGCGGGAAGAGGACGAGCCCCCGAGGAACTAGTCCTCGGGGGCTCGTACGGGGGCCGGTCCGGATCAGACCTGGACCCGCTCCTCCACGACCTTCGCGATCTTCGCGATGGCGTCGCCGAACGGGATGCCGTTCTCCTGCGAGCCGTCGCGGTAGCGGAAGGAGACGGTGCCCGCGCTCATGTCCTCGTCACCGACGATGACCATGAACGGCACCTTCTGCTTCTGGGCGTTCCTGATCTTCTTCTGCATCCGGTCCGAGGAGGAGTCCACCTCGACCCGCAGGCCCTGCTTCTTGGCCTCGGCCGCGAACTTCTCCAGGTACTCGACATGCCCGTCACCGATCGGGATGCCGACGGCCTGCACGGGGGCGAGCCACGCCGGGAAGGCACCCGCGTAGTGCTCCAGGAGGACGGCGAAGAACCGCTCGATGGAGCCGAACAGCGCGCGGTGGATCATCACCGGCCGCTGCTTGGTGCCGTCGGCCGCCGTGTACTCCAGGTCGAAGCGCTCGGGCAGGTTGAAGTCGAGCTGGATGGTCGACATCTGCCAGGTACGGCCGATCGCGTCCTTGGCCTGGACGGAGATCTTCGGGCCGTAGAACGCGGCGCCGCCCGGGTCGGGCACGAGCGGCAGGCCCTGCTTCTCGGCGACCTGACGCAGGGTCTCGGTGGCCTCTTCCCAGGCGTCGTCCGAGCCGACGAACTTCTCCGGATCCTTGGTGGAGAGCTCCAGGTAGAAGTCGGTCAGACCGTAGTCGCGCAGCAGGCCGAGGACGAAGGTGAGCGTCCTGTCGAGCTCCTCCGCCATCTGCTCGCGGGTGCAGTAGATGTGCGCGTCGTCCTGGGTGAAGCCGCGGGCCCGGGTGAGGCCGTGCACGACGCCCGACTTCTCGTACCGGTACACGGTCCCGAACTCGAAGAGCCTCAGGGGCAGCTCGCGATACGAGCGACCGCGCGCGTCGAAGATCAGGTTGTGCATCGGGCAGTTCATGGGCTTGAGGTAGTAGTCCACGCCCTCGTCGAGCTGCATGGGCGGGTACATGCCGTCGGCGTACCAGTCCAGGTGGCCCGAGGTCTCGAAGAGCTTCCCCTTCGTCGCGTGCGGGGTGTAGACGAACTCGTAGCCCTCTTCCTCGTGGCGGCGCCGCGAGTAGTCCTCCATGGTGCGGCGGATGATGCCGCCCTTGGGGTGGAAGACGGCGAGGCCGGAGCCGATCTGCTCCGGGATGGAGAAGAGGTCCAGCTCGTTGCCCAGCTTGCGGTGGTCGCGCTTCTCGGCCTCGGCGAGGAACTCCAGGTGCGCCTTCAGCTCGTCCTTGGACGGCCAGGCGGTGCCGTAGATGCGCTGGAGCATCGGGTTCTTCTCGCTGCCGCGCCAGTAGGCGGCCGCGTTGCGCATCAGCTTGAACGCCGGGATGTTCCGGGTGGAGGGCAGGTGGGGACCCCGGCAGAGGTCCTTCCAGCACAGCTCGCCGGTCTTGGCGTCCAGGTTGTCGTAGATGGTCAGCTCGCCGGCGCCCACCTCGACGTCCGCGCCGTCGTCGGAGGAGGCCGATCCCTTGAGGCCGATCAGCTCCAGCTTGTACGGCTCGTCGGCCAGCTCCGCGCGGGCGTCCTCGTCGGAGACCACACGGCGGGCGAACTTCTGGCCCCGCTTCTGGATCTCCTGCATCTTCTTCTCGATGGCCTTGAGGTCATCGGGGTGGAAGGGCTTCTCCACGTCGAAGTCGTAGTAGAACCCGTCCTTGACCGGCGGGCCGATGCCGAGCTTGGCTTCGGGGAACAGCTCCTGCACGGCCTGGGCCATCACATGCGCGGTGGAGTGGCGCAGGATGTTGAGACCGTCCTCGGAGGAGATCTCGACACCCTCGACCTCGTCGCAGTCGGACAGCTCGTGGCTGAGGTCCTTCAGCTCGCCGCCCACACGCGCGGCGATGATCGAGCGCTCGCCCGCGAAGAGGTCGGCGGCCGTAGTGCCCGTCGTCACCACGCGTTCTTCCCGCTCGGAATCGCGTTGGATGATCACACGGACGTCTGACACCGGTCTCTCCTGACTGAAGTGGGATGCGGCGCCATACCAGGAGCGCGCGCACAAGGGATCGTACCGACCCGGCACCGTCCACCGCGAAACGGTTACTTTCCGTCCCCTTCGCCGTACGTCTCGCCGCACGCCTCCTCGAAGGAGTCGAGGTTCTCCTGGAGGGATTTCATCAGCCGGTCGCGCTCGGCCTCGTCGACCTGGACGGGGACGACCCCGGTGGCGCCGGTGAGCCTGCGGAAGCCGCCCCTGCGCTCCAGCCTGCCGTGCACGCGCACCGGGAGGCCGACGAGGTGGGCGTATCCGGCGATGCGGTAGTCCTCCTCGCCGAGGGTGAGGCGCAGATGGGCCACCTCGGCTCCGGTGAGCACGCGGAGCCGTACGGTGCCCGCGCCGCGCGGTCCCGAGCGGCGCAGGCGGACGACGACGCCGGTGACCGCGACGGGCACGGAGGGCTCGGCGCGCAGATAGCGGGCCGCGGCGGCGCGCAGGACGGGCAGGTCGCCGGGTGAGAACTCGACGGGTTCGGCGTGCGCGGCGCAGCCGTCGGGGACTCCGGCGGCGGGGGCCCAGGAGACGGTGACGCGGGCGCCCTCGCTGCCGCGGACGAGGACGGTGAGCGCCTCGGTCAGTTCGCGGCTGACTCCGGCGGCGATGGCGCCGTCGAAGGCGGCCGCGCTGCCGGTGGCGCGTTGGTAGTCGATGGCCTCGCGGGTGGCGTGCAGGGACTGGTGGAGGCGGACGGCGAGGGGGCGTGCGGTGGGTACGGGGGCGAAGGCGGTGAGGCGGCGGCCTTCGGCGGCCGGTCCGACGAGCATCCTGTCGAGGAGGGTCGCGGCGGCGGACCGGTGGCGGGCGCCGTGGTAGCCGGCCGGGGCGCGGGTGGCGAGGGCGGCGGCCAGGAGGGTGCGGCGGGCGGCGGTGCGCAGATGTTCGTCGGTGGTCCAGGGGGCGGCGCCCGCGGGGCCGCAGGGGGTGTCGCGGTGCCAGCGGATCTCGTCGCTGGGTACGGCGAGGGCGATGAGCACCTCGCGGGCGGTGGGGGCGGTGCTGCGGGCGAGGGCGTCCAGGGCTTCGCCGAGGAGGTCGTCGCTGTCGGGGAAGGCGCGGTTCTCGGGCACGAGGAGGCTGGTGCCGGGGCCCGCCGGGGCGGGCGGGGTCCAGCGGCCGTAGCGCCCGGCGGCGCCGCCGCGTCGTTGCCAGCCATGGCGGTGCAGGAGGGTGGTGAGGACGGCGGGGTCGACGCGGGTGGGGTCGGGGGTCTCGTGCCAGGGGAGGTGGTCGGGGTGGGCGCGCAGGTGGCGGACGGTGGTGTCGTCGTCGGAGTCGTCGGCGCGGCTTCTCATGGTCTGCCTCCCGTCCCGACGCGCGTCATGATCTCGCAGAGCGCGCGGTCGTCGAAGATGCGTGAGACCGGTATGCGCACGGTGGTGCGGTGGCGCCCGGTGACGGGGTGTCCGGCGAGGTTGACCCAGTAGCAGCAGTGGCGGAGGTCGAGCCGGTCGTGTCCGGCGCGGAGCCAGTCCTCCTGGGCGCGCGGGACGATCATGACGACGAGGATCTTGTGCACCGAGACGGGGGTGCGGGCGAGCTTGCGCAGATGGTCGTTGTCGAGCGTGAAGGAGAAGGTGGGCCCCGGGGGGTGGGGGGCGATCTGGTAGGTGCACTTGAGCTGCACCTTGATCGTCACTTCGTCGTCGACGGTGTGGCCTGGTGCGCTGTGGCTGACGTGCCAGTCGATGCCGTTGTCCGGGAAGGGCTGGGACAGGGAGCAGCCCGCGGCGGCGGCGACCGCGTGCAGATAGCCGACCTGCAGGGTCTCCATGCAGGCGGTGGTGGCGAGTGTGCCGCGAACCAGTCCCGCGCGTTCGGGCAGCAGCCCGCCCCGCTCGGGCTGCGCAATGGCCATGACGAACAGCCTTCCCAGCCAAGGGTTTTCCCGTTTCGGGCCGCTGAACTGCAAAGACCCGTACTCCTGTTGTCTCCGCCCGGCGTACGGCGCAAACAGCCCGGGTATCACCAAACGGGCAGAAGACGGCATGTCATGTGTCCTGGGTGAACGAGGAGTTGGGTTGGGATGACTTGCTGGTACGAAGGGGCCCTGGCCGCCTTCGACACGGAGACGACGGGTGTGGACGTCGAGGGCGACCGGATCGTGGCGGCCGCCGTCGTCGTACAGGACGCGCCGGGTACGCGGCCCCGGGTGAGCCGGTGGCTCGTGAACCCGGGGGTGCCGGTGCCCGCGGAGGCGACGGCGGTGCACGGGCTGACGGAGGAACATCTCCAGCACAACGGCCGCTGGCCGGCGCCGGTGATGTACGAGATAGCCCAGCAACTGGCGGAGCACACGGCGATGGGGCGCCCGCTGGTGGTGATGAACGCGCCGTTCGATCTGACGTTGTTGGACCGCGAGTTGCGGCGGCACCGGGCCTCGTCGCTGGACCGCTGGTTCGAGGCGGCCCCGCTGCGGGTGCTCGACCCCCGGGTGCTGGACAAGCAGTTGGACCGCTACCGCAAGGGCCGCCGCACGCTGACGGACCTGTGCGAGCACTACGGCGTGGCGCTGAACGACGCGCACGACGCGGCGGCGGACGCGCTGGCGGCGCTGGATGTCGTACGGGCGGTGGGGCGGCGTTTCTCGGCACGCCTTGAGCGCCTCTCTCCGGCGGAGCTGCACGCGTTGCAGGTCGGCTGGCACGCGGCGCAGGCGCGGGGCCTCCAGGCGTGGTTCGCGCGCAGTGGTTCGCCGGAGACGGTGAGCACGGAGTGGCCGCTGAGGGAGGAGCTGTCGGCGGCGGCTTAGCGGTGGCGGGGCGCTGGTGCGAAGGGGGTGCCGTGTGGGCGTACGACGACGGCCCACCTGCTCGTAAGCAGATGGGCCGTCGATCCGGGTGGGCGATACTGGGTTCGAACCAGTGACCTCTTCGGTGTGAACGAAGCGCTCTCCCACTGAGCTAATCGCCCGGGAACGCACTGAACAATACAGGTCTCGGCGGGGTTCCTCCAAACCGCCTCGGTGCGGGGTACCGGCCGGGGCCGCCGGGGCGCGACCGGTCTCCGGTGACGGAGGGCGCGGGCAGGGTGCGGTGCGGGGTCCCGCGCGGTGCGTGTGCGGCATTGCGCGTCCGCTTCCCATGAAGTGACTTGTACTCATATGACCTGTCGGAACACAGGACTTGAGGATTCCGGAATTCCGGGTGCGGTGCGAGGTGCCGCGGAAATGCGGGCGCAACGGGAATTGCGTGGGCGCGGTCGCGCAATAGGGTGCGGGGGTATTTCCGGAGGCGGCCTGAATGGGGTGCTTCGGCGCGGGTGGGGCGGTCCGTCCGGAAGTCGGTCTTGACGGGTGTCCGTGGGGAGCGGCGGGCGCGGAGCGTAGCGCATATGCCGACGGCCCACCTGCTCGCAAGCAGATGGGCCGTCGGTCCGGGTGGGCGATACTGGGTTCGAACCAGTGACCTCTTCGGTGTGAACGAAGCGCTCTCCCACTGAGCTAATCGCCCGGGCGCAGAGAGAACATTACCGCATGTCAGAGGGTGGTTCCGACCGCCTAGATCTTCCAGGGCGGCACGAAGCCGAACTGCCGGACGTAGATCGCGGTGAGCACGCCGATGATCACCAGGCCGATCACGGTCAGGGCGATGTTGCGGCGGCGCACACGGGGATCGAGGGCGCGCTGCGCGGCGGCGGTGACCTTGCGCTTCGTCCAGCGCAGCACGAGCTGGGCCCAGACGAACTCGGTGGCCCAGATCATCATGCCGCCGAAGATCACGGCCCAGCCGGGGCCGGGCAGCGGGAGCATCACGATGCCGGCGGCGACGACCGCGAGGCCGACGAGGAAGACGCCGACCTGCCAGCTCAGATGGAGGGCGCGGCGGTCCTTGACGAATCCGGGCGCACGGGAGCCCAGCCCCTGTCCGGGCTGCTCCTGGTCCGCGTCCGCCTTGTCCGCCACGACAACCTCACCCGGAACGTCACTCCCCGTATTCATACCGTCGAACCCTACCCGAGTGATTCCAGTCACCGGAATGGTGGCAGATGTCGCACAAGTTCTCGGCCGGAAGAGGTACGGAAACTCATGCAAAACCCCCAGAGGGGTTTACAACGGCACCGTAGGTGGCATGTCGATTTCGCCGACGTGCGAATCCCCGAGCGCACACTGAGCGAAAGGCCCTGGCGCTTATGAACACCACGGTCAGCTGCGAGCTGCACCTGCGCCTCGTTGTGTCGAGCGAGTCCTCCCTGCCTGTCCCCGCAGGCCTGCGGTACGACACGGCCGACCCCTACGCCGTGCACGCCACCTTCCACACCGGAGCCGAGGAAACCGTCGAGTGGGTGTTCGCCCGCGATCTTCTCGCCGAGGGGCTGCATCGGCCCACCGGCACCGGCGACGTCCGTGTCTGGCCATCGCGCAGTCATGGCCAGGGCGTCGTGTGCATCGCCCTCAGCTCTCCCGAGGGCGAGGCTCTGCTGGAGGCCCCCGCACGGGCCCTGGAGTCCTTCCTGAAGCGGACCGACGCCGCCGTGCCGCCCGGCACGGAGCACCGGCACTTCGATCTGGATCAGGAGCTCTCCCACATCCTGGCGGAGAGCTAGGCCGCCGCCCGTCCAAGACGCCCGGCGCCGTCCACTCGGGGAGACGGCTCGGGCCCGCACAGCCGTATACCGGCAGGCTCGGCGCCGTCACCGTGAACACTCACGGTGACGGCGCCGAGCCGTGCCCGCGTTCCCTTCGCCGCGTGCCGTCCGCCCGGCTTTCCGCGCGGATCCGGGAACCCGGACGGGGGGCGAGGCGTTGCCCGGGCAGTCACCCGGGGCGGGCCCGGTGCGGCGGCCCGGGTTGTCGCTACCATCGGCCAGCATCGGCGGGCGTCCGCCCGACCCCCAGGCCAGGGAGCGAAACGTGCTGATCACCCACGACACCCGGTGCGCCCTCGACACCGTGGTCGATCTGGTGAACACCGCGCCGGAGGACGACACGGCGGCGGACGGGCTGCCGGACGTCGAGGCGCTCGCCGCGTTCGTGCGCGGCCACGCGGTCAGTGATGTGGGGGCGCTGTCCGAGTTCGACCTGTCGGCGGTGCGCAAGGTGCGGGGCCGGTTCGCGAGGATCTTCGCGGCACCGGACGCCCGCGCCGCCGCGGGGCTGATCAACGAGCTGGTCGCCGCCGCGGGCACCACCCCGCGTCTGACGGACCACGACAGCTATGACTGGCATGTGCACTACTTCGCCCCCGGCGCGTCGCTGGCCGACCATCTCGCCGCCGACTGCGGGATGGCGCTCGCCTTCTTCGTGGTGGCCGGGGAGCAGGAGCGGCTGCGGCGCTGTGAGGCGCCGGACTGCCGGCGTGCCTTCGTGGATCTGTCCCGCAATCGCTCGCGCCGCTACTGCGACAGCCGTACCTGCGGGAACCGGCTGCATGTGGCCGCGTACCGCGCGCGGCGCAAGGAGTCGGAGTCGGCGGGCTGAGACGGTCGAGCGCCGGGGCGTGGGGACGGTCGGGGCTTCGGACCGACGCCGGTCCCGGCGGGTGACGCCGGGACGGACGTGTACGGCTCACAGCAACAGCAGATCGTGCAGCGCCGCCATGAGGATCAGACACCCGATCACCGCAAGGAAGATCATCAGCGGTGGCTGGGAAAGGGCGAAGAGGCACCCGCGCGGCTCGTCCTCCTGCGGCGGGGCCTCGCTCTGTGTCGTATCCACCATCTCGCGGTGATGATGGACCACGGGGCGCCCTGTACGCGATCAACACACCTGTAAAGCGCGGGAGTCTGCGGAATTCGCACCGATTCGTTCGGCTCGCTCCGTGTCGTGAACGTTTTCGGACGTACCGGGGCCGCCTGTGACGCCGCGCTCCCTCAGGGCCGGGTCATATGCCGTGCTTCTTGAGGATGGCCTCGATGTCGCTGAAGTCGTCGCCTGAACCGGTGGCGGCGGGCGGGGTGGCCGGACGGGCCGTGCGTCCGCCGCCCCGGCCGAGGGACGGTGCCGAGGCGGCGGGCGCCACCGGGTCGGCCTCGCCGCCGCGTATCGCGCCCTTCCCGCCGCGTCGGCGCTCCACC
>NZ_WWIR01000287.1 GCF_009863025.1 Streptomyces sp. SID4985 | reverse complement strand
CGCCGAGGACCGTACGAGCGTGATCCCGCGTTCGCTGACCGTGCCGCGCCCGCTGCCGGTGGGCGAGCCGGACGGCGGTGACGTGCGGTACACGGCCCGTCTCGGTGCCGACGCCCTGCCGCCCCGGCGCACCGCCACCGGGCCCCGGCGCGGGGTGCTCGCGCTGGTCGCCGCCCTGGTGGTGCTGTTCGTCGGCGCGGGCGTCTGGTACGTCAACGCGGGCCAGTTCACCAAGGTCCCGCCGCTGCTGTCGCGCACCGAGGCGCAGGCCAAGAAGCGGATCGAGTCGGCCGGTCTGGACGTCGGCAAGGTCCGCCGCTCCTACAGCGACACCGTGCAGCGGGGCCAGGTCATCGGCTCCGAGCCCTCCCCCGGCGCCCGTATCCGCGACCACGGCTCGGTGAGCCTGACCATCTCGCTGGGCCCGCAGACGGTGATGGTGCCGGACCTGTCCGGCCGCCCCCTGGCCGAGGCCCGTGCACAGCTGAAGTCGGCCGGTCTGGAACCGGGCATGGTGACCCGGGAGTTCAGCGACGAGGTCGAGCGCGGCTCGGTGATCTCCACGACCCCGGGCGCGGGCGTCGAGCGGCACGCGGGCTCCGCGATCGCGCTGGTCGTCAGCAAGGGCCGCCAGGTGGACATCCCGGACGTCACCGGCGAGAGCCTGGACGACGCCACCCAGGATCTGACCGACGCGGGCCTGAAGGTGAAGGTCGCCCCCGAGCGGGTGCACTCGTCCGACTACGACAAGGACCAGGTGGTCTCCCAGACACCGGCCGAGGGCACCGCCGCCGAGGGCGACGCCGTGACGCTCACCCTGTCCAAGGGTCCCGAGATGATCGAGGTCCCGGACGTGACCGGGCAGGACGTGGACAGCGCGAAGAAGACGCTGGAGGCGGCCGGGTTCCAGGTCGAGGAGGACCGGGGGCTGCTCGGTCTGTTCGGCGACAAGGTGCGCGAGCAGTCCGTGGACGGCGGCGACAGGGCGCCCAAGGGCTCGACGATCACCCTGACGATCCGCTGACCAGCGGCTCGTGCGGTGAGACAGGCCCGGTGACCGGTCTCACCGCCCTCGGCGGTCCGGCGGCCGGGGCCGGCGTGACACCCTGAACGGGTGACGAGCCAGGCCCCCTCCCCCGCATCCGCATCCCTGTCCGGCGCCCTGCGCAACCCCGTCGGCGGCCATGTGCCGGTGGCCGGCGGACTGCACGCGACCGGGCTCTCCTACGCCCGTGAGCTGAAGGCGGAGACCGTGCAGGTCTTCGTCGCCAACCCGCGCGGCTGGGCCACCCCCGCCGGAAACCCCCGGCAGGACGAGGCGTTCCGGCAGGCGTGCGCACAGGAGTCGGTCCCGGCGTACGTCCACGCGCCGTACCTGATCAACTTCGGCTCGCACACCGAGGCCACCGTCGAGAAGTCCGTGGAGTCGCTGCGGCACTCGCTGCGGCGCGGCCGGGAGATCGGCGCGCTCGGGGTCGTCGTGCACACCGGCAGCGCGACGGGCGGCCGGGCCCGTGAGGTGGCGCTCAAGCAGGTACGGGAGCACATGCTGCCGCTCCTGGACGAGCTGACCCACGACGACGACCCGTTCCTGCTCCTGGAGTCGACGGCCGGACAGGGTTCCTCGCTGTGCTCGCGCACCTGGGACTTCGGGCCGTACTTCGAGGCGCTGGACGCCCATCCGAAGCTCGGCGTCTGCCTGGACACCTGTCACATCTTCGCCGCCGGGCACGACCTGACAGGCCCCGACGGGATGCGGCAGACCCTGGATCTGCTGGTGGACACCGTGGGCGAGGGGCGGCTGAAGCTGATCCACGCCAACGACTCCAAGGACGTGGCGGGCGCGCACAAGGACCGGCACGAGAACATCGGCGCCGGGCACATCGGTGAGGAGCCGTTCCGCGCCCTGCTGAACCACCCCGCGACGGCGGGCGTGCCGCTGGTCATCGAGACCCCGGGCGGCAAGGAGGGGCACGCGGCGGACGTGGCCCGGCTGAAGCGGCTCCGCGACGGCTGAGGGCCGCACAAGGGGCACGGCTCAGAGTCCGGGGCCGTCCCCCGGCTGCTCCTGGTAGGTGTAGCGCTGCTCCTGCCAGGGGTCGCCGATGTTGTGGTAGCCGCGCTGCTCCCAGAAGCCGCGCCGGTCGGCGGTCAGGTACTCCACGCCGCGCACCCACTTGGGGCCCTTCCAGGCGTAGAGGTGCGGGACGATCAGACGGGCCGGGAAGCCGTGCTCGGCGGTGAGGAGTTCGCCGTCCTTGTGGGTGGCGAAGACCGTGTGGTCGGAGGCGAAGTCCGCGAGGCGCAGATTGGCGCTGAAGCCGTACTCCGCCCACACCATCACATGGGTGACCCCGGGCGCGGGCGGTGCCAGGTCGAGGACCGCGCGGGCGGGCACCCCGCCCCATTCGGCGCCGAGCATGCTGAACTTGGTGACGCAGTGCAGGTCGGCCACGACCGTGGCGTACGGCAGGGCCGTGAACTCCTCGTGGGACCAGGCGCGCTTGCCGCCGTCGGCGGTGGCGCCGAAGACCTGGAGGTCCCAGCGCTCGGGCCGGAACTTCGGCACCGGTCCGTAGTGGGTGACCGGCCAGCCGCGCTGGAGCCGCTGCCCCGGCGGAAGTTCTGTCTCTGCGCGTGCTCCGGACGCACGTTCCACCGGATGACCCATGCCTCCATCCTGACAGACCGGACGGAGTGCATCGGACCACCCCATGACCACCCCCAGGCCGCTCCCGGATCGTCCCCCGGGCATCCCGTAAACAATATGGACAGAAACCACTAAGCATGTACTTACTGGACGACTTCGGGCGCCGGTGAAATCATGCGGCACCATCAGCCAGGATTGCCCGGAAGGAGCCCCACCCGATGCAAGGCGACCCCGAGGTCATCGAGCTGCTCAACGAGCAGCTCACCGCCGAGCTCACCGCGATCAACCAGTACTTCCTGCACGCCAAGCTCCAGGACCACAAGGGGTGGACGAAGCTCGCCCAGTACACCCGGGCCGAGTCCTTCGACGAGATGCGGCACGCGGAGGTCCTGACCGACCGCATTCTGCTCCTTGACGGTCTGCCCAACTACCAGCGGCTCTTCCATGTCTCGGTCGGGCAGACCGTGACGGAGATGTTCCAGGCGGACCGGCAGATCGAGGTCGAGGCCATCGACCGGCTGCGCCGGGGCGTGGAGATCATGCGCGCCAAGGGCGACATCACGTCGGCGAACGTCTTCGAGGCGATCCTGGCCGACGAGGAGCACCACATCGACTATCTGGAGACCCAGCTGGACCTGATCGACAAGCTGGGCGAGGCGCTGTACCTGTCCACCACGATCGAGCAGAGCCAGCCGGACGCGTCGGGTCCGGGCACCCACTGAGGACCGGGGGTCAGGCGGCGTCGTCCAGTCGCGGCAGGGCCTCGGGGGCGGCCGCGGTGACCAGCACCGGGGGCCGCTGGGCGATCTGCTCACGGCGCGGGCAGGCGCCCCGGCCGAGCAGGGCCTGGATACGGCGGACACAGCCGCCGCAGTCGGTGCCCGCCTTGCAGGCCGAGGCGATCTGACGCGGGGTGCAGGCGCCGTCCTGGGCGTGCTGCTTGACCTGCTGCTCGGTGATGCCGAAGCAACTGCAGACGTACACCCGGTTCACCTCCGACGAGAACGCCGTATGCGCCATCCCGTATCTCGGTGAGGCAAACCTAACCTAACCCAGTGACCGGGGGCCGGGAAAGCGGAAGGGCGCGGATCTCGTGTGATCCGCGCCCTACTTCACGCTTCAGGCCACTTCGGCCTCACTGGTCCCGGTACATCTCCGCGACGAGGAAGGCGAGGTCCAGCGACTGGCTGCGGTTCAGCCGGGGGTCGCAGGCCGTCTCGTAGCGCTGGTGGAGGTCGTCGACGAAGATCTCGTCGCCGCCGCCCACGCACTCGGTGACGTCGTCGCCGGTCAGCTCCACGTGGATGCCGCCGGGGTGGGTGCCCAGGCCCTTGTGGACCTCGAAGAAGCCCTTGACCTCGTCGAGCACGTCGTCGAAGCGGCGGGTCTTGTGCCCGGAGGCCGCCTCGAAGGTGTTGCCGTGCATCGGGTCGGTCACCCAGACCACCGTCGCGCCGGACGCCGTGACCTTCTCGACCAGCTCGGGGAGCTTGTCGCGGATCTTGTCGGCGCCCATGCGGACGATGAAGGTCAGCCGGCCCGGCTCCCGGTCGGGGTCGAGGCGGTCGATGTAGCGCAGCGCGTCCTCGGCCGTGGTGGTCGGGCCGAGCTTGATGCCGATCGGGTTGCGGACCTTGGACGCGAACTCGATGTGCGCGCCGTCCATCTGCCGGGTGCGCTCACCGATCCACACCATGTGCCCGGAGACGTCGTACAGCTTGCCGGTGCGGGAGTCGACCCGGGTCAGGGCCGTCTCGTAGTCCAGCAGGAGCGCCTCGTGGGAGGAGTAGAACTCGACGGTCTTGAACTCCTCCGGCTCGGCGCCGCAGGCCCGCATGAAGTTCAGCGCCTGGTCGATCTCCCGGGCCAGCTGCTCGTAGCGCTGGCCGGAGGGGGAGGACTTCACGAAGTCCTGGTTCCAGGCGTGCACCTGGCGCAGGTCGGCGTAGCCGCCGGTGGTGAAGGCGCGGACCAGGTTCAGCGTGGAGGCGGAGGCGTGGTACATCCGCTTCAGGCGCTCGGGGTCCGGGATGCGGGCCGACTCGGTGAAGTCGAAGCCGTTGACGGAGTCGCCGCGGTAGGTCGGCAGCGTCACGCCGTCGCGGGTCTCGGTGGGCTTGGAGCGCGGCTTGGAGTACTGGCCCGCGATCCGGCCGACCTTGACCACCGGCACGGAGGCCGCGTAGGTCAGCACGGCGCCCATCTGGAGGATCGTCTTGACCTTGGCCCGGATGTCCTCCGCGCCGACGGCCTCGAAGGATTCGGCGCAGTCGCCGCCCTGGAGCAGGAACGCCTCCCCCTTGGCGACGGACGCCAGACGGGCACGCAGCTGGTCGCACTCGCCCGCGAAGACGAGGGGCGGATAGGTCGAAAGCTCCGCGATCACTTCGCGCAGAGCCTCGGTATCCGGGTATTCGGGCTGCTGCGCCGCGGGCAGGTCTCGCCAGGTCGCCTCGGCGGCGACGGCTCGGGAATCAGCGTTCACGGTCACCCTGTAAACATTACGGGGTCGCAACCCGTGCTCCCGTTTCGGCTCGAAAGGTGAGACGAAGTGACTGCTCCGTGGACGCCCCGTCGGTACGGTAGGGTCTTTTCCATGTTCGCGCCTTCGATCCAGAACTGGTGGTGGACCGCTTCTCCGGCGGCCCGCTGACTGCGCGTACTCAAGACTTCGCGAAGGCCGCCCGAGGGGCGGCCTTCGGTGTTTTCCGGAGCCTCTCCTCGACCGGCGTCCACCGTCCCGCTTCCCGGACCGACGCAAGAGGACTCCATGAACCCCACCAATACGGCCGACTTGGCCCGCCTCGTCGACGACCCCCGCCCCTTCGCCCTGCTGCACCGCCGCACCCCGGGCCGCGAGGAGCCCATGGTCGAGGTGTTGCTCGGCCCCGTCACCGCCCGCGACCGGCTGGCCGACCTGCCCGACGAGGGCCTGGCGCTGATCCCGTTCCGGCAGATCCGCGAGCGCGGCTTCGACGTGCGCGACGACGGCACGCCGCTGCTGGTGCTGACTCCCGAGGAGTCGTACGAGGTCCCGCTCGCGCGGGCGCTCCAGACCCTGCCGGACCACGCGGTGCGGGTCGAGGACGGCGGCTTCGACGTGGCCGACGAGGAGTACGCGGAGATCGTCGGGCGGGTGCTGCGCGAGGAGATCGGGCGCGGCGAGGGCGCCAACTTCGTGATCCGGCGGACGTACCGGGGCGAGATCCCGGGCTTCTCGCGGACCGACGCGCTGGCGCTGTTCCGGCGGCTGCTCGCCGGTGAGCGGGGGGCGTACTGGACGTTCGTGGTGTTCACCGGGGACCGGACTTTGGTCGGGGCCAGCCCCGAGGTCCATGTGCGGATGTCGGGGGGCACGGTGGTGATGAACCCGATCAGCGGGACGTACCGCTATCCGGCGGAGGGGCCGCCCCCGGAGCACCTGCTGGACTTCCTCGCCGACGCCAAGGAGACCGAGGAGCTCTCCATGGTGGTCGACGAGGAGCTGAAGATGATGTGCACCGTCGGCGATCAGGGCGGGGTCGTGATCGGCCCGCGCCTGAAGGAGATGGCGCACCTCGCGCACACCGAGTACGAGCTGCGCGGCAAGTCCTCGCTGGACGTGCGGGACGTGCTGCGGGAGACCATGTTCGCGGCGACGGTCACCGGCTCCCCGGTGCAGAACGCGTGCCGGGTGATCGAGCGGTACGAGCCGACCGGGCGCGGCTACTACGCGGGCGCCCTCGCCCTGCTGGGCCGCGACGCCGGGGGCGCGCGCACGCTGGACTCCCCCATCCTGATCCGCACCGCCGACATCGCCGCCGACGGCCGGCTGAGCGTGCCGGTCGGGGCGACCCTGGTGCGCGGTTCGGACCCGGCGGGCGAGGTGGCCGAGACCCACGCGAAGGCGGCGGGCGTGCTCGCCGCGCTCGGGGTACGGCCTGCCCGGCCGCGTGCCGAGCGGGCGCTGCCCCGGCTGGCGGACGACCCCCGGGTGCGGGCCGCGCTGGACGGGCGGCGCGCGGCGCTGGCGCCGTTCTGGCTGCGGATGCGGGAGCCCGCCGCGCCGGTCGGCGCGCACGCGCTGGTGGTCGACGGCGAGGACACCTTCACGTCGATGCTGGCGCACGTGCTGCGCTCGGCGGGCCTGGAGGTGACCGTGCGCCGCTACGACGAGCCGGGCCTTCGGGAGACCGCGCTCGCGCACGAGGGCCCGCTGGTGCTGGGCCCGGGCCCTGGCGACCCCGGCGATCCGGCGGACCCGAAGATGCGGGTGCTGCGGGAGCTGACGGCGGCCGCACTGAGCGACCATCGGCACGGGGTGTTCGGGGTGTGCCTGGGCCATGAGCTGATCGCGGCGGAGCTGGGCCTGGAGATCGTCCGCAAGAAGGTGCCGTACCAGGGCGCGCAGACCACGGTCGACCTGTTCGGGCGCCCGGAGACGGTCGGCTTCTACAACAGCTTCGTGGCGCGCTGCGACGACGAGGCCGCCGCCGAACTGGCCGCGCACGGCGTGGAGGTGAGCCGGACGAACGGCGGCGAGGTGCACGCGCTGCGCGCGGACCGGTTCGTCTCAGTGCAGTTCCACCCCGAGTCGGTGCTGACCCTGAACGGCGCGGAGCTGGTCCGGGACCTGGTCCTGCGGCCCCGGACGACGGCCGCCTGAGGGTTCTCAGCCGAAGAACACCCCGGCCTCCTCGTACAGCTCCGGCTTCACCGTCTTCAGCGTGGCCGTGGCCTCCGCGATCGGGACGCGCACGATGTCCGTGCCCTGGAGAGCGACCATCACCCCGAAGTCGCCCTCGTGGACACAGTCGACGGCGTGCAGCCCGAAGCGGGTGGCCAGCCAGCGGTCGAAGGCGCTCGGGGTGCCCCCGCGCTGGACGTGCCCGAGCACGGTGGTGCGGGCCTCCTTGCCGGTGCGCTTCTCGATCTGCTTGGCCAGCCACTCCCCGACCCCGGAGAGCCGGACGTGCCCGAAGGAGTCGAGCGACTCGTCCTTGAGCACCACGTCACCGTCCCTGGGCATCGCGCCCTCGGCGATGACGACGATGGGGGCGTACGACGCCTCGAAGCGGGAGGTGATCCAGCCGCACACCTGCTCCACGTCGAAGCGCCGCTCGGGGATGAGGATGACGTTCGCGCCCCCGGCGAGCCCGGAGTGCAGGGCGATCCAGCCCGCGTGCCGCCCCATGACCTCGCAGACCAGGACCCGCATGTGGGACTCGGCGGTGGTGTGCAGCCGGTCGATGGCCTCGGTGGCGATGTTGACGGCCGTGTCGAAGCCGAAGGTGTAGTCGGTGCCGGAGAGGTCGTTGTCGATGGTCTTGGGCACCCCGACACAGGGCACCCCGTGTTTCTCGTACAGCTCGGCGGCGACCCCGAGGGTGTCCTCGCCGCCGATCGCGATCAGGGCGTCCACGCCCTCCTCGCGCAGATGCTCCTTGACCCGGCGCACCCCGTCCTCCTCCTTGAGCGGGTTGGTCCGCGAGGAGCCGAGGATGGTGCCGCCCCGGGGCAGGATGCCGCGCACGGCGGGGATGTCCAGCGGCACGGTGCGGCCCTCCAGCGGGCCGCGCCAGCCGTCCTTGAAACCGGTGAAGTCGTACCCGTACTCCTGCACGCCCTTGCGGACGATGCCTCGGATGACGGCGTTGAGACCCGGGCAGTCGCCGCCCCCGGTCAGTACTCCGACGCGCATGGAATGTCCCTTCGCCGAGGTGTCCCGACCCAGCCACGTTAATCGTGATACAGCTCACGCACCGAGGTGGGAAGGGCGATTCCGGTGAATCACCGGTCGGCGCGGGGGCTCACTCGTCGTCGAGACCGCGCTCGATGGCGTAGCGGACCAGCTCGACGCGGTTGTGCAGCTGGAGCTTGCCGAGGGTGTTCTGGACGTGGTTCTGGACCGTGCGGTGCGAGATGACCAGGCGTTCGGCGATCTGCTTGTAGCTCAGGCCCTTGGCGACCAGGCGCAGCACCTCGGTCTCCCGGTCGGTGAGCCGGGGTGCCCCGGGGGCGTCGGTGTCGGGCGCGGGGGCGGGCTCGGCGGCCAGGCGGCGGTACTCGCCGAGGACCAGTCCGGCCAGGCCGGGGGTGAACACCGGGTCACCGGCGGCGGTGCGGCGTACGGCGTCGGTCAGTTCCTCGGTGGAGGCGGACTTCAGCAGATAGCCGGTGGCGCCGGACTTCACGGCCTCCAGCACGTCGGCGTGCTCGCCGCTCGCGGACAGCACGAGGACGCGCAGGGCCGGGTCGTGGGCGACGAGTTCCTTGCACACCTGGACGCCGGGCTTGGCGGGCAGGTTCAGGTCGAGCACGAGCACGTCGGGGGCGGCGGCCTTGGCGCGGCGTACGGCCTGTTCGCCGTCGCCCGCCGTGGCGACCACGGCGAAGCCGGACTCGGCCAGGTCGCGGGCGACCGCGTCGCGCCACATGGGGTGGTCGTCCACCACCATGACCTTGATCGGGTCCTGCTCCGTCATCGCTTCTCCGCCTTCCCCCGCGCCCCTTCGGCGCTCTTCGGTACCGTCAGCTCGACCTCCGTGCCCTGGCCCGGCACCGAGATCACCTCGGCGCTGCCGCCGAGGTCGCGCAGCCGTCCCCGGATCGACTGGGCCACGCCGAGCCTGCCCTCGCCCTCGGCCTCGGCGAGACGGCCCTCGGGGATGCCGGGGCCGTCATCGCGGACGGTGACCACGATCGCCCCGGGCTCGTCCTCGACCAGGATCCAGGCGCGGGCCTCCTCGCCCGCGTGCCTGCGCACATTGTCCAGGGCGGCACCGACGGCGGCCGCCAGCTCGCGCGCGGCGGCCGGGGGCAG
>NZ_WWIR01000286.1 GCF_009863025.1 Streptomyces sp. SID4985 | reverse complement strand
TCGCTCGCGGAGCTGATGGACTCGGCCCGGGGCGGCACCGGGCGCTCGCGGCAGCGGGCCACGGCCGCCGTGCTCCAGGCGTACCACAGTCTCGGTCTGGCGCCGCCGACGGACGGCGACCGGGTCAGCCGGGACACGGCCACCGTGCGGCTCACCGATCTGTCCTGGACGGTGCTGATCGACTCCTCGGTGCGGCTCCCGCACCACCCGGCCGAGCTGGCGCGGCTGCTGCGCGCGCAGGCCGATCTGCTGGCCGACCGGCGGATCAGCAATCCGCCGGTGCTGCCCGACCTGTCCGCGCACACGCCGGTGACCTCGGTGCGCCGCAAGCACCGGTGGCAGCGGACCACGCCCATCGATCCGGCGGCCCGGCGCGCCTGGATACTGGTGCGCGGCCGCCCCGGCGGTCACACGCCGATGGCGGTGCTGGTGGTGCCCGCGGTGCGGATGTTCCTCGGCACGCTGGTGGCGGGCGGGGTGGCCGTGGGCCTCGGTCTGGGGCACGGCTACTGGGCCGCGATCTCGGCCGCCGCCGTGCTGCACGCGGTCAACGTGCGCACGACGATGCAGCGCGCCGTCCAGCGCACCCTGGGCACGGCCGTCGGCCTGCTGATCGCGCTGGGGGTGCTGGCCGGGCATCCCGAACCCGCGCTCCTCGCGCTGGTGGTCGTGATCCTGGAGTTCCTGCTCGAGTACATGGTCGTGCGCAACTACGGCCTGGGCGTGGTCTTCCTGACCCCGCTGGCGCTGTTGCTGAGCGATCTGGCCGACCCCACCTCACCGGAGACACTGATCTTCGACCGGGGGCTCGGCAGTCTGCTCGGGATCGTCGTGGGGCTCGCCTGTTCGCTGCTCGTGGTGCACGACCAGGCGGCGGTGCGTGTGGAGCGCGCGCTGGCGGCCTGTTCCGACGCGACCCGGCGGGCGGAGCGGGCGCTGGCCGCGAGCCGCCCGGTGCACCCGGTCATCCCGGTACGGCTCGCGGTGACCGTGGTGGAGCTGCGGGACGCCGACGACGCGGCGGCGGGCGAGCTGTGGTCGGCCGGGATCGACCCGGCGGCGCTCGCCGCGGCCGAGCAGCGCGCCTATCTGCTGCTGGCCCGGCTGCTGCACCACTGACCGACGCGGTCCGGCGGCACGACCGCCGGACCGCGCTCGGCATTGCGTGAGAGCCCGTTGTGATTGTCCGGTAGTACGGGACTTCCTCAAGGCCCCTGTGATTAGGTGGGGTTTCCCGCACGGGGAGATGAGGAGGCTGATGAACTTGTCAGTGCCACCGATGGGCTTCGGCTCTTTTGGATCGTCAGATCCTTTCTCCGATCTGTTGAATCGTTTCTTCGGGATGTCGGCCGCGTCCTCGCCGCCGGCCGTGCAGCGGGTGCCGGTGGGGCGCCTGCTCACGGAGTCGGCGCGTGAACTCATAGCGCGCGCCTCGCGCCGGGCCGCCGAGGACGGCAGCGAGGATCTGGACACCGAGCATCTGCTGTGGGCGGCGACCCAGGTCGAGCCGTCCCGTTCGCTGCTGGCCCGCGCCGGGGCGGACCCGGACAAGCTGGCCAAGGAGCTGGAGGCCTCGCTGCCCGCGGGCAGCGGCACTCCGTCCGCCGAGCCGGGGCTGACCCCGGCCGCCAAGCGCGTGCTGATCGGCGCCCACGCCCGCTCGCAGGCGAGCGGTGCTTCGTACATCGGCCCCGAGCACATCCTGCAGGCGCTGCTCGACCCGGGCAACGACCAGGCCACCACGGTCGCCCGCAATCTCGGGGTGGACACCGACCGGGTCGCGCGCGACGCCGGTACGGCCCCGCGCGGCGAGGCCCCGCAGGAGCCGAGCAGCACGCCGACCCTGGACGAGTACGGCCGTGATCTGACCGCCGAGGCGAAGGCCGGGAAGCTCGACCCGGTGGTCGGCCGGGGCGAGGAGATCGAGCAGACGATCGAGATCCTCTCGCGTCGCTCGAAGAACAACCCGGTGCTCATCGGTGAGCCGGGTGTCGGCAAGACCGCCATCGTGGAGGGTCTGGCCCAGCGGATCGTCTCCGGTGACGTGCCGCGCACGCTGGAGGGCCGCCGGGTCGTCGAGCTTGACCTGGCCGGTCTGGTGGCCGGGGCCAAGTACCGGGGTGAGTTCGAGGAGCGGCTGAAGAAGGTCATCAAGGAGGTGACCGAGGCGTCGGAGGAGGTCGTCCTCTTCATCGACGAGCTGCACACCGTCGTCGGCGC
>NZ_WWIR01000285.1 GCF_009863025.1 Streptomyces sp. SID4985 | reverse complement strand
GGCCCCGGCCCACCCCGTCGGCGCCGAGCACCCCCGGACCACCGTCGCGGACCTCCTGCCGCCGGGCGCGACCTGGCTGCCCGCGCCGCCGCACACCCTGCCCGACCTTCCAGGGCGCCCGCCGATGATCGGCTACCTGGTCCTCGTACCGGCCGACCAGCGCCCGCCGTTCGCCCCGGTCACGGTCCCCGACCGAAGCATCCTCGATCGGGCCGTCCCCGACCGGCCCGCCCCCGCCGAGGGCGCCCCGCTGGTACGGATCGACCCCACGCGCCGGACCGCCTCCGTGGAGGGGCGCGAACTCGACCTCACCTACCTGGAGTTCGAGCTGCTGGCCCATCTGGTGGCGCACCCGCACAGGGTGCACACCCGCGACCAACTGGTCACCACCGTGTGGGGGTACGGCCATGTCGGCGACGGCCGCACCGTCGACGTGCACATCGCCCGAGTGCGCCGCAAGCTGGGCATTCACCGGCACACCATCCAGACGGTGCGCCGCGTCGGCTACAAGTACATTCCGCCGACCGGCGGCTGAGCGGACCCGCAGTGGGAGAAAAAATCAACTCCCGCTGCTCAGAGGGCATTTGAACACCCCAGTCGGGGTAGTTCTCTGAATTATTTGTGAGAAGGCTGAACACCTCTGAGGCGGCGTCCGTATGGATGGACGCCGCTTCACTCCTGTCGGGCGCCTCGATGCTGCCCCGCAAGGAAGTCAGAGGAGTTCCATGGGACGCAACACACGTAAACGCCGTACGCCGCTGGCCTTGAAGGTCACCGCCGCATCGGCGGCCCTAGCGCTCGGTGGGGGCGGGCTTATCTGGGCGAACTTCTACGCCTCCGCACACGAGAGCAACGGTGGCAAGTGGGGAGGCAACTCGACCAAGGCCGCCGCCGCCCAGGTGGCGACCATCTCGTGCCCCGATGTCGGCCAGAAGCTCACCAACGTGCCGAACCAGGCCCGCAAGGACGTGGACGGCGAACTGGCAAACCTGGACCGCCAGATCACCGAGGCCTACCAGCGCCTGGCGACCACCCGCGACGCCCAGACCCGCGACGCGAGCTTCGTCCAGAACACGATCCTCCAGCCGCTCAAGGAGCGCCGCCAGAACATCCTGGACCGGATCAAGCTGGAGATCACCCGCGTGGGCGGTACCGCCCCCGGTGATCTGGACACCCTGGCCAACTGCACCGGCACGCCCGCCGACCAGACCACCCCCGGTGGCCAGAACGGCGGTCAGCAGCAGGGCGGTCAGAACAACGGCGGCCAGCAGAACACTGGCGGCCAGGGCCAGAACGGTCAGAACGGCCAGCAGGGCGGCGGCCAGAACAACGGCGGCCAGCAGGGCAACGGCGGCCAGCAGGGCGGCATCGGCGGCCAGGCCGGCAACGGCCCCGTCGCGGCCGACTTCGTGGACATCACCAAGGTCCAGCCGAACGTGAAGGCCAAGCCGCGCAACAGCCGCAACGCCTCGCGGGGCACCTTCACCACGCGCTGCGGTGTGAACGCCAACAAGAACCACAACACCGACAACGTCATCGTGGCGCCCGGCGTGAAGAACGGCGCGCACCACCTGCACGACTACGTCGGCAACCAGAAGATCGACGCCTTCGCCAGCAACGACACGTTCCTGCAGGGCGGCAGCAGCTGCCAGAACAAGAGCGACCTGTCGTCGTACTACTGGCCGGTCGTCCGGGTCCAGGACGGTTCCCAGGACTTCGACCAGAACAACGACGGCGGCGGCAAGGAGGGCAACGTCGGCAAGATCCTGACGCCCGTCCAGGCGCAGATCAAGTACGTCGGCAGCCCCACCGGCAAGGTCGTCGCGATGCCGCAGTTCCTGCGGATCATCACCGGTGACGCCAAGACCACCACCAACGGTCTGGCCAACGCCAACGCCCACTGGAGCTGCACCGGGTTCGAGAACAAGGTCCAGCTGACGGAGCAGTACCCGATCTGCCCGCAGGGCAGCAAGGTCGTGCGCACGTTCGCCTTCCAGAGCTGCTGGGACGGCCAGAACACCGACAGCGCCAACCACCGCACCCACGTGGCCTTCGCCGACGCAGGCGGCAACTGCCAGAACGGCTTCAAGGCGATCCCGCAGCTGACGATGCGTCTCGTCTACAACATCACGCCGCCCACCCTGGCCAACGGCCAGGTGAAGAACGCGTACGCCGTGGACGGTTTCCCGGAGCAGCTGCACAAGGCCGCGACGGACCACGACGACTTCATCAGCATCACCCAGGGCAATCTCGCCAACAAGATCGCCAACTGCGTCAACCGCGGTCAGAACTGCTCGTGATCCCCTGATCCCCCCACCCGGGGAACACGAGTAAAGGCCGGTGACGGGCCCCACCCCGTCACCGGCCTTCGCCGTGTCCGTTCCCTCCCGGCGTCTCAGCCGGTGTGCGCGTACGTCAGCCGGTGTGCGCGTGGTGGTCGGTGCCCACCTCGAGGTCGCCGCCGAGCGTTCCGCGCAGCGCCTTGACCGTGCCGTCCTCGCCGACGGCCACCCACTTGCGGCCGACGAGGTAGAAACCGCCGTAGTCCTTCGCGTCGTTGATCCACTCGCGCTGGCCGCGGTCGGTGGCGAAGGTGGCCAGGACGAACTTGCCGTCCTTGTTCTTGCACAGCGCCTGCCGGATCTCGTCGGCGTCGGTCTGCATGTCCGGGGTGCACTTGACCTCGGCGGCCAGGCTCTCCAGGCTGCCGGTCGCCGTCACCGGCACCTTCTTCTCCTGCGGTCCGGACCCGCAGCCCGCCAGTGCCAGTAGGGCCACCGCGGCACTCGACGCGGCGAGCGCCGCCCTCGTCACCTTCATCTGCACTGCTCCTCCGGTCCTGGTACGCCACATGCCGCACGGGGCCCCCGACGCGGGGGCCCGTACCGACGGATACGGCTGCGGGCGCCGCACCGCTCAAATCCGGTGCGAAAGCGGATCACTTGTGCGAGGGTGACGCGGTGAACAAGGATTGGGAAGAGCGCGTGGACACCCTGTGGGCCGGTTTCGCGGACCGTCCCGAGGAGGAGGCTCCGGTCTTCCGCGCCGAAATAGCCGCGCTCACCGCCGAGTTGCCGGAGGGCAGCCCACTCGCCCCCTTCGAGGAGGCGTGCGCCTGGGACTCCACCGGCCACTCCGACAAGGCGGTGCCGCTGTACCGGGAGGCGCTGGAGCGCGGGTTGCGCGAGGTGAGCCCGTACCGGGCCCGCCGGACCGCGATCCAGCTCGCCAGCTCCCTGCGCAACACCGGGCAGGCGGAGGAGGGCGTACGACTCCTCACGCCCGAACTCGACGCGCAGTCCGACGAGTTGGACGACGCCGTACGGGCCTGTCTGGCGCTGTGCCTGTCCAGTGTGGGCCGGGACCGCGAGGGGCTCTCGCTCGTGCTCGGCGCGCTCGCCCCTCATCTGCCGCGCTACCAGCGGTCGATGGGGAACTACGCGCGGGCGCTGGTGCCCGAGTCACCCGCCCGGCGGTAACCCACGGGCGTTTCGCTCGTTCTCCCCGATGTGCAGTCACAGGATGTAGCCCAGCGTCACGCAGCCACCCACGGGGGCCGGGGTCCCGCCGCCGATGTCGAGCAGGCCGAGGCCGCGCTCGTCGAGCACTATCCGCGGCTGGTCCGGCTCGCCTATCTGGTGCTGGCGCCCGAACTGGGGCGCGGGCGCCGGGTGCTGACCGCCCACGCGCTGGCCCAGCGGGCGCTGCCGACGGGGCGCAAGCAGCGTTCCCTGATCCCGGCTCAGGCGTCGGGGCGGGACGGCGATCCGGCGTACGGCTTCGTCCGCGAGCGGGTGCTGCGCTCCGCCCTGGAGGCGTGCCGACCGCGCAAGGGGCTGCCGAAGCGCTCGCAGCTGCCCGCCCTGCTGCCCCGGGCGTGGGGCCTCAGGCTGTTCCCACGCTCCGGCGGCGCCCATGAACTCGCCCTGGAACAGCGGCTTTCCGCCCTGTCCGCACCGGCCCGCGCCGCCTATGTGCTGCGCGGTCTGGAGGGGCTCGCGGACGACGACGTGCGCAGGATCCTCAAGTCCGCCGGGGTGACCCGCGTGGAGTCGGCGCTGTCCGAGGCGAACGGCGTGCCCGCGCAGTACGCGCTGCTGTCCTCACCGGAGTTCGACGCCTGCTCGCTCCAGGCGCGCCCCACCGATCTGATGCGGCGCCGCCAGCACACCAAGGCGGCGCTCGCGGCGGGCGCCGCGCTCCTGGTGTGCTGTGCGCTGGTGGCGATGCCCGGCGGCGGCTGGGGCCCCGAGGGTCCCGCCGCCCCGTCGTACGCGGCCAACCCGGCCGCCGAGGCCGCCCTGGACCCGGCCAGGCTCACCCGGGTGACCCCGGCGGCCTGGAAGACCTCGGCGCGCACCGACTTCTCGGTGTGGCCAGCGCGCGGCCCGCTCACCGGCGACAAGGACCTGCTGCGCCGCGCGCTGGCGGTCTGGGCCCGTCCCGGCGCCACCGTGCGCGTCTCGGCGACCCCCGGCACCCAGACCGGCGGCCCGGCCGGACCGCCCCAACTGCTGTACGCGGGCCAGGTGGACGCGGCCCGCGTGGTGATCCTCTACGACGGTCTGCGCATCGCCCGCTACGCCGAGCCGGTGGACGGCACCGAGGGCGCCGCCCTCGACTTCGCCCGGGTGGACCGCGCGGACCGCGCCGAGTCGAGCGCACTGGTGCTCGGCCGCGCCGACGGCAACGTCCGCTATCTGACGGCACCTTGGGTGAAGAGGGCATCGGAACGCGACCTCACCAAGCCGGAGTCGGCGCCCCACGCGCTCACCGTCACCGACGGCGTGACCTCCCCGCTGGCCAGCCCTGTGCTGCGCACCGGGAGTTGCACCTCGTGGAGTGTGCTCCAGCTGACCGACCGCACCGGCACCCGGCTCGCCACCGACCTCGGTGAGCTGGTCCCCGCGCACCTGACCGCCGGGCGGCCGGGCGCGTCCGAGGAGGCGTCCGGCGCGGAGGGGCTGCGCGACTGGGCGCCGTTCGCCTGCTCGCTGGCCACCGAGCGTTCGGCCGGTATCCGCGAGGTGAACGCGTGGGCGTACGCCGAGCAGCCGCTGCCGGACGCGGGCGGGAACGGCACCTGGGTCTGCACCCGGGCGGAGACCTGGCGCGGCGACGGCACGGCGGCGCTCGCCCAGTTCCGTACGCCGGGCGGGGCAGCCGGGGCGGTCGTGGCCAAGGCGACGGACACCACGGCGTGCGGTCCGCGTGAGCCGCAGGTGCTGGCCGGGGTGCTGTGGAAGTCCGGTACGGGTGCCTGGTACCTGCTCGCGGCGGGCAGCGAGGACGTCGGATCGGTCCGGGCGACCGGCGGGGTCAAGGCCGAGGGGACGGGACGTCTGCTGGCTGCACCCGCCGAGCGTGGCGCGCAGGCCGATCTCAAGGGGACGCTGACGAGCGGGCGGGAGATCAACGGACTCGGGTGAGCGCGCTTGCTGACAGGACAGTCAACAAGCTCTGTTCCAGGGGTTCTCAGGCGACCCGCACCTCAGTACATTGACGCCATGTCTAACAAGCAGGCCGGGCCGGTGGAGTCCGAGCGCATCGCGCTCAAGGCCCGCAACGTGTCCTTCTCCTGGGCGGACACCCCACTGCACTGGGTGCCCGGCGACCCGTTCACCACGCACACCATCAATGTGCTGCATCTGCTGCTGCCCGCCGGCGAGCGCTGGTTCGTGCACGTCTACAAGCAGGCGCTGCCGCTGATCCGGGACGAGCGACTGCGCGAGGACGTCATCGGGTTCATCGGGCAGGAGGCGATGCACTCCCAGGCCCATGACGAGGTGCTGCCGCATCTGCGCGAGCAGGGGCTCGACCCGACGCCGTACACCGCGCAGGTCGACTGGTTCTTCGAGAAGCTGCTCGGAGACCGCACCCTGCCGCCCGGCCGGGCCCGGCGCTGGTGGCTCCTGGAGCGGATCGCGCTGATCGCGGCCATCGAGCACTACACCGCGTTCCTCGGCGACTGGGTGCTGAACGCGGCCGAGCTGGACCGCCGGGGCGCCGACCCGACCATGCTGGACCTGCTGCGCTGGCACGGCGCGGAGGAGGTCGAGCACCGCTCGGTCGCCTTCGACCTCTTCGTGCACGTGGACGGCGACTACCGGCGCCGGGTGCGGACCTGGGCGCTGGCGTTCTCGGCACTGCTGTTCCTGTGGCAGCGCGGGGCCCGCTTCTTCATGGAGAACGACCCGACGCTGGTGGACGGCAAGGCGTCGTTCGCGGAGTTCTACCGGAGCGGCCGCCGGGGCACGCTGCCCGCGACGGGCGCCCTGCTGAAGTCCATCCCGCGCTATCTCAGCCGCGCCTACCACCCCTCCCAGGAAGCCTCCACCGCGCAGGCGGTCGCCTATCTGGCCGCCTCCCCCGCCGCTCTGGCGGCCGAGCAGCACGAGAAGGAGGCGTCGTGACGCCGAGGCCGCGCACGCTCCTGCTGTTCGCGGGCGGTGCCGCCGCCCTGCTGACCCGGCGGGCGCTGCGCCGCCGGGTGCGGAGGTCGCCGCTGTGGCCGCTGCCCGCCCTCGACCCGCCGATCTCGGGCCGTCCGCGCACGGGGGCGCTGCGGCTGCTGCTGACCGCGCGCGAGGAGGTCGCCGAGGGCGTGGTGCGGCTGCGCCTGGAGGGGGGCGGACTGCCGCCGTGGGAGCCGGGCGCGCATCTGGACCTGGTGCTGCCCTCGGGTCTGGTCCGGCAGTACTCGCTGTGCGGCGACCCGGCGGACCGCGGCTCCTACACCGTGGCCACGCGGCTGGTCGCGGACGGGCGGGGCGGCTCGCGCGAGGTGCACGAGCAGCTCGCGGAGGGGATGGAGCTCCAGGTGCGCGGGCCGCGCAACCGCTTCCCGCTGGTCGGGGCGCCCGCGTACGTCTTCGTCGCGGGCGGGATCGGCATCACCCCCGTCCTGCCGATGCTGCGGGCGCTGCCCGAGGGCGCCGAGTGGCGGCTGCTGTACTGCGGGCGGTCGCGGGACTCGATGCCGTTCCTGGACGAGGTGGAGAAGCTGGCGGGCGACCGGCTGACCCTGGTCGCGGAGGACGAGGAAGGACGCCCCGACCTGGCCGCGCTGTTCGCGGACACGGTGCCCGGCACGGCGGTCTACTGCTGCGGCCCCGAGGGGCTGATGGACGCGGTGGCGGAGCGGCTGCCCGAGGGCGCCACGCTGCACCTGGAGCGGTTCGCGCCACGTACGACGGCCGGGGGCGACAGCGCGTTCGAGGTCGAACTGCGGCGCAGCGGAACGACGTTGACCGTCCCGGCCGACTCCAGTGTGCTGGCGGCCGTACGGCGCGAGCTGCCCGACACCGTGTTCTCCTGCGAGCAGGGTTTCTGCGGGACCTGCCGGCAGCGGGTGCTGGAGGGAGAGGTGGACCACCGGGACGAGCTGCTCACCGACGCGGAGCGCGCCGACTCCATGCTGATCTGTGTGTCCCGGTCCAGAGGTGAACGTCTGGTGCTCGACATGTGACGGAAGTGCGCATCCCGATGCGGAACCGGATCATCCAACTGCCGGTTCCGATCGGTAAGGTGGGTGCATGAGCACCGGGGTTCGCCGCAGGATGGGCGTCGAGGAGCGACGGCAGCAGTTGATCAAGGTCGCACTCGATCTGTTCAGCCGCCGCTCGCCCGACGAGGTCTCCATCGACGAGATAGCGTCGGCGGCGGGCATCTCCCGCCCGCTGGTCTACCACTACTTCCCCGGCAAACTCAGCCTGTACGAGGCCGCGTTGAAGCGCGCCTCGGAGGATCTGGCGAGCCGCTTCGTGGAGCCGCTCGAAGGCCCGCTGGGGCTGCGGCTGCTGCGGGTCATGCGCCGCTTCTTCGACTTCGTGGACGAACACGGCCCCGGTTTCTCCGCGTTGATGCGCGGTGGCCCGGCGGTCGGCTCCTCGGCGACCAACGCCCTGATCGACTCGGTGCGGCAGGCCGCCTACGAGCAGATCCTCACGCACCTCGGCATCGAGGACATCGCGGCGGCTCCCCCGCGTCTGGAGCTGGTGGTGCGCTCGTGGATCTCGCTGGCCGAGTCCACCGCGCTGATCTGGCTGGACGGCAGACGGGTGCCGCGTGCCGAGCTGGAGGTCCAGCTCGTGGACGACTTCGGCGCGCTGGCCGCCGTGAGCGCGGCGCGGGACGCGGAGATGGCCGCGCTGGTGCGGTCCCTGGTCAAGGACGAACCGGCCGACGGTCCCTTCGCGGAACTCGCCGGCCGGCTCATCGCCCTGGCGTCCTGAACGCCCGCCCGGTTACCGGGTGAAGACGGCCACCGTCCGCGCCGGGACACTGAAGGTGCCCGAACCGGCCTGGTAACTCGCCGACTTGACCACCTGGTCCGCGCCGGACGCCTGCACCGGGTGCAGCCGGTAGCGCGTCCCCGCGAGGGCGGTCACCTTCTGCTCCTGGCGCTCGGGCGTGGCGTTGAACACCACGACCAGATCACCGAGTCGCATGGTGATCACGCCGGGGGTCTCGTCCTTGCCGGACAGCGGGAAGGCGAGTGCGTGCTGCACCTGGTCCGCCGTCGCGAGCGAGAACGCGGGCTCGGTGGTGCGGATGCGCAGCAGGTCGCGGTAGGCGGCCGAGGTCCCCGTGATCTGCGGGCAACCGACCTTCACCTGAGCCAACAGCGGTGTGGCGTACGGCCACTTGGGCTTGTTGTCGGCGGCCGGGGGCAGCCCGCGCCCGAAGCCGTTGCCGTCGGCGCAGTTCCAGTGGATGGCGTTGAACCAGTCGCCGCTGTCGAAGGAGTTGCGGTCGAGCGACTTCGAGCGCAGCAGGTCGGTGCCCGCCTGCGAGAGCGCCGGGCCCTGGGAGAGTGCGGCGGTGGCCATCGCGAGGACCTGCATCCTGGCCCGGTCGGACGCGCCGGTCCCGGCGGGCAGCTTGAAGGTGAGGGCGTCGAACAGCGACTCGTTGTCGTGCGCGTCCGCGTAGGCGAGGGCGTCGCCGGGTGCGTCCGCGTATCCGGCGGGAGCACCGTTGTAGTCGACCTCGGCGCCGGTGACCGCCTTGCCGTCGGTGTCGGTGAAGCGGTACTTGGCGAGGTTGCCGCTCAGGCCCACCTTGATCAGGTCCTGGTAGTGCAGCAGCCGGGCCTTCTGCTCGGCCGGAGTGCCGTTCGCCGTCGAGGAGTTGGGGTCGGTGTAGAGGCCGGAGGCGAAGCCCTGGACGCCGGGGTCGTCGTCGAAGGGACCGCCGCCGCGCACCGCGTCACGGGCGCGGTCGGAGAAGGTGGCGATGCCGGTGCCCGCCATGTTCTTCTGCGTGGCCTGCGTGAAGCGCGCGTCGTCCGCGACCTCCCCGAAGTTCCAGCCCTCTCCGTAGAGGATGATCTTCTTGCCGTCGACACCGTCCTTGGCGAGGGTCAGCCCGTCCAGCGCCTTGCGGACGGCGAGGATGTTGGCCTTGGGGTGGTGGCCCATGAGGTCGAAGCGGAAGCCGTCGACCTTGTACTCCTTGGCCCAGGTGACGATCGAGTCCACGACGAGCTTGCCCATCATGGCGTTCTCGGTCGCGGTGTTGGCGCAGCAGGTGGAGTTGGCCACGCTGCCGTCCGCGAGGAGCCGCTGGTAGTAGCCGGGCACGACCTTGTCGAGCACCGAGGTGTCGGCCTGGCCGCTGGCGGCGGTGTGGTTGTAGACGACGTCCATGACGACGCGCAGGCCGTCCTGGTTGAGCCCCTGCACCATCTTCCGGAACTGCACGGTGCGTCCGGTGCCGTCGGGGTCGGTGGCGTACGAGCCCTCGGGGACCGTGTAGTGGTACGGGTCGTAGCCCCAGTTGTAGGCGTCCTTGGCGGCGGTCCTCGCCACGCACTCCTGCTGCTTGTCGGAGTCGGCCGGGTAGGAGGCCAGGTCGCAGTCCGGAGTGGCCTGGTCGGCCTTCTTCTCGGGGATGGTGGCGATGTCGAACGCGGGCAGCAGGTGCACGTAGGACGTGCCCGCCTCGGCCAGCGCGCGCAGGTGCTTCGAGCCGTCGCTGTTCTTGTCGGTGAAGGCCAGGTAGGTGCCCCGGTCCCCGGCCGGGACGGTCGGGTCGGCCACCGAGAAGTCCCGGATGTGCAGCTCCTGGATCTGCGCGTCCCGCAGCGGTACGGCCCTGGGCTTCTTCAGGTCCGTCCAGCCCTTGGGGGCGAGCGAGCGGTCGGCCAGGTCGACGACGAGGCTGCGCTCGGAGTTCGCGGTCAGGGCGACCGAGTAGGGGTCGGTGACCTTGTTCGTGACGATCTTCCGGACGCTGGGCGCCCACACCGTGACGGCGTACCGGTAGGGCTTGCCCTTCCAGGACGCGGGACCGGTGACGGACCAGACGCCGGTGGCCGCGTCGCGGTGCATGGCCTTGAGCGAGCCGTCGAGTTCCAGGGAGACGCTCTGGGCCGTCGGCGCCCACACGGAGAGGGTGGGCTTTCCGTCGTGGAAGACCGGCCCGAGGTTCGCCTTGGTGGCGCCCGGATACAGGTCGTCCAGCGCCCCGGCGATCTGCACGCCGGTCGCGGCGAGCACCGCGCCGTTGGCGGCGCGCTGGGAGGCCACGAGCTGGCCGGTCAGCGCCTCGCGCACCCGCTCGCGGTCGCGCGGGTCGACGGACCAGGCGGTGTAGTCCTTGAGGTGCGGGAACTTCGCCTTCTGGGCGTCGGTGAGGGTGGTCTTGTCCATCCGCAGCCAGCGCTCGTCGTCGCTGGTCAGGGCGGAGTCCTTCACGGCGATGGAGCCGTCGTGGGAGGCGAGCAGCTGGGTGGAGGCGGCGCCGTCCACGCCGTTCCAGGCGACGGTGTTCCGGTCGATCCAGACCGCCTTGGCGGTGGTCAGGTCGAGCGCGGCCGCGCTGCCCTTGGGCTGCGGGAGCAGATAGGTCTCCTGGCCGTTCAACAGCCACACCTCGTGGCCGTTGGCGGTGAGGTCCAGGGACTGGTCGGTGGGCAGATCCTTGTCGTCGCCCTTGTGGATGATGTAGCTGAGGCTGGTGGCACCCTCGGTGAGCGGCACCTCGTAGACCGCGCCATAGGCGTCAGTCTTCACCGGCTGCAGGGGCTTCGACCAGTCGGTGGGGTTCGCGGCACCCGTCCAGACGTGCAGGCCCCAGCCGTCGTAGTTCCCGTCGGCGCGGTGGTAGTGCAGGACGGCCTTGCCCTTGTCCTGGGCCGGGTTGTCGGGGTTCTCGGTGAGCACCTCGGGCTTGCCCTGCTCCAGCCAGACCTCACCCGTCTTGGTGACGTCGATGGACCGGTCGGCGGAGACGTCCTTGTTGCCGTCCTTGTCGACGACCAGGAAGCCCACGTTCGAGGCGCCCGGCTTCAGCTTGACCCAGGCGAAGGCGCCGTAGGCGTCGCGGCCCGTGAAGGCGTGGCCCGTGGGCCAGGGGGTGGACTCGCCGTCGGCGATGTCGCCCCAGGCGTAAAGGCCCCAGTTCGCGTAGTCGCCGTCGGCACGCTTGTAGTGGACGACCGCGTAGTCCCGCGAGGAGGCCGAGGGCGTCTCGGGCGCGGCCGGGGTGCCGGTGGCCGAGGCGGCCTGGGCGCTCGCGGTGCGGCCCGCGGAGTCGATCACGACGGCCTTGTAGCGCAGGGCGGTACCGGCAGGCACGTCCTTGCCGATGCTCTGGGTCACCTTGTACGGCGCGTGGTCGGCCGAACCCAGCGTCTTCCAGGGGCCGTTGCCGACCTGCGCGGCGAAGACGACGCGGTTGAGCTGACCACCGTCCACGTCGGCGCCGATCTCGACCGTGCCGGTGGCTCCGGCGGCCGGGGCGGTCAGGGTGACCGACGGCTTGGCGGCGGCCTTGGCGAGCGGGCTGGCGGCCTTGTAGACCACGGCGGACTCGGCCGGGACGGTCACCGTAAGCGTGCGGTCGGCGTCCGTCCGCACCGTGCCGTGGGCACCGTAGAGGCCCTGGTACGTCATGCGGGCGGAGCCGGTCGCGAAGGTGGCGGACTTCGCCTCACCGGCGTTGTTGACGGCGACGACGTACTCGGCGCCGGTGCGCGCGTCCGTGCGGGTGAAGGCGTAGACACCGGCGCCGTCGGCGGCGTAGCGCTCGGTCTGCACGCCGTCGGTGAGGGCCGGATTGGCCTTGCGGAGCCTGGCGAGGGCCGCGATGTCCTGGTAGAGCGGCGCCTTGGTGTCGTAGGCGTCGCTCGCGTGGGTGCGGCTGGTGCCGATCTCGTCGTCGTCGAGGTAGTCGGCGACCTTGGAGGCGAACATGGTCTGGCGGGCGTCCTTGTCGCCGCCGGAGCCGGTGAAGCCCTGCTCGTCGCCGTAGTAGACGACCGGGTTGCCGCGGCTGAGGAACATCAGCTGGTTGGCGAGGCGGTCCTTGCGCAGGATCTCGGCGTCGGTGGCCTTGGGGTTGTCCTGCTTGAGGAAGTACCCGATGCGGCCCATGTCGTGGTTGCCGAGGAAGGTGACCTGCTCGTAGGCGTTGGCCTTGTCGGTCGTGTACTTGTAGTCGTCCCCGAAGACGCCCGCCAGCTTCTTGGCGCTGGCGCCCTGGGACGCGTAGGCGCGGGCCGCGTCCTGGAAGGGGAAGTCGAGGGTGGCGTCGAGGCGGCCCTGGGTGACGTACGGCGAGGTCACGGACGTGTCGGCGGAGTAGACCTCGCCGAACATGAAGAAGTTCTTCCGGCCCTGCGCGGCGGCGTACTTGTCGAGCGCGGTGGCCCACTGGGTCCAGAACGGCATGTCGACGTGCTTGACGGTGTCGATGCGGAAGCCGTCGACCGCGAAGTCCTTCACCCAGCGCTGGTAGATCTTCTCCATGCCGGTGACGACCTCGGGACGCTCGGTCCACAGGTCGTCCAGGCCGCCGAAGTCGCCGTACTCGGCGGACTCGCCCGCGAAGGTGGAGTCACCCCGGTTGTGGTACATCGTCGGGTCGTTGAGCCAGGCCGGGACCTTGCTCTCGCCGGTGACGACGGGGGTGCGCGGGAAGGACGAGGTGTCCACGGCCGGGAACTTCTTCTTCCCGTCCGCGTAGTCGGAGTCGTCGAAGGGGCGGCCGTCCTTCGTCAGGTACGGGAAGGCGCCCTTGGAGAGGTAGTCGTGCGACCCCTCCTTGTAGTCCACGACGTCGGCGGTGTGGTTGGTGATGACGTCGAAGAAGACCTTCATGCCCTTGGCGTGGGCCTTGGCTATGAGGCTCTTCAGGTCGGCGTTGGTGCCGAAGTGCGGGTCGACCTGGGTGAAGTCGGTGATCCAGTAGCCGTGGTAGGCCGCCGAGGCGTCGGCGCCGGTGCCCTGGACCGGGCGGTTCTTGAAGATGGGGGCGAGCCAGATGGCCGTCGTCCCGAGGCCCTTGATGTAGTCGAGCCGGTGGGTCAGGCCCTTGAGGTCGCCGCCCTGGTAGAAGCCCTTGTCGGTGGGGTCGTAGCCGGTGCTCATGCGCGAACCGGTCAGGCCGCCGCGGTCGTTGCCCTTGTCACCATTGGCGAAACGATCCGGCATGACGAAGTAGAACTGCTCGCGGGTGTCGTCGTGCCGGGCCGGCTGGGCGGCCAGGGCCGCGTCCGACGGGGGCGCGGGCGGGGCGTCCGCGTGCGCCGCAAGCGGCGGTACGAGGGCGGCGGCGAGGGCCACGGCGACGACGGCCGCGGCTCTCCTCCGGATGGGGGTGGGGCGCGACCGGCGCGCCTGCCAACTCGGTCTCACGGGCACAGACTCCTTGCGCTCACGGCTCGTTCGGGTCCGGCCCCTGGACACGGCTTCGTTGCCGGACGCCGCGCGACCGTACCGCCGCCGCAAGCCTTGCTGCAAGACTCTTGAAACCCGAAGAAAGAAATTTCATCCCTGAACGACGGACGAACCGCCCGTATACGACGGGCGGTTCACCGGTGAAGCCTTCAACGCGTCTGGGGAGCGGCCCGCGTTCAGCAGCTGGACTTGCCCGCGTAGAGCGCGAGCGCGGTGTTGGCCCCGAGCGTGGCCGTGAACTGGCCGCTCGAATTCACCGTCACGCTCGTGTTGTTCTGCACGTTGCAGTACGTGCCCGCCGCGAGCGAGGTCTGGTAGGTGCGGGTCAGCGACGAGGTCTCGTGGTTGATGGCCACATACCCCTTGTTGCCGCGCCCGAAGGCGATGGCGTCGTTGCCGTTGTCCCACCAGTTGGAGACCGCCTGGCCGCGCGTGGCGTTGCGGAAGGCGACCATGGACTTGATCTCCGGCCAGGCGTGCTGGCACTTCCAGCCGTCCTGCCAACAGGCGTTGACCTTGCCGTTGTTGGGCGGACCGGCGTCCACGTCCGACCACTCGTAGGCGGAGTTGATGTCCGGGGCGCCGTAGGGGTAGGCCAGCATGAAGACGTTGGCCAGCGTGTAGTTGGCGCCGTCCTTGTAGTTGAGGGTGCTGCCGTTGCGCTCGGTGTCATGGTTGTCGACGAAGACACCGGCGACCGAGCTGCTCATGTAGCCCCAGCCCTCGCCGTAGTTCTTCAGATAGGCGAGGTTCTCGTTGTTGAAGACCCGCTTGAGGTCGTAGGCGTAGCGGAACTCCTGGACGTCGCCGTTGCCCGTGTACTCGGTGGGCTGGACGGCCTCGCCCGCGCCGTAGATGACCTCCTGCTTCCAGTACACGGAGGGGTTGGTCAGCCGGGACTTGATGTTGGCCAGGTCGGCCGCGTCGATGTGCTTGGCCGCGTCGACGCGGAAGCCGTCCACACCGAGGGAGAGCAGGTCGTTCATGTACCCGGCGATGGCCTTGCGGACGTACTCCTCGCCGGTGTCCAGGTCGGCCAGGCCGACGAGTTCGCAGTGCTGGACGTTCCAGCGGTCCTGGTAGTTGGTGACCTGGGAGGTGCAGTCGTCGAAGTCCGGCGGGGAGTACAGGCCCGGGTAGTTGTACTTCGTGTACGACGAGCCGCCGGTGCCGGTGCCGCTGCCCGCCGCCATGTGGTTGATCACGGTGTCGGTGACGACCTTGAGGCCGGCCGAGTGACACGTGTCGACCATGTTCTTGAAGGCGGTGCGGTCGCCGAGACGGCCCGCGATCTTGTAGGAGACGGGCTGGTAGGAGGTCCACCACTGCGAGCCCTGTATGTGCTCGGCGGGCGGGGAGACCTGGACGTAGCCGTACCCCGCGGGGCCGAGGGTGGTGGTGCACTCCCGGGCGACGGAGGCGTAGTTCCACTCGAAGAGGACGGCGGTGACGTCCTTGGTGCCGGGCGGCGAGGCCTCTGCGATGGTCGGGTTCATGCCAAACGACATGCCGAGCGAGACCGTTGCCGCGAGGGCGAACGCCGTGGGGAGGGTTCTGCGTCGTGCCATGTGGGGGTTTCCTTCGTCGTTGAAGGCTTGAAGGCGCTTGCTGAAACATTTCAGCAAACTTGCGGTGACGCAGATGTTAAAGGCCCGCCGCCTGAAAAGGCAGCGGGCCGAGGGAAGTTGATGCAGGAACTTTTCGTAAAGGCGTCAGCCGGTGGTCCACCACACGGTGGTGTCGGCCGGGAGCACGGCCTCCGCGCCGTCCACGGTGACCTCACCGCTGGCGAGCAGCACCCGGCCGTGGGACGGCACGGTCACCGGGGCGGCCGTGGTGTTGGCGACGCACACGAACTCCCCGCGCCGGAAGGCCAGTACGCCCTCCGGGGCGGTCAGCCAGTCCACCGACTCGCCCGCGCCGAGCGAGGGCTGCTCGCGGCGCGCGGCGAGCGCGGCGCGGTACAGCTCCAGCGTCGAGTCCGGGTCGCCGGTCTGCGCCTCCACGCTCAGCTCGCCCCAGCTCCCCGGCTGCGGCAGCCAGCTGCCGCCCGCGCCGAAGCCGTACGACGAGCCCTCGCGGGTCCACGGGATCGGCACCCGGCAGCCGTCGCGGAAGCCGTCCTGGCCCGCGCCGCGGAAGTAGGCCGGGTCCTGGCGCACCTCGTCGGGGAGGTCCACCACGTCGGGCAGGCCCAGCTCCTCGCCCTGGTAGAGGTAGGCCGAGCCGGGCAGCGCCAGCATCAGCAGGGTGGCGGCACGGGCGCGGCGCAGACCGAGCTCGCGGTCGCCCTCGGTGCGGATCTGGGTGCCGAGCCCGGACGGGTTGGCGAAGCGGGTGGCGTGCCGGGTCACGTCGTGGTTGGAGAGCACCCAGGTGGCCG
>NZ_WWIR01000284.1 GCF_009863025.1 Streptomyces sp. SID4985 | reverse complement strand
AGGGCCCGCAGCAGCGCCCGCTCCACGTCCGCGCCGAGCCCGGGGCGCAGCCGTCCCGGCGGCACCACGCGGCCCGGCGGACCCGGCACGCTGCCGGTGACCAGCTCGTAGCCCACCGCGCCCAGGCTGTACACGTCGGCGCGCGCGTCGATGCCCGCCCCCGGCTCGGCCTGCTCCGGCGGCTGATACCCCGCCGAACCCGCCGCCATCGTGAGCACGGACGCCTGCGCGAGGCTCTTGGCGAGCCCGAGGTCCGCGAGCAGCAGCCGCCGCTCGCCGTCGGGCGCGGTGTGCAGCAGCACGTTGGTCGGCTTGATGTCGCGGTGCACGATCCCCGCCTCGTGCAGCGCGGCCGCCCCGCGCGCTGCCTGCGCGGTCAGCCGCAGCGCCTCCGGGACCGGCGGCGGACCGTCGTCGAGCAGGTCGGCGAGGGTGCCGCCGTCGGCGTACTCCATGACGAAGTACGGCCTGCCGTCCGGGAGTTCACCGATGTCGTAGACCTGCACCAGACGGCTGGAGGAAGCCTTGCGCAGCAGCCTGGCCTCGGAGAGGAACCGCTCGCGCACATCGAGCCGGTGCGCCCAGTTGTCCGCGAGCACCTTGACCGCCACCGGCGCGTCCAGCTCGTCGTCGTGGGCGAGCCACACCGTGGCGAAGGCGCCGGTGCCCAGGACCCGTTCCATGCGGTGACGGCCGATCCGCTCCGGGGGATGCATACGACTATCATGCCTGCCCTGAGATCGACTTCGAGGGGGCAGCGGTGGGGGACGAGCCGAGGGCCGAGGACCTCGCCCGGCTGGCCGCCGCCGGGGACACGGCCGCGCTCGACCGGCTCCTGACCGAGCTGCGCCCGGAGGTGATGCGCCGCTGCGGGCGCTTCCTGCCGTGCCGCGAGGACGCCGAGGAAGCCGCGCAGGACGTGCTGCTCCAGGTGGCCCGGCACATCACCGGCTTCGAGGGCCGCAGCCGCTTCAGCACCTGGCTCTACACAGTCGTCGCCAACTGCTGCCGCCAGAAGTACCGCGAGCTGCGCCGCCGCGCCGCCGAACGGCCCGCCCCGCCCACGCGCCCCGAACCCGTCGACCCGCGCACCACCAGCGTCATCGCGGGCTCCCGGGTCGACCTCCTGGAGGCGCTCGACCGGCTGGAGCGCGAGTATCCGCACCTGGTCGCGCCGCTCGTCTACCGGGACATCTGCCACCTGGACTACGCCGAGGCCGCCGAACGCGCGGGCATCCCGCTCGGCACCCTCAAGTCACGCCTGCACGAGGCCCGCAAACGGGTACGGCCCTGGCTCAGCGGCTACTGAACGCCTCCTGAACGCCCACGGGCCGCCTCCTGACCGCCTATTGATCATCCCGCTTGGGCCGCCGCTCCTCCTTCGGCAGGGCCAGCTCCGCCCAGATGGTCTTGCCCTCGGCGGTGTGCCGGCTGCCCCACCGCTCGGTGAGCTGGGCGACCAGGAGCAGACCCCGGCCGCCCTCGTCGAAGGTCTTGGCCCGCCTGAGGTGCGGGGCGGTGTGGCTGGCGTCGGACACCTCGCAGATCAGCCGCTCCGCGTCGTGGATGAGCCGCAGCCGCACCGGCTGGGAGCCGTACCGGATCGCGTTGGTGACCAGCTCGCTCACCACCAGCTCCGCCGTGAACGCCGCCTCGCTCAGTGCCCAGCGCTCCAGCTGCTCCCCGACCTCCCGGCGGACCGGCGCGACCAGCGCCGGGTCGTCCGGCACGTCCCAGGCCGCCACCTGGTCGGCGGGCAGGGCGTGGGTACGGGCCAGCAGCAGCGCCACGTCGTCCGCCGCGTCGCCGCGCGGCAGCAGGGCGTCCAGGACCCGGTCGCAGGTGGCGTCCAGCGCGTGGCCGCAGCGCTCGCCCAGGCGCCGCGTCTCGTCGCCGAGCACCTCGAACAGCAACTGTCTGCCCCCGTCCCCGGCGCGGTCCCGCGAGGCCACCAGACCGTCGGTGTACAGGGCGAGCACCGTCCCCTCGGGCAGCTCCACCTCGGCCGACTCGAAGGGGAGCCCGCCGAGGCCCAGCGGGGTCCCGGAGGGCAGGTCGAGCTCGCGGGGCGGCTTGCCCGGCTCCAGGACCACGGGCGGGGGATGGCCCGCGCGGGCCAGCGAACAGCGCCGGGACACCGGGTCGTAGACCGCGTAGAGGCAGGTCGCGCCCACCTCGCCGCCGCCGTCGCCGCCGGACTCCTCGTAGAGCCGGACCACCAGGTCGTCCAGATGGGTGAGCAGCTCGTCCGGGGCCAGGTCGAGGTCGGCCAGCGTGCGCACGGCGGTGCGCAGCCGGCCCATTGCCGCCGACGCCTGCACCCCGTGCCCCACCACGTCCCCGACGACCATCGCGACCCGCGTCCCGGACAGCGGGATCACGTCGAACCAGTCGCCGCCCACCCCGGCCCGCGCCGCCGGGAGATAGCGGGAGGTGGCCTCCAGGGCGGCCGTGGGCGGCAGCCGCCGGGGCAGCAGACTGCGCTGGAGGGCCAGGGCGGTGTCGCGCTCGCGGGAGTAGCGGCGGGCGTTGTCGAGACAGACGGCGGCACGCGCGGTGATCTCCTCGGCCAGCAGCACGTCGTCCGCCGTGAACGGATCGCGGCGCCGGTGCCGGGCGAGCACCACCACCCCGAGCGTCGTGCCCCGGGCGTGGATCGGCACCGCCAGCGAGGAGTGGATGCCGAACTCGCGCACCCGCTCGCCCCGCTCCGCGCTCCAGGCCAGCCACTTGTCCAGGTCGCCCGCGGCCACCGTGGCGGGCACGGTACGGCCGGTCAGCAGCGCGGCCGCCTGCGGCGAGAACTCCGGGTACACCTCGGACCCGCCCGGCTCCGTCACCGCCTCCGGCTCGCCCTCCAGGACCGACCGGTGGGCGGCCCGGCGCAGCGGCACCGGCGCGACCACCCGGTACGGGGGCTCGCCGCCGTGCTCGGCCGGGTCCAGCAGGTCGACGGTGACGAAGTCCGCGAGCACGGGCACGCACACGTCCGCCAGCTCCTGCGCCGTACGGGGCACGTCCAGGGAGGTGCCGATGCCGACGCTCGCCTCGTTCACCAGGCGCAGCCGCTGCCGGGCCCGGTCGCCCTCGGTGACGTCGTGCGCGGCGACGACGACGCCCCGCACCCGGCCCGCCGGACCGGTCACCGGCGCCATCCGCACGAGCCAGGAGCGGCCCGCCGCGCCGGTGACGACCCGTACGTCCAGACACCGGCCGGTGGTGAGCACCTGGAGCATGCCCCGCTCCAGCTCCTCGGGCTGCGGCAGGCCGCCCGTCTCCGTGATCCGCAGCCCGCGCACCCGGTCCTCGGGCAGTGCGGTGACCCGCGCCATCGCGTCGTTCATCCGGCACAGCCGCAGCCGGTCGTCGTACACGGCGACGGCGCAGGGGGACTGGAGCAGACCCGCCTCGGCCAGCGCGTCGTCGGCCGGGGGCGGTGCGGCACCGGGCGGCGGGGCGAGGACGAGCCAGTCGCCG
>NZ_WWIR01000283.1 GCF_009863025.1 Streptomyces sp. SID4985 | reverse complement strand
GCGGTCTTGCCGGTGCCGGGGCCGCCCTCGACGTAGGTGACGGAGTTGGCGGGCGCGCGGATGACCAGGTCCTGTTCGGCCTGGATGGAGGAGACGATGTCCCGCATGGTGTGCCCGCGCGCCTGGCCGAGGGCCGCCATCAGGGCGCCGTCGCCGATGACCGCCAGCTCGTGGCCGTCCAGGCTCGCCTTCAGCTCGGGGCGCATGAGGTCGTCCTCGACGCCGAGGACGCGGCGCTGGCGGGAGCGGATGACCCGGCGGCGTACGACACGGCCGGGTTCGACCGGGGTGGAGCGGTAGAACGGCGCGGCCGCGGGTGCGCGCCAGTCGATGACGAGCGGGGAGTAGTCCTCGTCGAGCACGCCGATGCGCCCGATGTGCAGGGTCTCGGCGATGTCGGCGGTGTTGTCGTCGCGCACCGCGCCCTCGGCGGGCTCGACGGCGGTGTAGGCGCCGTCGGGGCCCTTCTTGCCGTCCTTGCCCTGGAGCAGGTCGATCCGGCCGAAGAGGAAGTCCTCGTACTCGTTGTTCAGCCGGTTCAGGTGGATGCCCGCCCGGAAGACCTGTGCGTCCCGTTCGGCCAGCGCGCCGGGTGTGCCCACCTGGCCGCGCTGGGCCGCGTCGTGCATGAGGAACTCGGCTTCGTGGATCTTCTCCTCGAGCCGCCGGTACACCCGGTCCAGGTGTTCCTGTTCGACGCTGATCTCCCGGTCGCGCACCGAATCGTGTGCGTCGTGTACCGAGCCGACCGCGGACTGCTGAACCTGAGCGGCCACCGGGCCCCCTTCTGACGTGCTGGGCAGCCGTCAACCGTACGCGAAGAGGGCCCGTCAGGGCTACGTGGCGGCGCGGGGAGGCACCCCTACGCCTTCACCTGGACCAGTTCCTTGCCGTCGAGGGTCGACACCACGAAGTGGTCGATGGCGTCGGGCTGGAGCGCGGTGCCGCCGCCGATGTACAGCGGGTTGCGGGCCTGCTCGGTCTGGGCGTCGGGGTTGCCGTACCCCCATTTGCCGACGGTCCAGGTGCCGAGCGTCTGGCGCTCGCCGTTGGTGCCGACGGCGATCAGGGAGCAGGTGAGGGGTCCCTTGACGCCCTTGAGTTCCATGACCGTGTCCGTGCCCCAGTCCTTGCCCGCCATCGCGATGGTGGCGGAGACGCCGGTGCCGGAGTCGGTGCCGGTGACCTTGTGGGACAGCTCGGCGAAGTGGTCCTTGGCGGTCGCCGCGAGCGGGGTCGCGGTCTGGGTCGTGCCCGAGTTGGACACCGCCATGACGCCGACAGGCGCCGCCACGATGAGCGCCGCCGCGGCCGCGATCATGTAGAAGCTCTTGCGCCGCTTGCGGGCGCGGCGCTCGGCGACCTCGTCCACCATGCGCTCGACCAGGCGCGGGGTCGGCCGGGCGGACAGCGACTCCCCGATGGCGGGGGTGCTGCCGGTGCCGGGCAGGTCCGCGAGCGCGGCCAGCATCGGCTCCATCCCGGCGAGTTCGTCCAGCTGCTGGGCGCACCACTCGCAGCCCGCCAGATGGGTCTCGAAAGCCGTCGCCTCGGTGTCGTCGAGAATGCCGAGGGCGTAGGCGCCGACGGTCTCGTGCTCGTTCGGCACCGGAGATCCCTGCATGGGGCCAGACATACCCGTACCGCTCGCTCCGAATCCCCCGTACACACTCATCACGCCGTCACCCCCCGCTCCTCCAGCGCCAGCTTCATCGACCGCAGGGCGTAGAAGACCCGGGAGCGGACCGTACCGCTGGGTATCCCCAGCGTCTGGGCCGCCTCGTTGACGGTACGCCCCTTGAAGTAGGTCTCGACGAGGACCTCCCGGTGGGCCGGGGTCAGGTCGTCGAGCGCGTCCGTCAGCGTCATCAGCCACAGCGCCTTGTCGATCTCGTCCTCCGCGGGGATGACCTCCAGCGGCGACGGATCGACCTCCTGCGGCCGGGCCTGCCGGCTGCGGTGGCCGTCGATGACGATGCGCCGGGCGACCGTCACCAGCCAGGGGCGTACCGAACCGGTCGCCCGATTGAGCTGACCGGCGTTCTTCCAGGCACGGATGAGTGTTTCCTGCACCACGTCCTCGGCTCGCTGCCGGTCACCGGCGACCAGTCTGAGGACATACGCAAGGAGAGGTCCGGCGTGCTCGCGGTACAGAGCACGCATCAGCTCCTCATCGGGTTCCGAGGGCTGCGAGGACATGCGATGTCGGGCCCTCGATCCACTTTCATTGGCCACGGCCGCATCCTTGCGCACGCCCACCTCCGGTGTCCGGGGCTTCTCCCCGTCGGTCGCTCGCCCACACGTACGCGACCCAGCGCCGGAATGTTCAAGGGGAGTTGGCGGTTTTCACGGGAATGACGTGACGAGCGGGACATGCGGACACATTCCCCCCGCTCGTTCTTTACATTTCCGACACGCCGTCAAGGCCGGCATGGCTGCCCGTGCTTGGCCAGAGGCAAACGCGGTGTAACGGATCTCACAGGAGCCCGAGTTCGGGCGCGTCCCGGCACAACTCCCTTACCGGACACTCAGGATCGGGTGAGCGCGGCGCGTCTGCGATGGCGGGCGACGCGTTCGCGGTTGCCGCAGGTCTCGCTGGAGCACCAGCGGCGGCGCCTGCCGCGCGAGGTGTCCAGGTAGACGATCGGGCAGTCGTCCCCCGCGCACTCGCGCACGGCCGCGCGGGCCACCGGGTCGGTGAGCAGCTCGACCGCGTCCCGCGCGACGACGGCCAGCAGCGCGGCGCACTCGGGTCCTTCGCCCAACTCCTTTGCGAGAGCGCCGTCCTCCTGGCGCACCGCGCGTGGCGCCGGAGTCGCGACAGCGGCCAGTTCGTTGAGGCGGGCGAGAGCGTGGGCGTGCGCACGCGGGCCGGAATCGCCGCCTTCGCGTATCAACGTCCCTATATGTGAGCGCAGTTCGCGGAAGCGGGACGGCCATCCTGGGTCGGCGTGGCCGAGCGGGGTGCCGGGCGGGACGAGCCCGGCACCTGTGATCCAGGCGCACAACGGGCCCACGGCGTCGAGGTGTTCGTACGGATGCGAGGTCGCCAGGAGGTCCAGGCAGCATCGCCCGGCGTCGAAGCGCAGCTCGTACGGGGCCGTGGCCGTATCCCGTGCCATGTGACCGTCACCGCCTGGGCAGGAACCGTTGCGTCGCTGCCTCTCACAGTGCCTGTCCGGACGCCCGGCCGGAACCCCCCGTACCGCTCTTCGCGGCGCGCCCGTGCGCCGCGCCCCCGTGCCGGACCCGGCCGTCGGGCCACAGGCGGGGGCGTCGCTTGGCCGCCAGGTCCTCCACCCAGCCGAAGGCCAGGACGCACAGGGCGACGAGGGTCCAGGCGATGGCCAGCTCCGGCCAGGGGCTCTCCAGGAGCCAGGTGCAGCGCGACGCCAGCGCGTCGAAGCGCCACATCTGGTCCCACAGCGTGGAGGCGATCAGGATGCAGATGTTGTGCCACAGGTAGATCGTCACCGCGCGGGAGTTGAGCAGGGTGATCAGCCGGTCGAAGGGGCGCAGCAGACGCGGCCAGACCGGCCAGGACGGGCTGAGGTGCAGCAGGAGCAGGACGGTGGCGAAGGACCACAGGGACTGCGCGAAGGGGATGTCGTCCAGGTCGTGGCCCTGCCGGAAGCCGTGCGTGAGCGCGTACCAGAGGCCCACGGCGGCGACGGCCGGGGCGACGGAGGGGACGACATAGCGCGGGATGCGGCGCAGCACGCCCTGTTGGTGGGCCATGCCGAGGATCCAGCAGGCGCCGAAGGTGCTGAAGTCGGTGAGGGCCGAGGGAAAGCGTTCGCCGGGGAGGGCGGGGTGCCCGAACTCCAGGACGGCGGCGAGCGCGATGGGCATCAGGATCGTCGCCCAGGGCAGCCTGCGCAGCGCCCGCAGCAGCAGCGGTGAGAGCAGGACGAACCAGAGGTAGGCACGCAAGTACCAGAGGGGCCCGGCCAGTTCGCCGCCCCAGTCCGCGCCGAGCACACCGTGCACCCCGCGCAGTCCGTCGGCGTACGGCGGGTCGCTCAGCGGCAGGATCCAGTACCCGAGGTGCAGCCACCACCAGCCGGGGTGGCCGTCGGCGTCCGGGCGCCAGCCCTGGAGCACCATGCCGGTCACGCCGATGGCGCCGAGCAGCCACAGGGGCGGCAGCAGACGGCGCAGCCTGCCGCGTACGACGCCGAGCGGCGGCCGCTTCAGCGAGCGGGCCATGAGCGTGCCCGCGAGGGCGAACATCACGCCCATGGAGGGGAAGACGACGGGCAGCCAGGACCAGCCCATCAGGTGGTAGAAGACGACCCGGAAGAGGGCGACGGCCCGGAGCAGGTCGAAGTAGCGGTCACGGGCGGGTTTTGGGGGCGCGGCCGCGCCGGTTAAGGAGGCGGGCGGCTCGGGCGGGGCCTCCGCGACGGGCGTGACGGCAGGTGGGTCCGACGGTCCGGGGATCAGCGGCGCGGTCGGTTCGGGGCGGCGGGCGTGCCGGGCCGGGCCCTGGGAGCTGGTCGTCACCGGGCCGCCCTCC
>NZ_WWIR01000282.1 GCF_009863025.1 Streptomyces sp. SID4985 | reverse complement strand
GCGTGGTCGGCCGCCTGGGCCGCCTTCTCCGCGCCCTTCGCCGCGTTGTCGGCCGTCACGGCCGCCTTGCGCGCCGCGTCCGCCTTGGTGGCGTCAGTGGCCGCGGCCGCTGCCGCGTTGCGGGCGTTGGCGGCCGCGTTGGAGGCGCCGACCGCTGCCGCTGCCGCCTGTGCCGCGGCACTGGCCGCGATGCGGGCGGACCTGCTTGCGGCGTTGGCGGCCGAGATGGCCCGTTCGGCGGCCTTCGCCGCCCCGGACGCCGCGCTCGCCGCGCGATTGGCCGCGCGGCCGGCCTTGTCGGCGTCGTTCTGAGTGGCCTCCGCCTCCTGCTGCGCCTTCTGTGCCGCTTCCTTCGCCTGCTTGGCGGCCTCGACCGCCTCGGCGGAAGCGGCTTCGGCGGCCTTGGTCTCCGTGGCGGCGAGCTTGCCCGCACGGTCGGCCTGATCCGCCAGTTCCGCGACGGTGGCGTACTCCTCGTCGCGGCTGCGCGCGACGTACTGTCCCACCTCGAGGAATTCGCGGACGTCCGTGATGGTCCCGCTCAGGGCGAGTCGGCCGGAGGCTCGTACCTGCGTGCCTCCGGCGGAGACGATCTGTGCCGTCAGGACGCGGTCGTCCTGTTCCTGGGCCTCGTCCCGGCCCGTCTTCAGGAAGTTCTGTATGTCCTCGACGGTGCCCGCGAGCGCCTGTCGGCCCCGCGCCTGGACCTCGGGGCCTCCGGCGTCGATGGCGCGGGCGACGAGCACGCGCTGGTCCTGATGGAAGGGCTCCTCCCAGCCCGTCTTCAGGAAACGGACCAGATCACGCTCGTCACCGGTGAGCGCCTGGCGTACCGCGGCGAGGGTGTTCTCCCCGCCCATGCTGCCCAGTTGGGCCGCTTCGACCCGGTAGTCCTGCACCGCCTGGTCGTCGTAGCTCATCAGGAAGTCGATGACGTCCTGATCGCTCCCGATGAGGGCGGTCTCCGCGGCGGACCTCACTTCGGTGCCGCCGGTGGCCCAGATGTCGACCGCCTGCTGCCGGATCGTCATGTGCAGCGGCTCGACGGTCGCGTCGGGCGGATCGTCGGCCGCCGCCGTGGGGGCGACGAGCAGACCGACAAGGACCGCCGTGGCGGTCATGAACGATATGCGTGCGGTGGCGCGTCTCTTCCCAGCGGAGCGCCGGCGCCATTTCCAGTTCATACGGACCTTTTGTCGTCAGAGCGGATGGGCCCGAGCGCCCGCACCCGCCGGAGGGTCGGATGGCGGATATGTCATGCACCTGACATATCCGACCGCTTCTCGGGTGAAAGGGAGCAAGCCCCTCGGGGCGGGGGCTCGGGTGAAGCCGGATCGGCCGGTGCCGTGTCAGCCGGTGACGCGAATCTCGACGAGGACCGACTGGGCCCCGCCGACCGTTCCCTCGCCGACGCTCGTGAACCCGCCTTCGGGCACGTCGACCTGGGTGGTGCGGCCCTCGGCGGTGAGATCGGCACTGATGGGATGGTCGCCCGTCTCCAGGGCGAAGACGCGGGGAAGTTCCAGCGTCAGGAAGCCGGTGCTCGCGGTGGGCTCGAAGCAGTACTGCGCGTCCCGGTTCGCGGCGGAGTCCTTGACGGTGTACACCCGGATCTCGTTCGCGTTCTGTCCGCACTCGGCCAGGATGATGTGGCCGTCGCCGCGCTTCAGGAGGATGCCCTTGGCGGCCAGGATCTGGTCCGCCCCCGGGTAGGTGAAGTCCTCCACGGCGTAGGGGACCGACCCGGTGGGGGGCGCGGGGTCGGCGATGGCGAGAGTGGAGAGCCCGCCGACCGCGCCGACGGCGCAAAGCGCGGAAACGACAATACTGCGCGTACGCATTACCAATTCCTTGCTCCTTCCAGAGGATGCGCAGGGGGCCCTGGAAGGAAAGGCTTCTCGGGCTCCTGGGGTGTGCAAGCCCAGGAAGATGCCTGATGATGCCACGAGATGTCCGTTTTCTGGCAGCGCGCCAGAGGGGAGGCGGTTCGACCGGTGGGTCCTCCGCCTCTCCAGGTCGACCGTTGTGGCCCTGTCGGATCCCCCCGAGAAAGCACGAGAACGTTACCTCGCTTTTGTGTGTGCTGCGCAATTATTTTGACATTCCTTGGTGTATTCCTTTTTCTCTACGGGGCTCTTTGCTGTCGAATTCCTGCTTGTCCGGCAGGTTGTATTTGATTCGGAGATCATCCGTCATGCCCGGGAGGCGGGACTCGGCCGTTTCAGCCCAATGGAGCGCGATGACTGGTGGGAGCGCCCGGATTCAGGTACCACTGATCCAGTAGCACCGGTCCATAGTGATCAGTCCCCAACACCCCTCTTCGTGGCGAGGTGAGCCCTGATGTCCGCTCCCACCACTCAACGCACCACCGTCTCCGAGCGCGAGGCCCGCCAGGTGGCGGAGGCCGCCCGGGAGCAGGGCTGGCGCAAACCGAGCTTCGCCAAGGAGCTGTTCCTCGGGCGCTTCCGGCTCGACCTCATCCATCCCCATCCGCTGCCGGACCCCGAGAGCGTGCGGCGCGGTGAGGCGTTCCTCGCGGAGCTGCGGGCCTTCTGCGAGAGCGAGATCGACGCGGTCCGCATCGAGCGTGAGGCGCGTATCCCGGACGAGGTCGTGGCCGGGCTCAAGCGGCTCGGCGCGCTCGGCATGAAGATCGACCCCAAATACGGCGGCCTGGGCCTGTCCCAGCTGTACTACAACAAGGCGCTCGCGCTGGTCGGTTCGGTCAGCCCGGCGGTCGGCGCGCTGCTCTCCGCGCACCAGTCCATCGGCGTACCGCAGCCGCTGAAGATCTTCGGCACCCAGGAACAGAAGGACGCCTTCCTGCCGCGCTGCGCGAGCACCGACATCTCGGCGTTCCTGCTCACCGAGCCGGACGTGGGCTCGGACCCGGCGCGGCTCGCGACCATGGCCGTGCCCGACGGGGACGACTACATCCTCGACGGCGTGAAGCTGTGGACCACCAACGGCGTGGTCGCGGACCTGCTGGTCGTCATGGCGCGGGTGCCGAAGTCCGAGGGGCATCCCGGTGGCATCACCGCGTTCGTGGTGGAGGGCACCGCCGAGGGCGTCACCGTCGAGCACCGCAACGCCTTCATGGGGCTGCGCGGCATCGAGAACGGCGTGACCCGTCTCCACCGGGTCCGCGTCCCCGCAGCCAACCGCATCGGGCCCGAGGGCGCGGGTCTGAAGATCGCGCTCACCACGCTCAACACCGGGCGGCTCTCACTGCCCGCGATGTGCGCGGGTGCGGGCAAGTGGTGCCTGAAGATCGCCCGGCAGTGGGCGGCCGAGCGCGAACAGTGGGGCAGGCCGGTCGCGCTGCACGAGGCCGTCGGGTCCAAGATCAGCTTCATCGCGGCGACCACGTTCGCGCTGGAGGCCGTGGTGGACCTCGCCTCCCAGATGGCCGACGAGGACCGCAACGACATCCGCATCGAGGCCGCGCTCGCCAAGCTCTACGGCTCCGAGATGTCCTGGCTGATGGCCGACGAACTGGTCCAGATCCGCGGCGGCCGGGGTTACGAGACCGCCGAGTCCCTCGCGGCGCGCGGCGAGCGGGGCGTGCCCGCCGAGCAGATGCTGCGCGACCTGCGCATCAACCGCATCTTCGAGGGCTCGACCGAGATCATGCACCTGCTGATCGCACGCGAGGCCGTCGACGCCCACCTCTCGGTCGCCGGTGACCTCATCGACCCCGACACCTCCCTCCAGGACAAGGCGAAGGCGGCCGCCGACGCGGGCGTGTTCTACGCCAAGTGGCTCCCGAAGCTGGTCGCGGGACCGGGTCAACTCCCGTCCTCGTACAGCGAGTTCAAGCACGGCATCGACCTCTCGGGTCACCTCCGCTTCGTGGAACGGCACGCCCGCAAGCTCGCCCGCGCCACCTTCTACGGCATGTCCCGCTGGCAGGGCCGCATGGAGACCAAGCAGGGCTTCCTCGGCCGCATCGTCGACATCGGCGCCGAACTCTTCGCCATGAGCGCCGCCTGCGTCCGCGCCGAACGCCTCCGCCGCGAGGGCGACCACGGCCGCGAGGCCTACCAGCTCGCCGACGCCTTCTGCCACCAGTCCCGCCTCCGCGTCGACGACCTCTTCACCCGCCTCTGGTCCAACACCGACGACCTCGACCGCAAGGTCGTCAAGGGCGTCCTCAACGGCTCCTACGACTGGCTGGAGGACGGCATCCTCGACCCGTCGACGGAGGGGCCGTGGATCGCGGACGCGACACCCGGCCCGAGCGAAGAGCCGAGCGCCCGTCGCCCCTTCGGGTGACGTCCGCCGTACGACCCGCCGCCCGCGACACCGGACGCGCTGTCCGTCCTTGTGTCGCGGGCGGACACAATAGGTGGATGACCGACAGCCTTGTCAGCCCCGCGCCCCTTGCCGATCCGCACCTGGTGTACGACCCGCTCGCCGACGGCGGGCCGAAGGATGTGGTGATCCTCGGATCCACCGGGTCGGTCGGCACGCAGGCCATCGACCTCGTGCTGCGCAATCCCGGCCGTTTCCGCGTGACCGCGCTGTCCGCCAACGGCGGACGGGTGGCGCTGCTCGCCGAGCAGGCGTACCGGCTGCGGGTGCGGACCGTGGCGGTGGCGCGCGAAGACGCCGTGCCGGAGCTGCGCGAGGCGCTGGCCGGGCACTACGGCACCGAGCCGCTTCCTGAGATCCTCGCTGGGCCCGACGCGGCCGCGCAGGTCGCCGCGTCCGACTGCCACACCGTGCTGAACGGCATCACCGGCTCGATCGGTCTCGCGCCCACCCTGGCCGCCCTGGAGGCGGGCCGCACCCTCGCGCTCGCCAACAAGGAGTCGCTGATCGTCGGCGGCCCGCTGGTCAAGGCGCTGGCCAAGCCCGGCCAGATCATCCCGGTCGACTCCGAGCACGCCGCCCTCTTCCAGGCCCTGGCCGCCGGTACCCGCGCCGATGTCCGCAAGCTGGTCGTCACCGCCTCCGGCGGCCCCTTCCGCGGCCGTACGAAGGCCGAGCTGGCGAACGTCACCGTCCAGGACGCCCTCGCGCACCCCACCTGGGCCATGGGCCCGGTCATCACCGTCAACTCCGCGACCCTCGTCAACAAGGGCCTGGAGGTCATCGAGGCGCACCTCCTCTACGACATTTCCTTCGACCACATTGAGGTGGTCGTGCATCCCCAGTCGTATGTCCACTCGATGATCGAGTTCACCGACGGCTCCACGATCGCCCAGGCGACGCCGCCCGACATGGGCGGCCCCATCGCCATCGGCCTGGGCTGGCCCGAGCGCGTCCCCGACGCCGCCCCGGCCTTCGACTGGAGCAAGGCGTCCACATGGGAGTTCTTCCCGCTGGACAACGACGCCTTCCCCTCGGTGAACCTCGCCCGACACGTGGGACGGCTCGCGGGGACCGCCCCGGCGGTGTTCAATGCCGCCAACGAGGAGTGCGTCGAGGCTTTCCTGAACGGCGCGCTGCCCTTCAACGGGATCATGGAGACCGTCACCCGGGTCGTCGAGGAACACGGCACCCCCGCGACGGGAACTTCACTCACCGTGTCGGACGTCCTCGAAGCGGAGACCTGGGCCAGGGCCCGGGCCCGTGAACTGACAGCCACGACGGCGACCGCGGAGGCGCGTGCATGACGACCTTGATGTTCATCCTCGGCATAGCGGTCTTCGCGGTCGGCCTGCTCGTCTCGATCGCCTGGCACGAACTGGGGCACCTCTCGACCGCCAAGCTTTTCGGTATCCGCGTCCCGCAGTACATGGTCGGCTTCGGCCCCACCATCTGGTCGCGGCACAAGGGCGACACCGAGTACGGCATCAAGGCCGTCCCGCTCGGCGGCTACATCCGCATGATCGGCATGTTCCCGCCGGACGACGCCGGCCGGGTCTCCGCCCGCTCCACCTCCCCGTGGCGCGGCATGATCGAGGACGCCCGCTCGGCGGCCTTCGAGGAGCTCCAGCCCGGTGACGAGACGCGCATGTTCTACACGCGCAAGCCGTGGAAGCGCGTCATCGTCATGTTCGCGGGTCCCTTCATGAACCTGATCCTCGCGGTCGGACTGTTCTTCACCGTGCTCATGGGCTTCGGCATCCAGCAGCAGACCAACACGGTCTCCTCGGTCTCGCCCTGCGTCATCGCGCAGAGCCAGCACCGCGACACCTGCGAGAAGTCCGACCCGGCCTCCCCGGCCCAGGCCGCGGGCCTCAAGGCGCACGACAAGATCGTCTCCTTCGACGGCAGGCCGACCGAGAACTGGAACACGCTGTCCGACCTCATCCGCGACAGCGCGGGCAGGACCGTCCCGATCGTGGTCGAGCGCGACGGCAAGCAGCTCACCCTGCACGCCACCATCGCCACCAACCAGGTCGCCAAGAAGGACGCCAGCGGCACCTACGTCCAGGGCGAGTACGTCAAGGCCGGTTTCCTCGGCTTCAGCGCCGCCACCGGCGTCGTCCAGCTCGGCTTCGGCGACTCGGTGGTCTGGATGGGCGACCAGGTCGGCAACGCGGTGAGCTCCCTCGTCGACCTGCCCGGCAAGATCCCGGCCCTGTGGAACGCCGCCTTCGGCGACGGCCCGCGCGAGCCGGACTCCCCGATGGGCATCGTCGGCGCCGCCCGCGTCACCGGCGAGATCGCCACGCTGAACATCCCGGCCTCCCAGCAGGTCGCCATGTTCGTGTTCGTGCTCGCCGGGTTCAACCTCTCGCTGTTCCTCTTCAACATGCTCCCGCTGCTCCCGCTCGACGGCGGGCACATCGCGGGCGCGCTGTGGGAGTCGCTGCGGCGCAACCTCGCCCGGGTACTGCGCCGCCCCGACCCGGGCCCCTTCGACGTGGCCAAGCTGATGCCGGTGGCCTACGTCGTGGCGGGAATCTTCGTCTGCTTCACACTCCTCGTGCTGATCGCGGACGTGGTGAACCCGGTCAAGATCTCCTGACGGTTCACGACACCCTCGAAGGCGGCCCGGAGCCCTGTGCTCCGGGCCCCTTCCATTGAGTGGGTTTCGCCGGGTGGGATGTGCTCGTGCGGGGGGCCGTACCGTAATCTCAGAGCCTGGAGCCCGGCGTTTCATGGGGCCGGATCTTCATCCACGACTTGGGGTTGCACAGCAGATGACTGCGATTTCTCTCGGTATGCCGTCCATCCCGACCAAGATCGCCGAGCGTCGCAAGAGCCGGCAGATCCAGGTCGGCACCGTCGCGGTCGGCGGTGACGCCCCCGTCTCGGTGCAGTCCATGACGACGACGCGGACGTCGGACATCGGCTCGACGCTGCAGCAGATCGCGGAGCTGACCGCGTCCGGCTGCCAGATCGTCCGGGTCGCCTGCCCGACGCAGGACGACGCCGACGCGCTGGCGACCATCGCCCGCAAGTCGCAGATCCCGGTGATCGCGGACATCCACTTCCAGCCGAAGTACGTGTTCGCGGCGATCGAGGCGGGTTGTGCGGCGGTCCGGGTGAACCCGGGCAACATCAAGCAGTTCGACGACAAGGTGAAGGAGATCGCGCGCGCCGCGAAGGACCACGGCACCCCGATCCGCATCGGCGTGAACGCGGGCTCCCTGGACCGCCGTCTGCTGCAGAAGTACGGCAAGGCCACCCCCGAGGCGCTGGTGGAGTCGGCCCTGTGGGAGGCGTCCCTCTTCGAGGAGCACGACTTCCGCGACATCAAGATCTCGGTGAAGCACAACGACCCGGTCGTGATGATCGAGGCCTACCGGCAGCTGGCCGCCCAGTGCGACTACCCGCTCCACCTCGGCGTGACCGAGGCGGGCCCCGCCTTCCAGGGCACGATCAAGTCGGCCGTCGCCTTCGGCGCGCTGCTCTCCGAGGGCATCGGCGACACGATCCGCGTCTCCCTCTCGGCCCCGCCCGC
>NZ_WWIR01000281.1 GCF_009863025.1 Streptomyces sp. SID4985 | reverse complement strand
GGCGGCCGCCGCCTGACCGGGGGTCACCTTGGCGTCGGTGGTGGCGGGGCGGACGGCGCGGTCGGCGGCGCGGGTGACGCCCGCGTAGCCGAGGTGCCGGTCGAGGTGGACGACGAGGTCGCCGCCGAGGACCGGGAGTCCGGCGTGGGTGCGTGTGAAGCGCACGTGACGGGCGCCCTCGGGGTCGAACATCACGTCCTGCGGCTGGAGTTCGTCGCCGGTGACGACCCCGGTGTCGGCCGCGTGGGCGAAGGCCGCGGCACGCGCGGCGTGGACGACCAGGGCGGTCCGCTCGGTGCCGAGGACGGACCGTACGTCCGCCGGGCGGGGGCCCGCGAGGGCCGTACCGGCCAGGCCCATGGCGGCCGTCGTCACCGCGACGGCGACGGCCACGCTGCGTATGTGCGGTCTGCGCACGAGGAGGGGTTCCTTCGTCCGAAGGCGGCCGGTCGCGCCAACCGCCTTGCGACATGGCACCGTTGGGCGCCAGGAGGCCCGGACCGGGCCCGAGGTTCACCCTTCCGGATGAGTCATGGCCACGTAAACCTGGAATGATCCATTTCGCGGTTCCCTATGACAATCCTTTGCGAATATACGTCACAGAGTGATCATTGACTGACCATGTGTGTGTCGGAGCGTGAGATTCCGGCTCAATCCCCTAGGTTCCAGGCCGGAATGTGACCGATGTCGCATCAACAACCGTGCGAACGAGGAGTGGGAACCGGATGGTCTCAGCAACGGTGGGCAGGGGTGCGGTACTCGGAGCGGTCGCGCTGTCTCTCCTCGCGGTCCCGGCGCGGGCGGCGAGCGAGGCGCCGGGCCGCGCGGCGGCACTGCCCGCACCCGACACGGCGGGCGTCGACAGGGTGCTGCGCACCGCGCGGGAACAGGGAGCCCCGGGCGCCGCGGCCCGGATCGACGACCACGGGAGGACGTATCTCATCAGCCGGGGCCTCGCGGACCGGGGCGCGAAACGGGCGATGAGCACCGGCGACCGCTTCCGGATCGGCAGCGTCACCAAGACCTTCTCGACGGTCGTCCTGCTCCAGCTGGCCGACGAGCGCAAGCTCGACCTGGACTCCCCGGTGAACCGCTATCTGCCCGGGCTGCTCCCCGACGACCGGATCACGGTCCGGCACCTGCTGAGCCACCGCAGCGGCCTGTACGACTTCAGCAACGACATGTTCGCCCAGAGCGTCTCCGGCTTCGAGAGCGTGCGGAACAAGGTCTTCACCTACCGCCAGTTGATCGCGCTCTCCCTGAAGAAGCCGCGCACCAACGCCCCCGGCGCGGCCTACTCCTACTCCAACACCAACTTCGTGGTGGCGGGCCTGCTCATCGAGAAGCTGACCGGGCACTCGGTGAGGACCGAGTACCAGAACCGCGTCATCAAGCCGCTGAAGCTGGCCGACACCTTCTACGTCCACCCGGACACCGCGATCCCCGGCCGGTACGCGCGCGGCTATCTGACCCCCGACACGTCCGGTGCCGCGCTGGTCGACGCGACCCGGCAGACCGTGTCCTGGGCGCAGAGCGCGGGCGCGATCATCTCCAGCGCCAAGGACCTGAACACCTTCTACTCCGCGCTGGTGGGCGGGCGGCTGCTCTCCGCCGCGCGGCTCGCCGAGATGGAGCGCTTCACCAAGGTCAACAGCACCACGGCCTACGGCCTCGGACTGCGGCGCCGGGACCTGTCCTGCGGGATCTCGGTCTACGGCCACACGGGCGCCGTACAGGGCTACTACACCTACGCGTTCACCAGCAAGGACGGCGGCCGCAGCCTGACCGCGCTGGTCAACACCTCCAACAACGGCAAGGTCCTGGACACCCTGGCGGGCACCCTGGAGTCGGCGTTCTGCGGCAAGCCCGCCAAAACGGCCCGGCGTGGCACGATGCTCCGCGAACGCGAGGGGGATCTGCGGCAGTAGACGGGAGCGGGCACCGGGAGCCGGGACGCACGGAGCCCGGGAGCCGGGACACGCGAAGTCCAGGAGCCGGGCGCGTTCCACGATCTTGTCGGAACGCTCCCCTCCGGGACACGATGCCCCGCATGAAGGGTGATCTGTTTTCCAGCGAGCACATGGTGCGCCCGGCCGTGGAGCCGGGCCTGACCGTCGAGAACGCCAAGTGTCTGAAGTACACGGTGAACGGCGAGATGCTCGCCCGGCAGGGCGCGATGGTCGCGCACCGGGGCGAGTTGAAGTTCGAGCACAAGGGCCAGGGCATCGGCGGCATGCTCAAGCGCGCCGTCACCGGTGAGGGGCTGCCGCTGATGGTGGTGCGCGGCCGGGGCGAGGCGTGGTTCGCGCACGAGGCGCAGAACTGTTTCATCGTCGAGGTGGAGCCGGGCGACCAGTTCACGGTCAACGGCCGCAACGTCCTGTGCTTCGACGCCACGCTCTCCTACGAGATAAAGACCGTGAAGGGCTCCGGCATCGCGGGCGGCGGCCTGTTCAACAGCGTGTTCAGCGGGCACGGCCGCCTCGGCCTGGTCTGCGAGGGCAACCCGCTGGTGATCCCGGTGTCCCCGGAGAACCCGGTGTACGTCGACACGGACGCCGTGGTCGGCTGGACGGCCGGGCTCGACACCTCGCTGCACCGCTCGCAGTCCTTCGGCTCGATGCTGCGCGGCGGTTCGGGCGAGGCCGTGCAGCTGATGCTCCGGGGCAGCGGCGTCGTGGTGGTCCGCCCGAGCGAGGCCACGCCGCAGTCGGCGCAGCAGCACTGATGGATGCCGACAGCCCGCACTGACGGAGGTCGACAGCCGCACTGACCGAACGTCAAAAATGACCGGAACACGATCGGTTTGAACACTTCACCGTGACCTTCGCGTAACCCTGGGAGACAACGGCAGGGTTACAGCGAGGGATGGCCATGGCCGAGGCGTACGTCGTCGCAGATGAACTGGTCGCCGGGCGGTTCCGGCTCCTTGAGGTCTTCGCCCGGGAGACCGGCCGCGAGTGGTGGCGGGCCGAGGACGTACGGGAGAACCGCGCGTGCCTGGTGACGCGGACCGCGCTGCCGGGCACCGCAGACCAGGACACCCTGCGCCGGACCAGGTCCCGCGTGGTGCGCACCTCCGAGACCATGCGGCTGCTGTGCCCCGGCGGGGTCGCCTCGGTGATCGACGCGGTCGTGGAACCGGGCACGCTGTGGACGGCGGCCCAGTGGATCGACGGCACACCGCTCACCCAACTCCTCGAAGAAGAGGGGCCGTTCGACCCCGTACGGGCGGCCGGCATCGGCCTCGAAGTGCTCGACGTGCTGCGCACCGCGCACGAGGAGGGCATCACCCACGGCGAGCTGAGCCCCGGCCAGATCTTCGTACGGGACGGCGGCACGGTCGTGATCGCGGGCTTCGGGCTCGCGGGCACGACCCTGGCACCGAGGGTCGCGGCGCCGTCGTACGCCTCGCCGGAGCAGGCCCGCGACGAACGCATCGGCCCCGCCGCCGACTTGTGGGCGCTCGGCGCGATCCTCTACACGATGACCGAGGGGCGCCCGCCGTTCCGCGACCGGGGCCGCACCGAGGCCACCCTGCGGGCCGTGGCCCGGCTTCCGCTGCGCGCCCCGCTGCGCACGGGCCCGCTGACCCGGACCGTGGAGGGGCTGCTGCGCAAGAACTCCCGAGAGCGGCTGACCCGTCCGGTGGTGCGCGCCTCGCTGGTGCGGGTGCTGGAGGAGGACGCGGGTGCGTACGGCACGCCCGCGCCCGCTCCGGAGGCCGAGGTGGAGACGGAGGCGGCCCCGCCGGGCGGCGGTGTCCTGCGGAGCAGACGGGTCCTGGCGGCCGGGGTGTGCCTGGCCGTCGCCGCCGTGGCCGCCGCCGCGCTGGCCGTCTTGCACCAGTCGTCGGAGGAGGTGGCGGGGGCACGGCCGAGCGGGGCGGCCGCGTCGGCAGGTGCGGGTGCGTCGGAGGCCGGTACGAGCACGGGGTCCGGCACCGGCGCGGTCCCCGGCCGGAGCGAGGCACCGGCCCCGAGCGGCACCCCGGGCCCGAGCACGGCCCCCGGCAAGGGCACGACCCCCGCCCCTACCTCCACCCGCACCCAGGGCCACCCCGCCTCTCCGTCCGGCACCTCCGCCGCCCTCCCCGCCGGATTCCGCACGTACACCGCCCCGGAGGGCTTCACGGTCGCCCTGCCCGAGGAGTGGCAGCGCCTCGGGATCAGATCTGGCGCCGACAACTCCTACCGGGTCACCTTCGGCCCCGGCGGCTCCTCCTCCCCCACGCTCGCCGTCACCTACAGCGAACGGGTGGGGTCCGACCCCGTGGCCGTCTGGCGTGACGACGTCGAACCCGGCCTCGCCCAGGAGGACGGCTACCAGCGGATCGGCGAGATCGAGGCCACCGACCAACAGGGCCACTCCGCCGCCGACATGGAGTGGCTGTCCGGCACCGGGCAGGCGCGGACGCACACCTTCGGGCGCGGCTTCCTGCTCGGCGGCGGCCGGGGCTACTCCCTGCGCTTCACCACCCCGGCCGCCGACTGGGAGGACCCGGCGAACCAGGCCGTACTGCGCACCGCGCTCCGTACCTTCCGCGCCTGAGTAGCCGTACTCATGACCGGCGTTGCCCGGCGGCGCCACCATGGGGGCTCCCCGACCCCCGCCTGGAGGCCGCCATGACCGTCGCGCATCCCGCCCCGCGCACCGTGCACCGCCGGGTGCCGCCCCTGCTGTTCGCGGGCGTGGCCGCCCTGGGGCTCGCCGTCTCCGCGATCGGCGTACACGACCGTACGACCTGGTTCCTGGAGACGTTCTGGGTGCTGATCGGGCTGCCGCTGGTGCTGCTGACCTGGCGGCGCTTCCCCCTGACCGGCCTGCTGTGCGGCCTCCTCGCCGCACATGCCCTGGTCCTCGCGGCCGGGGGCCACTACACCTACGCCGAGGTGCCCGCGGGCGACTGGGTCCGGGACGCCTTCGGCCTCAGCCGCAACCCGTACGACCGGTTCGGGCATCTGATGCAGGGCTTCGTCCCGGCGATCCTGGTCCGCGAACTCCTCAGCCGTACCTCGCCGTTGCGCGGCAGCCGCTGGCTGGCGCCGCTCACCGTGTGCGCCTGCCTCGCCTTCAGCGCGTGCTTCGAGCTGCTGGAGTGGGCGGCCGCCGAGATCGGCGGCCACGGCGCCGACGCCTTCCTGGCCACCCAGGGAGACGTCTGGGACACCCAGTGGGACATGTTCTGCGCCCTGATCGGAGCGGTGCTGTCCCTGCTGCTGCTCAGCAAGGTCCACGACCGGCAGCTCGCCGCGCTGGAGACCGGCGACCGGTGATCCCGGCCGGTGAGGCGGCCGCCGGACTCAGGCGGCGGAGCGTTCGGCGAGGGGACGGCGGCGCAGGGAGGCGTCCGTCAGGGAGCGCGGCGGGAAGGAGGCGGCGGGGTTGTAGAGGTTCACCCCCGGGCGCACGATCTCGTCGATCCGGTCGAGGGTCGCGTCGTCCAGGGTGAGCGCCGCTCCCTTGAGGAGGGCCTCCAGTTGGTCCATGGTCCGCGGGCCGATGATCGCCGACGTGACGGCGGGGTGGGCCACGGTGAAGGCCACGGCGAGTTCCGGCAGGGTGCAGCCGATGCTCTCGGCGAGTTCGACGAGCTGCTCGACGGCGTCGAGCTTGGCGGCGTTCTCGGCGATGGCGGGATCGAAGAAGCCCGGCCGGATCGCGGCGCGGCCGGTCTCCATGTCGACGGGCCTGTCCTTGCGGATCTTGCCGGTGAGGAAACCGAAGGCGAGGGGGCTCCAGACCAGGACTCCCATGCCGTGGCGCTCGGCGACGGGCAGGAGCGAGGACTCGATCCCGCGGGCCAGAATCGAGTAGGGCGGCTGGGCGGTGCGGAAGCGTCCGAGGGCGCGCCGCTCGGAGACGTGGTGGGCCTCGACGATCTCCTCCGGCTGGAAGTTCGAGCAGCCGAAGGTGCGTATCTTGCCCTGGGTCACGAGGTCGGTGAGGACCGAGAGGGTCTCCTCGATGTCCGTGGTGTGGTCCGGCAGATGGATCTGGTAGAGGTCGATCCAGTCGGTGTCCAGACGCCTCAGGCTGTCCTCGACCGCCTTGAGGATCCAACGCCGCGAATTGCCACCGCGGTTGCGGCCCTCGCCCATCGGGAAGTGGACCTTGGTGGCGAGCACGACGTCGTCACGGCGCCCTCGCAGCGCCTTGCCCACGATCTCCTCGGACTCTCCCTGGCCGTACATGTCGGCGGTGTCGAGGAAGTTGACGCCCTGGTCGAGGGCGGCGTGGATGATGCGGACGCAGTCGTCGTGGTCGGAGTTGAAGCCGTCCTGGAACATCATGGTGCCGAGGCAGTGGGTGCTGACCTCGATGCCGGTTCTGCCAAGGGTGCGATAGCGCATGGCGATGCTTCCTCACTGGAGCGGCCGATCACGCGGAGCGACAGGGCGTCGACCGCGCGACGGACTCTAGTAATTGGAGTCCGCTCCAGGTCAACCCTTGTGGCGGACCCAGAGCGGCAGGCCGTACCAGCACGTCAGGTACCAGGCGACGACCGCCGCGACCAGCCAGGGGACGTAGTCGTCGTGGGTGGCGACGCGCAGGATCAGCAGCAGCGAGGAGGCCATGGTGGCGAGGAGCAGGATCAGGCCCACGAAGGTGAGGAGGCCGGCCAGGCGGACCGCGCGTGGCTTGACGCGGCGTCCGGAGACCAGGCGGTGCAGGGAGACCGGGCCGATGAGGGCGCCGGTGGCGCAGGCGCCGAGGACGACCGTCACGATGTAGATGATCTGGTCGGTGCGGGCGAGTTCGCCGTACTTGGGCTGGAAGACGACGGTGAGCAGGAAACCGAAGAGGATCTGGACACCGGTCTGGGCCACCCGGACCTCCTGGATGAGCTCGCCCCAGCGCCGGTCGGCCCGCTCTTCCTCGGTCTCGTTACGGCCTCTGCGCGTTCCCTCCTCGGTCATGCGGTGCAGTTAACCGCCCGAGCGTCTCTTCAAACCGGCCCGGCGCCACCCCGAACCGGCCCGGTGTCCCCGGACCGGCCCGGTGTCCCCCGGTCGGAACTACCGGAAGTAGTGCCCCTCCTCCAGGTCGGCCAGGAGCCCGGTCTCCGTCGGCTCCCAGCCGAGCAGCTCGCGGGTCAGCGTGCTCGACGTGGGGTTGTCGACCCCGGTGAAGCGGCCCACGAAGCCGTAGCGGGCCTCGGCCTCCTCGCCCGTCAGGCTGATGACGGGAACGTCCAGGTGACGGCCGATGACCTCGGCGATCTCCCGGAACGGCACTCCTTCCTCGGCGTTGGCGTGCAGCCGCTGTCCTGCGGGCGCCTTCTCCAGGGCGAGCCGGAACAGCCGGGCGGCGTCGAGCCGGTGGACGGCGGGCCAGCGGTTGGCGCCGTCCCCGACGTAGGCGGCGACGCCCTTCTCGCGGGCCACGTCGATGAGACGGGGTACGAAGCCGTGGTCGCCGCGTCCGTGCACGGTGGGCGCGAGCCGGACCACGGAGGAGCGCACGCCGTCCTCGGCCAGCGCGGTCGTCGCCTCCTCGGAGGCGGTGCGGTGGGTGCCGGGGGCGGGGGCGTCGGCCTCGGTGATCAGGCGGCCCGTCGGGCCGATCGCGGTGCCGGAGGTGACGACCAGCGGCCGGTCCGAGCCGGCGAGCGCGGCGCCCATGGCCCGGATGGCGGTGAGGTCGGTGTCGCCCGCCGCGCGGACGTCGGCGAAGTCGTGGACGAAGGCGAGGTGGATCACGCCGTCGGCGGTGTCGGCGACGCGGGCCAGGTCCTCGGGGTCCGCCAGGCTGCCCCGGTGCACCTCGGCGCCCGCGGCCTTCAGCGCGGCGGCCCCCTCGTCGGACCGGGCGAGGCCGACGACCTCGTGCCCGGCGCCGATGAGTTCGGGTACGACCGCCGAGCCGATGAATCCGGTGGCCCCGGTGACGAAAACACGCATGTCGTTGCTCTCCTAGGACGGTGGGTGGGAGTGCTTCCATCCTTGGCCGGGCGGAGCGTCCGCGTCCAAAGCTTGTTCCGCATCGGGCAATACGTTTCGGGCATCACCGCAGGTCAGATAGCTCATATGGCAGAGGGTCGTACGCTGGGGGCATGTCCGACTCCCCCGCCGACGCGGATCTCGACCTCAGGCTGGTGCGGTACTTCACGGTCGTCGCCGAGCACCGGCACTTCGGGCGCGCGGCCGCCGCGCTGCATATCACCCAGCCGTCCCTGAGCCGTCAAGTGCGCCGCCTGGAGCGGGAGTTGGGGGCCAGGCTGCTCGACCGCACCCCGCAGGGCACGCGGCTCACCGAGGCGGGCGAGGTGTTCCTGCCGCGCGCGAGGTCGCTGCTGCGGGCGGCGGGACAGGCGGCGGCCGCCGCACGGGCCGCCGCCGAGCCCAGCCGGATCACCGTCGGATACACGACCGGCGTGATCGTCACCCCGGCCGTGCGCGAGCTGCGCCGCCGGTTCCCGGACGCGGACGTACGCACGGCGCATCTGCGCTGGCAGGAGGCCCGGGACACGCTGACGAGCCACCGGGTGGACGCGCTGGTCACGCGGCTGCCGTTCGTCACCGAGGGCCTGCGGGTGACCGTGCTCTACGACGAGCCGCGCGTGGTCGTCATGCCGCTGGACCACCGGCTCGCGGGCAAGGAGTCGGTCACCCTGGACGACATCGCGGACGAGCCACTGCCCCGGGTCCCGGACCGGCTGTGGGACGCGTTCTGGCGGATCGACCCGCGCCCGGACGGGCGGCCCGCGCCGGACGGCCCGTTCATCGAGGACATCGAGGACAAGTTCGAGCTGGTCGCCTCCGGGCAGTCGCTGGCGCTCGCGGCGGGCGTACCCGGGCTGCGTCCGCCGCGCCCGGATCTGACCACGGTGCCGCTGCACGGGGTCGAGCCGTGCCAGGTGGCCGTGGCGACCCGGGCTGGGGACAACGGGCGGCTGGTGACGGAGTTCCGCCGGTGCGCCGAGGCGCTGCTGACCGGGCCCGGGGTCGTCGAGTGAGTCAGGCGCCGGGGGTCAGGCGCCGGGGGTCAGCTGGGCCTGGACGAGCGGCCCGTAGCGGTCGGCCACGGCGTCGGCCTC
>NZ_WWIR01000280.1 GCF_009863025.1 Streptomyces sp. SID4985 | reverse complement strand
TCCGCCGCGGCGCCGTCGAAGCCCGGACCCGACGGTCCGGGTTACGGCCGGGGCGACCGCGACCCGCGCCGCTACCAGGGCGTCGTCACGGCCAAGGACGGCCTGTGGCTGCGCGACCGGCCGGACCGGAGCACCCGCAAGGTCCGCTTCGCGGAGCACGGCGAGAAGGTCTCCATCTACTGCAAGGTGAAGGGCTCCGCGGTGGGCGGCAACCCCCTGTGGTACCTGCTCACGGACGGCACCTGGGCGTGGGGTTCCGCGCGGTACATCGCCAATGTCGGGGCCGCGCCACGCTGGTGCTGACCTCCCGACAGAGGCGGCGTATTACCTCACTTATGTGTAGGTTCCGGACATGACCAAGGCCGGAATCGCGGTGTCCGCCTCACGGGCACCGGCTTCCGCCGTGCCGCTCGCCCGGCGGCGCGGCGTCGAACTCGCCCTGCTGGTGCTGGCCGTGCCGCTGTGCGTGTACGGCTACTGCGCGGTGGGCCTCGCGCGCACCGGCGCCGTACCGCCCGGCGTACTCGGCTACGGCGCCGGGCTCGGCGGTCTCGCCCTGGCCGCCCATCTGGCGGTGCGGCTGCGCGCGCCGTACGCCGATCCGCTGCCGCTGCCCATCGCGGTGCTGCTGAACGGGCTCGGCCTGGTGCTGATCTACCGGCTGGACCTCCAGACGCCGGGCGACCATGCGGCCCCGGCCCAGCTGGTGTGGTCCACGCTCGGGGTGGCGCTGTTCATCGTGGTGGTCCTGCTGCTGCGCGACCATCGGGTGCTCCAGCGCTATTCCTATGTGTGCGTGGCCGCCGCCCTGGTGCTGCTGCTCGCGCCGATCCTGTTCCCGGCGGTCAACGGCGCCCGGATCTGGATCAGGTTCGCCGGGTTCTCCATCCAGCCGGGCGAGTTCGCGAAGGTGCTGCTCGCGGTGTTCTTCGCCGCCTATCTGGCCGCCAACCGCAACGCGCTGGCCTACACCGGGCGGCGGCTGTGGCGTGTCCAGCTGCCGACCGGGCGGGTGCTCGGGCCGATCGTGACGATCTGGCTGCTGAGCGTCGGGGTGCTGGTCCTGGAGCGGGACCTGGGCACCTCGCTGCTGTTCTTCGGGCTGTTCGTGGTGCTGCTGTACGTCGCCACCGGGCGCACCGGCTGGATCGCGGTCGGCCTGGTGCTCGCCGTGCTCGGCGCGATGGCGGTCGGTCACCTGGAGCCGCACGTGGGCGGCCGGATCGAGGACTGGCTGCATCCCTTCGCCACCATCGAGGCCGGTCAGGGCCCCAATCAGCTCGCCCAGTCGCTGTTCGCCTTCGCGGCGGGCGGGATGCTCGGCACCGGGCTCGGGCTCGGCCACTCCCCGCTGATCGGGTTCGCCACCAAGTCGGACTTCATCCTGGCGACGGCCGGGGAGGAGCTGGGCCTCGCCGGTCTGGCCGCGCTCTTCCTGCTCTACGGGCTGCTGGTGGAGCGGGGCTACCGGGCGGGCCGTGCGCTGCGCGAGCCGTTCGGGCGGCTCCTCGCGGTGGGGCTCGCCTCGATCGTGGCGCTCCAGGTGTTCGTGATCGCGGGCGGGGTGACCGGGCTGATCCCGCTGACCGGCATGGCGATGCCGTTCCTCGCCCAGGGCGGCTCCTCGGTCGTCACCAACTGGGCCATCGTGGCGCTGCTGATCCGGGTGAGCGACTCCGCGCGCAGCCAGTACGACGGCGAGGAGGCGCCGTGAGCCGGGCGGAGCGGGCGTACGACGGCGAGGAGGGCCCGTGAGCCAGGACGGCCGGGAGTACGGCGGCGGGCTGCCGATGGCCAAGTACATCCGGCGCGCCTCGGCGCTGTGCGGCCTGCTGCTCACGGCGCTGCTGGCCAACGCGGCCCGGGTGCAGGTCGTCCAGGCCGGGTCGTACAACGACAACCCGGCGAACCGGCGCGCCTCCATCGCCCGCTACCAGCAACCGCGCGGCGACATCCTCGTGGGTGGCGCGCCGGTGACCGGTTCGGCGGACACCGGGGAGCAGCTGCGCTACGAACGCACCTACCGGGACGGCCCGTTGTACGCCCCGGTGACCGGCTTCGCCTCGCAGCTGTACGGCAGCACGTTCCTGGAGCATTCCGAGGACGCGCTGCTCTCGGGCACCGACCCGGCGCTGTCGTCGTTCACGCTGTGGCGGGACGTGGCCCGTGAGCCCGCGCCCGGCGGGAATGTCGTGACCACGCTGGACGAGAAGGCGCAGCGGGCGGCGTACCGGGGTCTCGCCGGGCGCAAGGGCGCGGTGGCCGCGATCGACCCGGCGACCGGGCGGGTGCTGGCGCTGGTGTCGACCCCGTCGTACGACCCGGCCGAGCTGTCGGGCAACGGGAAGGCGGCGTCGGCGGCCTGGGCGCGGCTGAACGGCGATCCGGACAAGCCGATGCTCAACCGGGCGGTGCGGCAGACCTATCCGCCGGGGTCGACCTTCAAGGTGGTCACGGCGGCGGCCGCGCTGGACGCGGGGGTGATCACGGACGTGGACAGTCCGACGGACTCCCCCGATCCGTACCGGCTGCCGGGCACCACGACCCGGCTGACCAACGAGATCGACGGCTGCCGGGACGCCTCGCTGCGGCAGGCGTTCGCGTGGTCCTGCAACACGGTCTTCGCCAAGCTGGGCGTGGACGTGGGGCTGAAGGACATGGCGGCGACGGCGCGGGCGTTCGGTTTCAACGACACGGAGCTGCGCGTCCCGTTCTCGGTGGCGGAGTCGACCTTCGACACGGTGGTGGACCGGGCGCAGCTCGCGCTGTCCTCGATCGGGCAGTACAACACGCGGGCGACCCCGCTCCAGATGGCGATGGTCGCGGCGGCCGTGGCGAACGGCGGGCAGACGCGGGCGCCGTACCTGGTGGAGCGCACCACCCGGCCGGGCGGCGAGACGGTACGGGGCGCGGACACGCACCCGCTGATCCAGGTGATGCGCCCCTCCACGGCCGTCCTGCTGCGCGGGCTGATGACGGACGCGGTGGAGCGGGGCACCGGCGGCAACGGCGCGATCCCGGGCGCCACGGTCGGCGGCAAGACCGGCACCGCCCAGCACGGCGTGGACAACTCCGGTGTGCCGTACGCCTGGTTCGTCTCCTGGGCCCAGGGCGACCACGATCCGCAGCCCGAGGTCGCGGTGGCCGTGGTGGTGGAGGACGCGGCCGCCGACCGGGGTGAGGTCAGCGGGGGCGGCGACGCGGCACCGATCGCGCGCGAGGTGATGCGGGCGGTGCTGGGGCGGTGAGCGGCGCTCAGCCCACCGGCCGGAGCATCTCGGTACGGATCTTCAGGGTGTCGCGGGCGGCGGCGTCGAGGTCCACGTCGGCGGGGTCCTCCGCGGTCAGGTCCGCGGCGACGACCACCGCGCCCGTGTTTCCGTCCGCCCAGGCGCAGGCGGGGTAGGCGAGTTCGACGTCGGACGCCGTGTCATGGAGCACCTGGCAGCTGGCGACGATGTCCGAGCCGGGCGGGGTGACGTCCTTGGCGGGCCCGGCCACCGTCGCGCGCGAGGCGCCGGTCGCCCCCTCCAGCATCGCGCGCCGCACTCTGTCCTGGTGACTGAAGCGGCCGTAGACGCCGGACACCACCATCGTGCCGTCGGTCCCGTTGTCGCCCCGGTCGTACAGGGCGACGAGGGCGTGGATGTCCTCGGCGCCCCAGGTGCCCCTGGTCCTGTCCTCGATCTTCCTGCCCTCGGTGCCGGAGAGGTCCTGGGCCAGGACGAACTCGTCGTCCATCAGCCTCTGGGGGAGCGCCAGTTCGTACTTCGCCCGCGGCAGTCCGCTGTCGACGGCGTCGCCGAACAGGAACTGCGCGGTGGCCCCGGCGACCCCGAGCGCGAGCACGCCGCCGACGATCCGGCCGGTCCACCGCTGCTTCGGGGACGGGGGCAGGAACGGCGCGCCCCCGGTGGGGTAGGGCGGCTGGGGCGGAGGCGGCGGGAGCATGGACACGTCAGAACGGTACTCCATCCGGATGCCCCGGCCGCGCGGACGACATCCCCGCCAAGCGGCCCGACACCCCGTCAACAAGTCCCGCACGAGGGATTGACGCCCTTGCTGACACGCAGTCTCATAAGAGGCGGACGACGACGTACCCCCGGGTGACGAGGTGAGTGAGCCATGACGACCCTGACCGATGCGGACGCGCTCGAAGGGCTGCGCGACGCGCTGGGCCTGCTCAAGGACCGCGAGGAGGTGGCCGAGCGGCTGCTCGTCTCCTCGGCCAAGCACTCCTTCGACCCGGACAAGGAGCTGGACTGGGAGGCGCCCTTCGAGGAGGGCAAGTGGTTCTGGCCGCCGGAGCTGGTCTCGCTCTACGGCACGCCGCTGTGGGAGCGGATGAGCGAGGAGCAGCGCATCGACCTCTCCCGCCACGAGGCCGCCGCGCTCGCCTCGCTGGGCATCTGGTTCGAGCTGATCCTCATGCAACTGCTGGTGCGGCACGTCTACGACAAGGCGGCGACGAGCGCGCACGTGCGGTACGCGCTCACCGAGATCGAGGACGAGTGCCGTCACTCGAAGATGTTCGCCCGGGTGATCTCGCGCGGCGGGACGCCCTGGTACCCCGTCAGCCGGGCCCACCAGAACCTCGGCCGGGTGTTCAAGACCATCTCCACGACCCCGGGTTCCTTCACGGCGACCCTGCTCGGCGAGGAGGTCCTTGACTGGATGCAGCGGCTGACCTTCCCGGACGAGCGGGTCCAGCCCCTGATCCGGGGCGTCACGCGCATCCACGTCGTGGAGGAGGCCCGGCACGTGCGGTACGCCCGCGAGGAGCTGCGGCGCCAGATGATGACCGCGCCGAAGTGGTCCCAGGAGTTCACCCGCGTCAGCTCCGGCGAGTTCGCGCGCATCTTCTCCGTCGCCTTCGTGAACCCCGAGGTGTACACCAACGTCGGCCTCGACAGGCGCGAGGCGATGGCCCAGGTGAAGGCCAGCGGCCACCGCCGCGAGGTCATGCAGACCGGCGCGAAGCGCCTGACCGACTTCCTGGACGAGATCGGCGTACTGCGCGGGGCGGGGCGGCGCCTGTGGAAGTCGTCGGGGCTGCTGGCGTAGGCGGGCGGGAAACGGCCGGGGCGACCGCCGGGTACCGGAACCCCCCGGTCCGCCGAGACGCCCGGCGCGCAGCGATTACGCTGCCGGGCATGACCCCGCAGGCCCCCTCCCCCGCCTACCGGCGCCTGAGCGTGGAGCAGCGGCGCAGCCAGCTGCTCGACGCGGCGCTGTCCCTCTTCGCGCACCGGGCGCCGGAGGACGTCTCGCTGGACGACGTGGCGGAGGCGGCCGGGGTCTCGCGGCCGCTGGTGTACCGGTACTTCCCCGGCGGCAAGCAGCAGCTGTACGAGGCCGCGCTCACCTCGGCGGCGGACGCGCTGCGTCAGTGCTTCGACGAGCCGCGCGAGGGGCCACTGGTGCCCCGGCTGTCCCGTGCGCTCGACCGGTATCTGGCCTTCGTGGACGGGCACGACACCGGGTTCAGCGCGCTGCTCCAGGGCGGCAGTGTGGTCGAGACCTCGCGGACCACGGCCATCGTGGACGGGGTGCGCCGGGCCGCCGCCGAGCACCTCTTCCGCCATCTCGGCGTGGCCGAGCCGGGCCCCCGGCTGCGGATGACCGTACGGATGTGGATCGCGGCGGTCGAGGCGTCCTCGCTGATGTGGCTGGACGACGGCAAGCGGCCCCCGGCGGACGAGCTGCGCGACTGGCTGGTGGAGCAGTTCACGGCCGTCCTCGCGGTGACCGCCGCCCGCGACCCGCAGACGGCGGCGCTCCTCGGTGACCTCGGCGGCGATGACCGAGACTGGGGCGCGTGAAGAGTCAGGACACCCCCTTCGAGGGCGGCCCCATGGACGGCCGGGTGCTGCCCGTGCTGCTCGGCCCGACCGGGCACCCCCCGAAGACGTACCGCATCCCCGTCCCCGACGCGGCCGGCGGCCCGCCCACGGTGCTGTACTACCGGCGCGAGGCGCTCGGGTACAGCAAGCGGCTGGGACTTCAGCGCGGCTGGAAGTACGTGTACGACCCCGAGGGCGAGCGGGGCGGGGACCGGCTCCGGTGGCCGTGGTCCAAACCGGCCGCGCGGCCCGTGCGGGACGGCACCCCGGACAGCACGCCCGGCAACACGCCGGACGGCAAGCCGGACGACCCGACCGGGTGACAAGGTTGCGCCGGACCGCGCACGCCCGGCGCGCGCGTCCCGCGACAGGCACCCGATGCTCGCGGTACGGAGGAGGCGGGAGGTCCGCGACTCCGCACCGGAGGTGATGGCGTGTCAGGAATGCTTCTGCGTCTGGCCTGTACGGCCGCGGTGGCCGCACAGGCCGCCCTGGCGCCCGTACCCGCGGCGGCCGCACCGGCGCCGCCGCGCTCGGCGTCCCAGCTGCTGAGGGATCTTCAGCGGCTGTACCGGGAGACCGAGAAGGCCACCGAGACCTACAACGGCACCTCGGAGAAGCTGACCCGGCAGCGCGCCGAGGTGCGCCGCCTGGACGGCGAACTCGCGCACGCCCGGCTGGAGTTGACCGACAGCCGGGGCGACGCCGGGCGGCTGGCCCGCGAGCAGTACCAGAACAGCTCGGCCTTCTCCCCCTACGTCCGGCTGCTCCTCGCCCGCGATCCGCAGCGGGCGCTGGACGAGGGGCACGTCATCGGCCGCCTGGCGAGCGAGCGCGCCCGGACGCTGGACCGGCTGACCGGCGCCGAGAAACGGGCGGACACGGTGGCGCGGGCCGCGCGCAAGGCGCTGGACACCCAGGAGACCCTGGCGGACCGGCAGAAGCGCGACCGGGACGGCGTGACCGCCCGGCTGCGGGACGTGGAGCGGATGCTCGCCGCCCTCACCCCGGCCCAGCTGACCGAGGTGAACCAGCTGGAGCAGGACGGTGTGACAGCGGCGCAGAATCGTCTCGCCTCCTCCGGCGCCCTGGGCCCGAACCGGCCCGCCTCCGCCGCCGGCACCCGCGCGCTCAGCTTCGCGATGGACCAGATCGGCAAGCCGTACGAGTGGGGCGCGGTGGGCCCGTCCTCCTACGACTGCTCAGGGCTCACCTCCCGCGCCTGGGCCCGCGCGGGCACCCCCATCCCCCGTACCAGCCAGGAGCAGTGGGCCACCCTGCGCCGCATCCCCCTGACCTCCCTCCGCCCCGGCGACCTGGTCATCTACTTCCCCGAGGCCACCCACGTGGCCATGTACGTCGGCAACGGCAAGGTCGTCCAGGCCCCCCGCACCGGCGACCACGTCAAGATCTCCCCCATCGCCGCCAACCCCATCCTGGGCGCGGTCCGCCCGGACGCGCCGCCGAGGCGCCTCTGAACACGCGGAAGGCCGCCGCGGACACGGGGTCGCGGCGGCCGTCTGCGGGACGAGGGGCGTCAGGCGCCCGCGACCGACGCCAGGTACGCGCCCGTCTTCTCCGGCTCGTAGAAGAAGTTCTCGAAGTCGGCCGGGTCGTTGAAGCCGTTGGCGAAGCGGTCGGCGACCGGCTGGAGCTGGCCCGCGGCGCCGATGAGGTTGAGGATGTGCTCCGGCGGCGGGGCGAGCATCGCGTTGGTCCACTTGGTGACGTGCTGGGCGGTGTTCCAGTAGCGGTCGAAGGTGTCCCGCATCCACTCCTCGTCGAAGGGCTGCTCGCCCCGCTCCAGGATGGAGTCGAGGTACGAAGCGGCACACTTGGACGCGGAGTTGGAGCCCTGTCCGGTGATCGGGTCGTTGGCCACGACCACGTCGGCCACGCCGAGGACCAGACCGCCGCCGGGGAGGTGGCCGACGGGGTTGCGCACGGTCGGGGCGTAACGGCCCGCGAGGGTGGCGCCCGCGTCGGTCAGCTCGACCTTGGTGGCGCGCGCGTACTCCCAGGGCAGGAACTTCTCCATCAGCTCCAGCGTGAGGGAGAGGTGCTCGGCCGGGTCCTTGACGCCGTTGAAGACGTCGAGGGGGCCGCCGGGTATGCCCTCCCAGAACAGGATGTCGGCACGCCCCGAGGTGGTCAGGGTCGGCATCACGAACAGCTCGCCGACGCCCGGCACCAGGTTGCAGCGCACGGCCTCGAAGTCCGGGTGCTCGGGGCGCGGGCCGAGCCCGTGCACGTACGCCACCGCGAGCGCGCGCTGCGGCTCGGTGTACGGGGAGCGCTCCGGGTCGCGGGCGAACATCGAGACCAGCTCGCCCTTGCCCGCCGAGACCAGCACGAGGTCGTAGGTGCGGGAGAAGTAGTCCAGGTCGCCGACGGCCGCGCCGTGGATGACCAGCTGGCCGCCGCGCTGGGCGAAGGTCTCCATCCAGCCGGCCATCTTCACCCGCTGGTCGACGGACTGCGCGAAGCCGTCCAGCTTGCCGACCCAGTCGATGGCCCGCTGGGAGGGGCCGGGGTCGAAGGAGCCGGGGGCCGCGACGGACACGCCGAGGCCCTCGATCTTCGGGGCCTGGGACTCCCAGAAGTTCAGCTTCAGGTCCCGCTCGTGCCCCAGCGCCGTGTCGAACATGCACTGCGTCGACATGACGCGGCCGGAGCGGATCTCGTCCGCCGTCCGGTTGGACATCAGGGTGACCTCGTAGCCGTTCGACTGGAGGCCGAGGGCGAGCTGGAGGCCGGACTGACCGGCCCCGACGACGAGTATCTTCCGCATACGGGGGTGTCTCCTACAGGGGCTGGGACTACTCGGGGGTGACGTCCAGCGCGTGGCCCACCAGGGCCAGCAGGGTCTCGATGGCCGAGATCCGGCGCCGGGCGTCCATGATCATGACAGGGATGTGCGCCGGGATGGTCAGCGCTTCCCGCACGTCCTCCGGCTCGAAGCTCTCCGTGCCGTCGAAGTGGTTGACCGCGACCACGTAGGGCAGGCCGCAGCTCTCGAAGTAGTCCAGCGCCGGGAAGCAGTCCTTGAGCCGCCGGGTGTCGGCCAGGACCACGGCACCTATCGCGCCGCGCGTCAGGTCGTCCCACATGAACCAGAACCGCTGCTGGCCCGGCGTGCCGAACAGGTAGAGCACCAGGTCGTCGTCGAGCGTGATGCGGCCGAAGTCCATCGCCACGGTGGTGGACGTCTTGCCCGGGGTGGCGGTGAGGTCGTCGGTGTCCTCGCTCGCCTGGGTCATCAGGGCCTCGGTCTGCAGCGGAGTGATCTCCGAGACCGCGGTGACCAGGGTGGTCTTGCCCACGCCGAAGCCGCCCGCCACCACGATCTTCGTGGCGACGGGGGCGCGGGTGCGGTCCTGCTGCCAGGACTGGAGGTTCTCGTCGGGATCGGCGGTCCCGACGAGGGCGGAGACGGTGGAGACGTTCCCGACGGAGGCGGTGGCGTCAGAGACGACGGAGTCCACTCAGCACCCTTTCCAGCAGAGCGCGGTCCGGACGGCCGGTGCCGTGACCGGTTCCGGTGCCGTACACACGGATCTTTCCCTGGTCCGCGAGGTCGCTCAGGAGCACCCGGACCACACCGAGCGGCATGCTCAGCAGCGCGGCGATCTCGGCCACCGTGCGCATACGGCGGCACAGTTCGACGATGGCCAGCATCTCGGGCATGACCCGGGCGCCGGTGGTCCCATTCGTCAGTTCCTTGCGCTCCTCGGGGGCGTCGATGGCCGCCGTGGTGGCCACGAACGTCTCCACCAGGAGGACGTGGCCGAAGCGGGTGCGCCCGCCGGTGAGCGAGTAGGGGCGGACACGGGCGGCCTTGCGGTCGCCGCCGCGTACGGGAAGCTGCCCCTTCTTGGACTTGTTCCTCGTCCCCGTCCTGCTCATCGGCCGCTCCCCGTCGTCTCGGACTCCAGCGATTTCCGCAGCTCACTGCGGAGTTCGGGAGTGAGCACGTGTCCGGCGCGGCCGACGAACAGGGCCATGTGGTACGCCACGACGCTCATGTCGCACTCGGCGGAGCCGTGCACACCGAGCAGCGAACCGTCGCTGATCGACATGACGAACAGACTTCCCTCGTCCATCGCGACCATCGTGTGCTTGACCGCGCCGGAGTCCATCAGCTTGGCGGCGCCGATGGTGAGGCTGCCGATGCCGGAGACGATGGTGGCGAGGTCGGCGGCGGAACCGCGCGGCCCCTTGGCAGGACGTGCCTGCCGTGACTCCTCCGCCCGCTCGGGGTCGGAGGACAGGAGCAGCAGGCCGTCGGAGGAGACGACCGCCACGGACTGGATGCCGGGTACTTCCTCGACCAGGTTGGTCAGCAGCCAGTGCAGGTTGCGGGCTTCACTGCTCAGTCCGTAGGTACTGGGCGTGGTCAACTGCTTGCCTCCTCGGCTGGGCCCCCCGTGGCTTCTTCGACGTGTTCGCCGGTGGCGGGCCGTTCGCTCCGGCCCGTCCGCTCGGCGATCTCCGCTTCCACATCCCGGTAGCCGGCCTGGGCTCCGCGGCGGAATCCGCCGAGCCTGCGGCGCAGGGCCTCGGCATCGACGCTTCCGCCACGCGGGGTCGGTGGCGCCTCGGGTGCGGTGATCTTGGGTGTGCGCTTCGGGAGGCCCTTGGCCGTCAGCCGGTCCTCCGTCTCCGTCTCGTCCGCCGCCCGGCCGTGAACGGTCCCCTCCCCAGGGGCGTCACCGGACCTCGGGGCGGGGATACGGGCGTGCGGCGCAGGCTCCTCACGTACGCCACTCCGCTCGTGCTGGGCGTCGGAGGCAGCGGCGTCTCCACCGGGCCAGTCATCGACGCGGTCGGTCGCGCTGCCGGGCCAGTCATCGACCGGGGCGGCGGGCGCGGAGGCCGCAGCGGACGGCGCAGCGGCTTCGCCGGGCCAGTCGTCGGCCTGAGCGGCGGGCGCGGCTGCGGCGTCGGACGGCGTGGCGGCCTCGCCGGGCCAGTCGTCGACCTGAG
>NZ_WWIR01000279.1 GCF_009863025.1 Streptomyces sp. SID4985 | reverse complement strand
GGGCGTTCGATGCGCCTCCCGCACGCCGTGCGGCCGGAAACGGGTTCCGCACCTGACGGGCGTCGGGCAGAGTGATGTCACCATGCGCGACGACATGACCGAGCAGCTCCTGGAACTGTGGGCCGCCCGCGAAGCCGGGGGCCCGTCCGAACACGCCTCGCTGCTGTACCGGTTGCAGACGGCCCTCGCCGCGACAGCGGGACGGCGGAGCCTGCGCGCTCTGATGTGCCTGCCGAACAGCCTGCCGGACGGAGGACCGGCGCGGGCCACGGCCGAGCGGCGTCTGGCCCGGCTGGTGGCCGGGAGTCAGCGGCCCGAGGACATCGTCGCGGTCGTCTACGACGAGGAGGCGGGCATCGCGGCGTCGGACGAGTTCAAGGCGTGCCTGCTGCACGAACTCGTACTCGAAGGCGTCGCGGTCCCGGAGTACCCCGCTCTGCGGTCCTTCGGTGAGGCGCTCGTGACGCGGCGGCATCCGCTCGCCCGTCTGCCGCTCCGTCTGCTGCCCGCGGAACGTGCCCTGCTCAGACCGGCGGACGCCCCGCGCGACTGGACGTGGACGCTGCCTCCCGCGACGGTGGAGGCGCACGGCGACCGGCCCGAACTCCACGTCTCGGCGGAGACGCGCGGGCGCGGCGCCGCGTTCGATCCGGTGGAGGTCACCGTGCCCGAGGTGGCCGAGGCCATGGGTGCCGTGGTGCGGCACTGGTGCGAGGAGTCCAACGGCACGGTAGCCACGCAGGAGTTCTGGTGCCCGTCCCCCGTCCCGGCGGACGACTTCGCGGCCGTCTTCGAGCGGCTGCCGCTCACCCCGTGGCCGGAAGAGGAGCAGCGGGCCCGGCTGCGTCCGGCCACCTCGGACAGGGTGCTGCGGGTGCTGCTCACCGCGGCCGTGCGCGCCCCCGCCTACGGCGACGGCATGTCCGGCGCGTACGGGCGGCTCGCCGTCTGGCGCACACTCGGCGCCCTGGTCGGCACCGCCCCGGACGCGCCGGTCGACGACACGGCACTGCTGGTGGAGCAGGCGCACTGGTTCATCGCCGACCCCTCTTCGGACTGGTTCCACCAGGTGGTCTGGGACCTTGCCGTGGCCGTGCTGCGCCCGGGCGGACAGGACATCGCGGTCCTCGCCGCCACGGACACCGACTGATACGAGCCGATACGAGCCGATACGGGCTGACGCGAGCGCCCCGCTCCCGTCAGCGGCGCTCCCCCATCAGCCGGGAGCCCACCTGCTGTTCGCCCCGTGCGTCGTCGGGGTTGGACAGGACGCAGCTCTTCAGGGAGAGGCAGCCGCAGCCGATGCAGTCGGTGAGGTGGTCGCGGAGGCGGTTGAGCTGGGCGATGCGGTCGTCCAGTTCGGTGCGCCAGGCCTCGGAGAGACGGGCCCAGTCCTCGCGGGTGGGGGTGCGTTCCTCGGGAAGTTCGGCGAGGGCCTCGCGGATCGTGGCGAGGGGGATGCCGACGCGCTGGGCGGCGCGGATGAAGGCGACGCGGCGCAGGGTGTCGCGACAGTAGCGGCGCTGGTTGCCGGGGGTGCGCCGGCTGTGGATCAGACCCTTGGCCTCGTAGAAGTGCAGCGCGGAGACGGCGGCGCCGCTGCGCGCGGACAGCTGGCCGACGGACAGCTCGTGGATCTTCTCGGGAATCCGGGACACTCCTCAGAGCCTACCGACCCGCCGCGCGGAGTCCGTTGACAGGCACCGTACACCCGACCATGCTAAGCAGTTGCTTAGAGATATGAGCGAGACGCGAGCGAGAGGCCGGGAACATGGCAGAACCGAGGACCTTCACCTCCCCCGACGAGCTGAAGGCGGCCGTGGGCGAGCAGCTGGGCCACACCGACTGGCTGGAGGTCGACCAGAAGCGGATCGATCTGTTCGCCGAGGCCACCGGGGACCACCAGTGGATCCACGTCGACCCGGAGAAGGCCGCGGCGGGCCCGTTCGGGACGACCATCGCGCACGGCTACCTCACCCTCTCGCTGCTCCCCCTCTTCGGGCCGCAGCTCATCGCGGTCGAGGGCGTGAAGATGGGCGTCAACTACGGCACCAACAAGGTCCGTTTCCCCGCCCCCGTACCCGTCGGCTCCCGGCTGCGCGCCACTGGGACGATCACGAACGTGGAGGACGTGCCCGGCGGTGTCCAGGTGTCCGTCGCCTTCATCGTGGAGCGCGAGGGCGGCGAGAAGCCGGTGTGCGTGGCGGAGTCGGTGTCCCGGTACTACTTCTGACCGGTACGGCTTCCCACCATCCGCAGCACCAGGTCGGCGTAGAGCGCGCCGACCTGCTCCGGGGTGCGCGGTCCGTCCACGTTGAACCAGCGGGCCACGTCGATGCAGAGCGAGAGCACCGCGAGGGTGGTGCCCTGCACGTCGGGCACGTCGAACTCGCCCGCGGCCACGCCGTCCTCGATGATCCCGCGCACCTCGGCGTCCACCTGGCGGCGCAACGCGAGGATCTCGGCGCGCGCGTCGGGCGAGAGCGCGTCCAGTTCGTACTGCACGACGCGCGCGGTGGTGCGCCGCCCGGCGTGCCAGCGCACGAAGGAGCCGACCGCGTCGGCGAGGCGCTCGGTGGCGCTCCCCTCGCGCCGGGCGGCCGTGCGCATGATGTCCAGCGCCTTGTCGTGACCGATCCGGCTGATCCGGTGGAGCAGCTCTTCCTTGGTCTTGTAGTGGATGTAGAGCGCGGCCGGGCTCATGCCCGCGCGGCCCGCGATGTCACGGGTCGTCGTCGCGTGGTAGCCGCGCTCGGCGAAGGCCTCCACGGCCGCGACGAGCAGGCGCCGGGCCGCGTCAGGGGTGACCTCGGCCCACGGCTCCATCTCGGCGCCGGCCGTCTCCTCCGCCGTACTCATCGCTCACTGGCCCCTCTCGCTGACAGGAGCACCACCATACCGCCGAAGGTGAGCGCCCGCTTAGCGTAGGCGTCCCGGTGGCCGGGGGGTCACAGCTTCTCGAACGGGTCGTGCGCGGCGAGCAGCTTGTCCACCCGGGCCTGGTCGACCCGGCTGACGATCTGCCCGGCCTCCTGCCGGTCCCGGATCACCTTGGCGAGGGTGAACGCCGAGGTCACGAGGTACAGGACCGCGATGGCGAGGAAGCCACGCACCCAGGCGTCCGCGTGCAGACGGTAGATGCCGATGGCCGTGGCCGTCATGGCGACGGCGAACGAGGCGACGGCCTGCCCGTAGAAGGCCGCCGTGCTCTGCTGCTTGACCGGTGATTCGCTCATGGCACGAGTGTCGGCGGACGCGGCCCGCGCCACATCCGCCAACGTACTCAGTACGGATACTCAGAACGCCGAAACGCCGGTGAGCGCCCGTCCGATGAGCAGCTTCTGGATCTGGCTGGTGCCCTCGTAGAGGGTCATCACGCGGGCGTCGCGCAGGAGCTTGCCCGCCGGGTACTCGTCGATGTAGCCGTAACCCCCGTAGACCTGAAGGGCGTTGGAGGCGGCGCGCACGGCGGCCTCGGAGGCGAACAGCTTGGCCTTGGAGGACTCGGTGGCGAACGGCTGCCCCCGGTCGATCAGGTCCGCGACCCGCCAGGTGAGCAGCCGGGCCGCGTCCACGTCGACCGCGATGTCGCTGATCAGCTCCTGCACCAGCTGGTGGTGGGCGATGGACTTGCCGAACTGCTCGCGTTCCCCGGCGTACGACACGGCCGCGTCGAGGGCGGCCTGGGCTATGCCGACACAGCCCGCCGCGACCGACATCCGGCCCTTGGCGAGCGCGGACATGGCGACGGAGAAGCCCTTGCCCTCCGGGCCGACCAGCGCGGAGGCGGGCACCCGCACGTCCTCGAAGACCAGCTCGGCGGTGGCCTGGCCGCGCAGCCCGAGCTTGCCGTGGATGGCGCGACGGGTGAGGCCGGGGGTGTCGGTGGGGACCAGGAAGGCGGAGACGCCCTTGTGGCCGGGGGCGTCGGTGGAGCGGGCGAAGAGCAGGACGACGTCGGCCCAGGTGCCGTTGGTGATGAACGTCTTGGCGCCGTTGATCACATAGTCCCCGCCGTCCCGTACGGCCCGGGTGGTGAGGTTACCCGCGTCGGAGCCGGTGCCGGGCTCGGTGAGGCCGAAGCAGCCGACGTACGCGCCGGAGGTGAGCCCCGGCAGCCAGCGCCGCTTCTGCTCCTCGTCGCCCCAGGCGGCGACCGACTTGGCGACCAGGCCGAGCGAGACGGAGACGATCCCGCGCACGGAGGAGTCGCCGCGTCCCAGTTCCTCGGTGACCAGGCAGTACGCGAGGTGGTCGCCGCCCGAGCCGCCGTACTCCTCATCGATGGTCAGCCCGAGGAAGCCGACCTCGCCGAGCTTCTTCACGATGCCCCGGTCGACCTCTTCGGCGCGGTCCCACTCGGCCGCATACGGGGTGACCTCGCGCGCGACGAAGTCCCGGGCCAGGCGGCGTACGGCGGCCTGCTCCTCGCTCAGCTCCAGGTTCACCATGCGATCACCTCACCCCGGGCCGCACCGGGCCCGCGTTAAATTAGCAGTGCTAGTTTCTTGCGGCAGCCCTACTATGTGCGCCATGGCCCGACCGCGCAAGCCCCTCCTCAGCACCGACCGGATCGTCGCGGCGGCGCGGGAACTCGTGGACACCGAAGGACTCGCGGCCGTCTCCACCCGGCGGCTCGCCGCCGAACTCGGCGTGAGCGGGCCCTCGCTCTACAACCACTTCCGCACCAAGGACGAGATCCTGGAGGCGGTCGCGGACTCGGTGAGCGCGCAGGTCGACCTGTCGATGTTCGAGGACGGCCGCCCCTGGCGGACCGCGCTGCGCGACTGGGCCGTCTCCTACCGCTCCGCCCTGCGCGACCACCCCAACATCGTCCCGGTCCTCGCCCGCGGCCCCGGCCGCCGCCCGGCCGCGCTGCGGCTGGCCGACGCGGTCTACGGCGCGATGGTGGACGCGGGCTGGCCCCCGGCCCAGGCCACCTCCATCGGCGCGCTGATGCGGTACTTCATCATGGGCTCCGCGCTGGGCTCCTTCGCCGGGGGCTTCGTGGACGACCAGAGCGCCTACGACCCGGCCGACTATCCCCACCTCGGGCAGGCGCATCTCCTCGCGGAACAGCAGGAGAAGATCGACGAGCGGGCTTTCGAGACGGGGCTCGCGGCGCTGCTCGACGGGCTGGAGGGGCAGTTCGCGGGGGTGGGGCGGGTCGGCTGAGTGGGCTTCGGCGGTTCCTTCGGTGGGCGCCGAAGTGTCCGTCCCCCATGCTGGAACGCATGACCGCCAAGGACCCCCGGGCCCCCGGACTCGCCTCGCTCGCCGCACTGATCGCGGACGAGACGCGGGCCGCGTGTCTGCTCGCCCTGCTGGACGGGCGGGCGTGGACCGCCGGTGAGCTGGCCCGGCACGCGGGCGTCGCCGCGTCCACGCTCAGCGAGCACCTGGGCAAGCTGGTCGCGGGCGGCCTCCTGGCCGAGGAACGCCAGGGGCGGCACCGGTACGTACGGCTCGCCGGGCCCGAGGTGGCCCAGCTGATCGAGGACCTGACCGCGCGGCTCCCCGAGGACGCGATGCGCCAACGGCCGCGCACGCTGCGGGAGTCGAGCGCCGGGGCCGCGATGGCGCGGGGGCGTACCTGCTACGACCATCTCGCCGGGCGGCTCGGCATCGCGCTCACCGACGGGCTGACCGCGCGGGGGCTGCTGCGCCAGGACACCGGGTTCGCGCTGACGCGGGCGGGGTTGGAGTGGTTCGGCGCGGTGGGCATCGAGCTGGACCGCTCCGGGCGACGGCCACTGGTCCGCGCGTGCCTCGACTGGACCGAGCGGCGGCCGCATCTCGCGGGGGCGGCGGGGGCGGGGTTGTGCCGGCACGCGCTGGAGTCGGGGTGGTGCGAGCGGATCGGGTCGGGGCGGGCGGTGCGGGTGACTCCGTCGGGGGAGCGGAAGCTTTATGAGTTGCTCGGGGTTTCGGTGGGTTGATGTCGTGAGTCGGGTGCGGGCCCGCTTGGGCTGGTCGCGCAGTTCCCCGCGCCCCTGTCTTGGTTGCCGTGGGCTCCAAAGAGTGAGCCCTCCCATGTGTCAGGAGCTTGATGAACGTGTCCTCGTCCCGGTCCGTGCTGCCCACCGCGGCCGCCGTCGTCACCGTTCTGCTGTGGGCCTCCGCCTTCGTGGCGATCCGGGCCGCGGGGGACGCCTACTCGCCGGGGGCGCTGGCGCTCGGGCGGATGCTCGCGGGGAGTGTCGCGCTGGGCGCGCTGTGTCTCCTGCGGCGCGAGGGGTGGCCGCCACGCGCCGCCTGGCGGGGCATCCTGATCTCCGGGGTGCTGTGGTTCGGGTTCTACATGGTGGTCCTGAACTGGGGCGAGCGGCAGGTGGACGCGGGGACGGCCGCGCTCGTGGTGAACGTGGGCCCGCTGCTGATCGCCCTGCTCGGCGCCCGGCTGCTCGGTGATCCGATGCCGCCCCGGCTGCTCGCGGGGATGGCGGTGTCGTTCGCGGGCGCGGTGGTCGTGGGCCTCTCGATGTCGTCCGGGTGCGGCGGTTCCTCGGTGCTCGGCGTGGTGCTGTGCCTGCTCGCGGCGGTCGCCTACGCGGGCGGGGTGATCTCGCAGAAGCCCGCGCTCGGGTCGGCCAGCGCCTTGCAGGTGACGACGTTCGGCTGCCTGGTCGGGGCCGTGTGCTGCCTGCCGTTCGCGGGGCAACTGGTGACGGAGGCGTCCCGCGCGCCGCTCACCGCGACCCTCGACATGGTGTACCTCGGCGTCTTCCCGACCGCCCTCGCCTTCACCACCTGGGCCTACGCGCTGGCTCGTACGACCGCCTCGCGGATGGGCGCTACGACGTACGCCGTCCCGGCGCTGGTCGTGCTGCTGTCCTGGCTGGTGCTGGACGAGGTGCCGGGGCCGTTCACGCTGGTGGGCGGGGTGCTGTGCCTGGCGGGTGTGGCGGTGTCGCGGTCCAGGGCGCGGGCGCGGGTGGTGCGGGTCGGGGCCGCCGCCGGACCGGAAGGAGAGCCGGTGGCGGCACCGGTGGCCGGTCCGGTGGCAGAACCGGTGGCCGGTCCGGTGACGGAGCCGGTGGCCGGTCCGGTAGCTGGTCCGGTGGTCGAGCGGCGGCCCGAGGAGGTCTGATCCGCAGAGGTCAGTCGGCGTCCTCGAAGAGCACCAGGGAGCGGCCGCCCTTGCCCGCGAGCATGTTCTCGAAGGCCGAGGGGATGCCGTCCAGGGTGATCCGTTCCGTCACCAGCGCCTTGAGGTCCAGCCTGCCTTCGCGGACGTGCTCGGCGAGGACCGGGAGGTCGCGGGCCGGGTCCGAGTCGCCGTAGACGCAGCCGGACAACGTCCTTCCCCAGTGGAAGAGTTCGAGGGCGTTGAAGGTGACCTGCTGGTCCTTGCCGCCGATGCCGACGACCGTGGTGCGGCCGCCGCGCCGGGTGGATTCCCAGGCGGCGCGGATGGCGGTGGCCACGCCCGCGCACTCCACGGCCGCGTCGACGCCCTCGCCTCCGGTGAGGGCGCGGATCTCGCGGGGCGTCTGCGGCGAGGCGAGGAGGAAGTCGGTGGCGCCCGCGCCGCGCGCCAACTCCTCCTTGTCGGCGGAGACATCGACGGCGACGATCCGTTCCGCGCCCGCGATGCGCGCGGCCTGGAGTGCGGCGAGGCCGACGCCGCCGACCCCGAACACCGCGACGGTCTCACCGGGTTGTACGCGGGCGGAGTGGTGGACCGCGCCGTAGCCGGTGAGGACGGCGCAGCCGAGGAGGGCCGCGTCGGTGAGCGGGATGCCGTCGGGCAGGGGCAGCGCGCAGGAGACGGGGACGACCGTCTCCTCGGCGAACGCGCCCACGTTCAGGCCGGGATGGAGTTCGGTTCCGTCGGCGGTGCGGGCGTGGACGGCGGCGGCGCCGTTGAGCGCGTTGCCGCAGAGCCAGACCTCGCCGCGCGCGCAGGCGGGGCAATCACCGCAGGCGGGCGCCCAGTTGAGGACCACCCGCGCGCCGGGCGCCAGATCGGTCACCCCCTCCCCCACGGCGACGACGGTCCCGGCGCCCTCGTGGCCGAGGACGGCCGGGACGGGGACGCGCAGGGTGCCGTTGGCCAGGGAGAGGTCGGAGTGGCAGACCCCGGCGGCGGCGAGGCGTACCCGGACCTGGCCGGGGCCGGGTGCGGGCAGCTCGATGCCGGTGATCTCCAGGGGTTCACCGACGGCGGGCAGGACGGCGGCTCGTACGGCCATGGTCACCGACTTCCTCAGAACTGGAGGGACTTGGTCTGGAGGTACTCGGCCAGTCCGTACGCGCCGAGTTCCCTGCCGACCCCGGACTGCTTGTAACCACCGAAGGGGGCAAGGGGGTTGAAGCGGCCGCCGTTGATGTCGACCTGGCCGGTGCGCATCCGGCGGGCGAAGGCGGCGGCCTCCTCCTCGTCTCCGGCCCAGACGGCTCCGGCGAGGCCGTAGACGGTGCCGTCCGCGATGCGCAGGGCGTCGTCCTCGTCGTCGTAGGGCAGGACACACAGGACCGGGCCGAAGATCTCCTCCTGGGCGACGGTCATGTCCGGGGTGACGTCCGCGAACACGGTCGGACTGACGAAGTACCCCTGTTCGCACGGGGATTCGGGGCCGCCCGCGACCAGCCGGGCACCCTCGGCGACACCCTTCTCGATGTAGCCGCGCACCCGGTCGCGCTGGCGTTCGCTGACGACCGGGCCGATGCGGTCGCCGTACTTGGCGGCGGCCGCCGCGGCGAGCGTGACGGCCTCGTCGTACTGGTCGCGGTGGACCAGCATCCGGGTCCACGCGCTGCACGTCTGGCCGGAGTTGGCCATCACGTTGGCGACACCGACGTTGACCGCCTTGGCGAGGTCGGCGCTCGGCAGGATGACGTTGGCCGATTTGCCGCCGAGTTCCAGGGCGACGCGCTTGACGCCCGCTCCGGCCGCCGCGCCGATCCGGCGGCCGACCGCCGTGGAGCCGGTGAAGGACACGAGGTCGACTCCGGGGTGCTCGGCGAGGGCCTGTCCGGCGACCGGGCCGAGTCCGGTGACGAGGTTGAACACCCCGGCGGGTACGCCCGCTTCGTGGACGGCCTCCGCGAAGAGCTGGGCGGTCAGCGGGGTGTTCTCGGCGGGCTTGAGGACGACCGCGCAGCCCGCGGCGAGTGCCGGGGCGACCTTGGCGACGATCTGGTGGAGGGGGTAGTTCCAGGGGGTGATCGCGGCGACGACGCCCACGGGTTCGTGCAGGACGGTGGAGTTGCCGACCTTCTCCTCGAAGGCGTGGGTGGCGGCCAGTTCGGCGTAGGACCCGGCGACCGCGACGGGCAGACCGGCCTGCACGGCGCGCGCGAACTCCGGCGGGGAGCCCAGCTCGGCGGTGATCGTCTCGGTGAACTCGTCCGCACGGGCGGCCAGGGCGTCCCGCAGGGCGGCGAGCCGGGCCGCGCGCTCGGCCGGGGGCGTGGCCGCCCAGCCGGGGAGCGCGGCGCGGGCGGCGCGTACGGCGGCGTCCACGTCCTGGGCGTCGCCCGCCGGAACCCGGCCGATGACCTGCTCGTCGGCCGGGTTGACCACCTCGATCACATCCCGGCCGGTGGCGGGGCGCCAGGCGCCGTCGATGTAGAGATCGTCGTGTGCCTTCATGGTGTTCCTCCCGGCGGGTCCGGCGTGCGGCGTGTGCTCCAGGGTGGTGCGGGGCGGGCCGGGAAACAAACTAGCGGCGTTAGTTTTCGGCCGCCAGGGGTTCCGGGGCGGTCACCGGGGTTCCGGGACGGCCACGCGGGTCAGCTCGACCGGTATGCCGTTCAGCACGGCGTTGCCGGAGAGCGGGTCGAGCAGGGTGCCGTCGAGCAACTGGTTGACGTTGACGCCGGGTTGGGCGGCGGCGTGGCCCTGGCGGGTGCCGGGGCGGTCGTGGCCCCAGCCGTGCGGGAGGCTCACCACGCCGGGCCGGATGCCGTCGGTGATCTCGGCGGGCGCCGTCACCTCTCCCCCGGCGCCTTTCACTCGTACGGGTTCCCCGTCGCGCACGCCGAGCCGGGCCGCGTCCTCGGGGTGGAGGTGCAGGGTGCAGCGGTTGGTGCCGCCGGTGAGGGCGGGGAGGTTGTGCAGCCAGCTGTTGTTGGAGCGCAGATGGCGGCGGCCGACGAGGACCGGTCCGGCGGGCCGCTCGCGCAGGGCCTGCCGCAGCCGGGGCAGGTCGGCGGCGAGGGGAGCGGGCAGCAGCTCCACCTTGCCGCTGACCGTCTTGAGCGGCTGGGGCAGCCGGGGGCGGAGCGGGCCGAGGTCGATGCCGTGCGGGTGGGCGAGGAGCCGGGCGAGGGTGAGGCCGTCCGGGTCGGCGCCGAAGCCGTCGCCGTAGGGGCCGAGGCGCAGCATCAGGTCGAGACGCCGCTCGGGGCCGTCGTCGCCGGTGAGGCGGGCGGCGAGTTCCCGCGGGTCCTGGCCGTGGACCGGGGAGTGGGGTTCCTTCACGGCTTTGGCGAGGGTCTGCTCGACGACCATGGCGTCCACCGAGCCGGGGTCGGCCTTCGGCATCCCGGTCGCGGCGAGGACGAGCCGGGCGTGGATCTCGGTCTCGGCCATCCGGCCCGGCTCCAGCGGGACGGCGGGGCGGCTGTAGCGGACCTGGTTGCGGACGGCGAGGGTGTTGAAGGCGAAGTCGTGGTGCGGGCTCTGCGCGGGCGGGGGCGGGGGCAGGACGACGTCGGCGTGGCGGGAGGTCTCGTTGAGGTAGGGATCGACGGCGACCATGAAGTCCAGTGATTCCAGGGCCTTGTCGAGCCGGTCGCCGTCGGGGGCGGACAGCACCGGGTTGGCCGCGATCACGACGAGGGCGCGCAGCGGCTCGCCCTGCCCGGTCTCGGTGTCGATCTCCTCGGCGAGCGCGGACAGCGGCAACTCCCCCTTCGCTTCCGGGAGTTCCCGCACACGGGAGTGCCAGCGGCCGAGCGTGAAGCCGCGTCCGGGTCCGGCCGGGCGAGGTGTGCGGTCGGTGGCGGCCTGCGGGAAGAGGGCACCGCCGGGACGGTCGAGGTTGCCGGTGAGGGTGTTGAGGACGTCCACGAGCCAGCTGGCCAGGGTGCCGTGCGGGACGGTGCAGCTGCCGATGCGGGCGTAGACGGCGGCGGTCGGGGCGGCGGCGAGTTCGCGGGCGAGGGTGCGGATGAGGGCGGCGTCGACGTCGCAGGCGTCGGCGACCGCCTCGGGGGTGAAGTCTTCTAGGGCCGCCCGGAGTTCGGGGAGTCCCTGAACATGTGCGGCGAGGTCGCCGAGGTCGGTCAGCTTCTCCTCGAACAGGGTGGTGGCGAGCGCGGCGAGCAGGAGGGCGTCGGTGCCGGGGCGTATGGCGATGTGCCGGTCGGCGAGGCGTGCGGTGCGGGTGCGGCGCGGGTCGATCACGGTGAGGTGTCCGCCGCGGGCCCGAAGCGCCTTGAGTTTTCCGGGGAAGTCGGGGGCGGTGCACAGACTCCCGTTGGACTCCAGGGGGTTGGCGCCGATCAGCAGCAGATGGTCGGTGTGGTCGAGGTCGGGCACGGGGATGGCGTTCGGGTCGCCGAAGAGCAGGCCGCTGGAGACGTGCTTGGGCATCTGGTCGACCGTGGAGGCCGTGAACACCGAGCGGGTGTGCAGCGCGCCGATCAGGAGGGACGGGTAGAGGCCGCCCGCCACGGTGTGGACGTTGGGGTTGCCGAGGACGACGCCGACCGCGTCGGACCCGTACCGCTCCGCGACCGGGCGGAGTCCGGCGGCGACGGCGTCGAAGGCTTCCTCCCAGGTCGCCTCGCGCAGCTCGCCGTCGACCCGGACCAGCGGGGTGCGCAGCCGGTCGGGGTCGGCGTCCAGGGCACCGAAGGCGGCACCCTTGGGGCAGATGAACCCCTTGCTGAAGACGTCCTCCCGGTCGCCCCGGGCGCTGGTGACGCGGGTGCCCTCGATGGTGAGGGTCAGTCCGCAAGTGGCCTCGCACAGAGGGCAGATACGCAGGGCGGTGCGGGACACGGGTCCTCCCGGAGGGTCGGCGGCGCTGCCTCCCGGGGCCTGGACTCGGGCCTGAACCTGGACCTGGCCGACGGGCTGGGGCGAGCATACCGACCGGTTGGCATGGTGGGGAGACCCCTGAGCGAGCCCGGCCGGTTCAGTCCAGTACGCGACTCAGATAGGCCCGCAGCAGTTCCCGCGTCTCGGCGATGATCGCGGCGTCGCCGCGCGGGTCCATCCGGAAGGCGAGCTGGACGAGCGTGTCGGCGCCCTCCACGGCCACCAGGAGAACCCGGCGCAGCTCGTCGTCCGGGGTGCGGCCCAGATGGCCGGAGAGCAGGTCGGTGAAGCGGTCCGCCACGCGGGTGTTGGGCGCGGACTGGCGGCTGCCGACCGGTATCTGGTTGCCGAAGTCGACGAGACAAAAGCCGGGCGCGGTGCGCTTCATGCTCAGGTACTCGTCCAGGACGACGTCCATCGCCGCCCGCCAGTCGCCCTCGCGGGCCTCCTCCAGCCGTTCGGTGACGCGCTCGGTGTAGCGGTTGAGGTTGCGCAGGGCGAGGGCGCCGGCCATCTGGCGCTTGTTGCCGAAGAAGCGGTAGACGGAGCCGATGGGGACACCGGCGCGTTCGGCCACGGCACGGGTGCTCAGCGCGTCGTAGCCGACCTCGTCGAGGAGCACGGCGCACGCGTCGAGGATTCGGGTCAGCCGTTCGGCACTGCGCCGCTGGACGGGCGCGCGGCGGAGCGATGTCACATGGGGCACGGCCACATGATGCCCCGCCACAGGGTTCCGGTGAAGCGCGCCCCCTTGCGCCGGGGCCCGCTCATTCCTACGGTTCTACAGAGGAATGGGGCGGCCGCCGGAGCGCGTCCCGGGCACGAGGGAGCGATCATGGGCGCGGACGCGCGGAAGACCGCCGAGGCACTGTCGTATCTCACCGGGTTCGGCAACGAACACGCCTCGGAGGCGGTGCCGGGCGCCCTGCCCGAGGGCCGCAACGCGCCGCAGCGCGCGCCGTACGGGCTGTACGCCGAGCAGCTGAGCGGTACGGCGTTCACCGAGCCCCGGGCGCACAACCGCCGCTCCTGGCTGTACCGCATCCGCCCCTCGGCCGCGCACCCGGAGTTCACCCGCACCGGCAACGGCGCGATCCGCACCGCTCCCTTCACCGAGACGGTGCCCGACCCGAACCGGCTGCGCTGGAACCCGCTGCCCGAGCCGCCCGCCGGGACCGACTTCCTCGCGAGCCTGTGGACGCTGGGCGGCAACGGCGACGCGACCCAGCGCACCGGCATGGCCGTGCACCTCTATCACGCCGACTCCTCGATGGAGCGCGTCTTCTCGGACGCGGACGGGGAGCTGCTGATCGTGCCGGAGCGGGGCGGGCTGCTGCTGCACACCGAGTTCGGGCGGCTCCATGTGGAGCCCGCACAGGTGGCGCTGATCCCGCGTGGGGTGCGCTTCCGTGTGGAGCTGCTGGATGCCTCGGCTCGGGGCTATGTGTGCGAGAACTATGGTGCGCCACTCCGGCTGCCCGACCTCGGCCCCATCGGCGCCAACGGCCTGGCCAACCCGCGCGACTTCCGGGCGCCCGTCGCGGCGTACGAGGACGAGACGGGCCCGGTGGAGGTGGTGAACAAGTTCTGCGGCAACCTCTGGACGGCCACGTACGACCACTCCCCGCTCGACGTGGTCGCCTGGCACGGCAACTATGTGCCGTACATCTATGACCTGCGCCATTTCAATGTGATCGGCACCATCTCCTACGACCACCCGGACCCGTCGATCTTCACGGTCCTCACCTCGCCCTCGGACACTCCGGGGCTCGCCGGGGTGGACTTCGTGGTGTTCGCGCCGCGCTGGCTGGTGGGCGAGGACACCTTCCGCCCGCCGTACTTCCACCGGAACGTGATGAGCGAGTACATGGGCCTGGTCCAGGGCGCGTACGACGCGAAGGCGGAGGGGTTCGTGCCGGGCGGTGGCTCGCTGCACAACATGATGTCGGCGCACGGCCCGGACCGGGAGACCTTCGAGAAGGCGAGCGCGGCGGAGCTGCGGCCGCAGCGGATCGACGACGGTCTGGCCTTCATGTTCGAGACCCGCTGGCCGGTCACGCTCACCCCGCACGCGGCCGGTGCCGACCATCTCCAGCCGCGCTACGACGAGGTGTGGCAGGGCCTGGAGCGGCACTTCAGGGCGCCCTGACCTCGCCCCGACCTCGCCCTGACCGCTCCATTGCGCTGATCCTCTCCGACAGGTACGGATAGCCGCGTGACCTCTTTCGCTCCGGATTCGATCGTCCTGAACCGCAAGCTGCCGCTCTGGTACCAGGTGTCGCAGTCCCTGCGCGCCTCCATCCTCGGCCGCTCGCCCCAGGACCCGCTGCGCCTGCCCACCGAGGAGGACCTGGCGCGGCACTACGGCGTGAGCGTGCTGACCATGCGCCAGGCCCTCAAGGAACTGGAGGACGAGGGCCTGATCAGCCGCCACCGCCGCCGAGGCACCTTCATCGAACCCGACGCCCGGCGCGGGGCCCCGGTACGGCTCCTGGGCTCGGTCGACGCGATCGTCGCCCAGCAGTCCGGCATGACCAGCGAACTCCTCGACCACGGCCACGTCCCCGTCCCGACGGCCCTCACCGAGTACTTCCCCGACCTCACCGAGGTCGCCGTCTACCACCGTCTGCGCGGCGACGAGAGCACCGGCGAACCCACCAACCACGCCGTCAACCACATCCGCCCCGAACTCGCCGCCCGCATCGACCCCGCCGACCTCACCCGCCGGCCGATGACGAAGGTGCTGCGGGACATCGCGGGCGCGGACATCGGACGCATCACGGACACAGTGGAGGCCCGGCTTGCCGACCCGGAGACGGCACGACTGCTCCAAGTGCCGCTGCTGAGCCCGATCCTGCACTACACGGGGATCACGTACGGCTCGGACGGGCGGGTGCTGGACGTGGCGGTGATTCAGTACCGGGGGGATCGGTTCTCGTTCACGGTGACGCTGGACGCGACGTGAGGGCGGAGCCGGGGGCGGGGGCGGGCTCGGTGTGAGCGGGCGCGGCTTCGGGCCCGGGTGCGGGCGCGAGCACAGGCGCGGGTGCGGATGCGGATGTGGGCGCGGGCGCGGGTGCGGCTCATCCTCGTGTCCCGGCGCCGGACAGGTCGTACGATGCCGGGCGTGACGTACGACGACGACGCTCCGCCGCTGGCGGACCTCATGCCGTGGTCCGTCGCACCGCTGCGGCCGGGCCGGGTGTGGCCGACGGCGCCCGACGCGGGGTCGCTGAAGGCCCGCTGGGCGGCGCTGCTCGCGGCCGAAGGGGCGGAGCGCGAGGGGCTGTTCGAGGTGACGCGGGCGCGGTCGCTGCGGTCGGCGGTGTCGCAGTTGCCGGGGCATCCGGGCGGTACCGAGCGGCTGGCACGGGCCTCGGGGCCGTGCGCGGAGCCGGTACGGGTGCTGGCGGCGCCGTTCGACGAGCGGTGGCTGATCCCGGACCACCGGCTGCTCGACGCGGCGCGTCCGGAGCTGTGGCGGGTGGCGGACGCGCACCAGGTGTTCGTGGTGGAGACGGGCGGCGACGCGCTCCTCGCGACCTCCCTCCTGCCCACACTCCCTTCTGGGCGTATCCGTCCGCTGTACCGCCGCCCCGGCGGCACGGAACCCAACCTGGCGCCGGGGCTGTTGGACCAGCTGGCGCGGACACTCGGGGTCCGGCCCACACCGGAGGACTTCCTCGCCTGGACCCTGGCCGTGATCCGGTCCGACCGTACGGTCCAGCTCACCGGTGACGCCGAAGTATGGGCGCGGGGAGTTGAGTTGGGGCACCGGCTGCTCTGGCTGATGCGTCGCGACGGCGACCGTCCCAAGCTGCCCGGAGGCCGACGCCCCTACGTCCGCGCCCCGTTGCCCGCACAGCCGAGCACCTTGGGCTACGACGCCGACACCGAGACCCTGTGCCTGGACGAGGGCCGTATCTCTCCCGTGCCGCGCTCGGCGTGGGAGCACGAGGTGTCCGAAGTCCGCACCCTGGAAGCCTGGTTCACCGCTCGCACGACCGCGCCCGCACCGGGCACCCTCGCGGCGATCGGCCCGGCGTCTTGGCCCCAGCCGTGGACCTCGGAGCTGCTGGAGCTGATCACGGTCCTGGCGCTGCTGGCGGAAATCGCCCCGGGGAGGGCGGAGTTGAAGGTGACGTCGCCGCTCACCGCGACGGAGCTGTACCGGGCGGGAGTGCTTCCGCCTCCGTCTTCCACCCGTCGTCCCGCGTCGGTCCTGGATCACCAGGAGGAAGGCCCGGAGGGGCAGTTCGCGCTGCTCTGACGGCAGCGCCCGCACATCTGCGGGTCGGTGGCGCACAGGCGGGGAACGCCCAAGGCGGCACACGCCGGTTCGCCGCGAAGCGCGCCGTGGGAATGACGGACGGCGGGTCGCGGCGCTGTGCCGGGACGGCGTGGCAGCCTGAGCGTGGGTCGTACAAACCGGGCCGGAGCCGGACTCGCGGGGTGGGCTCGAAGAGAGCCCCGGTGCGGTCCGGTCTCCGGTCAGTGGCTGCCGAAGAGGGAGCGCCGCAGGCGGCGCAGGGGGGCGAAGAGGGAGACCCGGCGGACCCGGGCACCCCGGTCGCTGCGACGGTGCGTCGTGTCGCGTGCGGTCAGCTCGCGCATCAGCGAGGTCGCTTCGACCGTCTTCTGCTGCGGGATGGCAGGGCCCGCCAGCACCGAGAGATGGCGGTCCAGGCGCGAACTGCTCGCGCTGCTGCCGCAGGTGATCGCAGGAACCCTGGCCCTGCTGCGCATCGTTATCTGTTCCATGTCACTCCCCACCCGTACGAATCCGCCCGGCCCGGGCAGGGTAACCCTATCGTCCCGGTTGGGCACACGTGTATCTCGGCCACGGGATTCACCTTCCCCACAAGGTGGTTGATCATCCCGCTTTGACTACTCTCCGAATCCGACCGATTTCAGGGTGAGTTGGACAATGGGCTGGCCAGTGGGGCGCACTGAACCGCCGTCGGGTTCGACCGTCACGGCGAGTGACGCCGAGGACTTGTCGAGTCCCTTGGCGACCAAGGGCGTGTCGCCGGTGAGGAGCCCGAGGGAGCGCGGTTGCGCGTGGGGGCGCACGAGCCACAGCTGGTGGACGCGCCCTCCGCTCGGGGTGCCGTAACCGCTGAGCGTGACGACGGCCCGCCCTTCCGAGGCGGAGGCGATCACGGCCATGCTCCGACCGCGTGCGTCCGTCCCGCCGGTGGCTCGGGCGTCCGGCGCGGCCAGGACGTGGGCGATCTCACGCGAGCGCGCCTGCTCGGCGGCCAGCCGGTCCTGGGTGCGGTTCGCCTGGACCGCGAAGAGGGAGGCGACGACGAGCGCGGCCGCGGCGGTCGCCGTGGCGAACGGCACCAGCAGCGGGCGCGTACGGCGGGCCGGTGGCGGCTGTGCTCCCCACACATGTGGGGGCAGCTGGGCCACGCGCTTGCGGACCGGCGCGGCGGGCGGTTCCTGCGGGGTGGCGCGGACGGCGGCGAACACCCGCTCGCGCAGGGCGTCGGGCGGCGCGACGGTGGTGGTGGACCAGGCGAGCCGGACCACGTCGTCGGCGAGGGCGCGGGTCTCGACGGCGCACCGGTCGCAGGTGGCGAGGTGCCGCTCGAAGCGGCGTCGTTCGCCGGGTTCGAGGGCGTCGAGGGCGTAGGGCGCCGCGAGGGAGTGCGGGTCGTCGCGGCGCAGCAGCCGTCCGAGGAGGCTCACGCGGCACCTCCCAGGCAGTTGCGCAGTCGGATGAGGCCGTCCCGCATCCGGGTCTTGACGGTGCCGAGCGGCAGTGAGAGCCGTTCGGCGACCTCACGGTAGGTGTAGCCGTCGTAGTAGGCGAGGGTGACGGACTGGCGCTGGAGCGCGGTGAGCCGGTCCAGACAGTGGCGCACCCACTCACGCTCCAGTCCGGCCTCGACCTCTTCGGAGACGTGGTCGAAGGCGGGTTCACCGGCGCGCAGGGCCTCGCGCTGCTCGCGTTCCCCGGCCGCGCGGACGCTGCGTACCCGGTCCACAGCGCGGCGGTGGGCGAGGGTGAGGATCCAGGAGAGCGCGCTGCCCCGGGCGGGGTCGAACCTGGTCGCGGAGCGCCAGAGTTCGAGCAGCACGTCCTGGACGACCTCCTCGGACTGCGCGGGGTCGCGCACGATGCGCCGGACCAGTCCGAACACCGGCCCGGACACCAGCGCGTACAGCTCCTCGAAGGCCTTCTGGTCACCACCGGCCACGCGCACCAGTAGCTGGTCCGCCTCCATCCGGGCCCCCCTCACCTGGCTCCCCCGGCCGCAGCCGGAACTGCCCGTGACCCCACGCATCCGCACGAACGCACACCTCCGGCGGAGGATACGGACCGGAGGCGCGAAAACGCGGGTCGGGAACGAGGAAAAGAAAATTCCCCGACGGCCAATCCGAAAGCCCTCTCCGCTCCGTATACCCGTCCGTCAAGGCAAGTTGGCACTGAGGACGGACGGCATGACACCTCTTTCTTCCAGGAGCGGCACGGGGCGCAAGGGCCTGATACCGCTCATCTGCGGCGCGTTGGCCGCCGGCGGGCTCGCGGCCGCCGGTACCGCCGCACTGGCACCCGGGGCGGCCTCCGCCTCCTCGCACCGCGAGGCCCCGCTGATCTCGGGCACCCCGCAGTACGACAACACCGACCTGTACGCGTTCGTCAGCCCGGACAAGCCGGACACGACGACGATCGTGGCGAACTGGATCCCGTTCGAGGACCCCGCGGGCGGCCCGAACTTCTACACGTTCGCGGACGACGCGCAGTACGACATCCACGTCGACAGCGACGGGGACGCGCAGGACGACCTGACCTTCCGCTACACGTTCAAGACCCATACGAAGAACGGGAACACGTTCCTCTACAACACCGGTCCGGTCACCAGCCTGGACGATCCCGACCTGAACGTGACGCAGACGTACGACATCGAAGTGATCCGGTCGAAGAACCATCACGTGATGTCGAAGTACAAGATGGTCCGGAACGCTCCGGTCGCGCCGTCGAACGTGGGCAAGGCGTCCATGCCGGAGTACGCGAAGCTGCGTGACCAGGCGATCAAGAAGTCGGCGTCCGGAGCGGCGACGTTCGCGGGCCAGGCGGACGACCCGTTCTTCCTGGACCTGCGCGTCTTCGACCTCCTCTACGGCGGCAACCTGAGCGAGGTCGGGCGCGACACCCTCAAGGGCTACAACGTCAACACGATCGCCCTCCAGGTCCCCAACAGCCTGATCCGCCAGTCCGCCGAGCAGCCGGTCGTCGGTATCTGGTCCACGACCCAACGGCGCAACGCCCAGGGCTACTTCTCGCAGGTCTCGCGTCTCGGCAACCCGCTCGTCAACGAGGTCGTCAACCCGCAGAAGGACAAGGACCGCTTCAACGCGTCCCAGCCCTCCCACGACGCGCAGTTCCTGAAGAACGTCACCAACCCCGAACTGCCCAAGCTGATCGAGGGCATCTACAAGATCAAGGCGCCTGCCGAGCCGCGCAACGACCTGGTCGACGTGTTCCTCAAGGGCGTCAAGGGGCTCAACCAGCCGCCGAACGTGAAGCCTTCGGAGCAGCTGCGGCTGAACACCTCCATCAAGCCCGCCATGCACCCCAAGCGGCTCGGCGTGCTCGACGGCGACAACGCGGGCTTCCCGAACGGGCGTCGGCTCACCGACGACGTCGTGGACGAGGCCCTCCAGGTCGTCGAGGGTGAACTGGTCGGCTCCAAGAACGACTTGGGTGACGCGGTCGACGCGAACGACCAGAAGTTCGAGAAGTACTTCCCGTACGTCGCCCAGCCCACGGCCGGTTCGCGTGGCAGCCTCGCCAAGGGCACGACCGCCGGTGCCGACGTCCGCAGCGCCCTCGGTGACGCCCTCCAGCCCGCCTCCGCCGCTGGTGGCTCGAACAACACCGTCCTGATCGCCGGTTCGGCGGCCGCGGGCGCGGCCGGAGTCCTGCTGATCGGTGTCGCCTTCGGCTGGTGGCGCCGCCGTATGCAGCGTCCGTACTAATCCTGACCGGGCGCGGTCCGCGTACTCCCCCACGGCGGACCGCGCCCATCTTTCCGACCCCATCAGGTGACCTTGGAGAGGGCATGACCCCGCGCGTGAACGAGACGGCCTCCGGCGGAACGACCGAGGAAACGACCTCAGACAAAGGGGAGTTGACGACGGAGGAAGTCGAGCGCGACGGGGCGCCCCTGGCGGTCGAGGGGGTCGGCACCGACGAGGCGCCGGGGAGCATTCCGCCCGCGGAGCCCTCCCCCACCGCGCAGGACACCCCCGCTCGCCCCGCCGACCGCCCCGACGACACGCCCCGACGGACCCGGCGTATCGCGGAGCGGGCCGGGATCGCCGTGCTGCTCGCCATCGCCGTCACCGGAGGTGCCATCGCTGTCGGCGCCGCGCGGGACAAGGCGCCGGTGGCCGCCGTGGCGGTCTCGGCCGCCGTTGACCCGGGGGCGCTGGCGAGCGGGAACCCGGACGCGGCGATCGCCGCGCTGCAGGCGCATCTCAAGGCGCAGCCGAGGGACTCCGACGGATGGGCCACGCTGGGTCTCGCCTATGTGGAGCAGGCGCGGACCAAGGGGGACCCGGCCCGGTACCCGCAGGCGCAGGCCGCGTTGAAGCGGGCCCTCTCGCTCTCCCCGCACAGCGATCAGGCGCTGGCCGGACAGGCCGCGCTCGCCGCCGCCCGGCACGACTTCAAGGGAGCGCTCACGAACGCCGACCGGGCGCTCGCCGAAAACCCTTACAGCGAACGGGCGTTGTCCTCCCGTATCGACGCGCTGGTGGAACTCGGCCGGTACGACGACGCGTCCCGCGCCGCCGACACCGCCGACGCCCGCAAGCCGGGCGTGCCCGTGTTCACGCGGTACGCCTATGTCCGCGAGCTGCGCGGCGACGTACCGGCGGCCCGGCGCGTGCTGGAGCAGGCGCTCGGCGCCGCCACGTCGAAGGGCGACATCGCGTACGTGGCCGCGCAGCTCGGCCAACTCGCCTGGAACCAGGGTGACTACAAGTCCGCCCTCACCTCCTACGCCCGCGCCCTCGCCGCCGACGAGAACTACCTCCCCGCGCTGGAGGGTCGCGCCCGCGCCCAGGCGGCGAGCGGGGACCGGGCCGCGGCGATCAAGGGCATGGAACTCGTGGTCGCGCGCTACCCGCTGCCCGGCCCGCTGGTCGAACTCGGCGAGCTGTACGAGGCGCGCGGCGGCGCCGGTGACCGCGAACGGGCGCACGACCAGTACGCGTTGGTCGAGGCGTGGATCGCGATCGCCCACGCCAACGGCGTCGACGCCGACCTCGACACCGCGCTCGCCGCCGCCGATCACGGCGACAAGAAGGCCGCCCTGCGCGCGGCCCGCGCCGAGTGGGCCCGCCGCCACACCGTGCACACGGCGGACGCCCTGGCCTGGGCGCTGCACGTCAACGGCCAGGACCGCGAGGCGCTTTCGTACGCCCGACGCGCGACGGCCACCGGCTACCGCAACGCCCTCTTCCGCTACCACCTCGGCGTGATCGAACTGGCCACGGGCCACAAGAGCGAGGGCCGCGCCTCGCTGCGGTCCGCGCTGAAACTCAACCCCGGCTTCTCCCCGCTCGGCGCCGCCACGGCCCGCAAGGCACTGGAGGACACCAAGTGACCTCACTCCGCCGCCCGTTGGCCGTCGCCGCCGCCGTCCTCACCGGTGCCTGCGCCCTCGCGCTCGGCCCGGCGACGGCCGCGAGCGCGCACCCGCTCGGCAACTTCACCGTCAACCACTACGACGGTCTCGTGGCCGCCCCCGGCGAGCTGCGCGTCACCCATGTCGAGGACCTGGCGGAGATCCCGGCGACCCAGGCCAAGCCCGACCTCGAACGACTGGGCACGACGGAGTGGGCCCGGCAGCGCTGCGCTACGGCGGCTCAGGGCAGCAGGCTCACCGTCGACGGGCGCCCCGTCGCGCTCACCGTCACCTCGGCCACGGCACGGCTGCGGCCGGGGCAGGCGGGGCTCGAGACCCTGCGCGTCGAGTGCGCGGAGCGGGCCCCGCTGCCCAAGGGCGCGACGCTGACCGTCGGCTTCCACAGCGCGGGGGTGTCCTCCGGGCCCGGCTGGCGGGAGATCACCGCGCGGGGCGACCGGGTGACGCTGACCCGCTCCGACGTGCCGTCGAAGTCGGTCTCCCACGAACTCACCCAGTACCCGGCACAGTTGCTGTCCTCCCCCGCCGACACCTCCACCGCACGGCTGGGGGTACGGCCCGGCGGCGCGGCCCTGTCGGCGGAACGGGACGCGCCCGCCGCCTCGGTGCTGCCGCGCGGCGCCGACCGCTGGACCCAGGCCCTGAACGACCTGGTCGCCCGGCATCACCTGACCGTCGGCTTCGCCGCGCTGGCGCTGCTCATCGCGGTCGTGCTCGGCGCGATGCACGCGCTCGCCCCGGGACACGGCAAGACCATGATGGCCGCGGCCGCCGCCGCGCGGGGCGGCCGGGCCCGCATGCGGGACGTCCTCCCCCTCGCCGCCTCGGTGACCGTCACCCACACCCTGGGCGTGGTCGGCCTCGGCGTCCTGGTCACGGCGGGCTCCGCCGCGGCCCCCTCGGTGATCGCCTGGCTGGGCGTGGCGAGCGGCGCGCTCGTGCTGGTGGCGGGGGCGACGCTGGTACGGAAGGCGTGGCGGGGGCGCGGGCTCGCGGGGCACGAGCACGGACACGAGCACGCGCACGGGCATGACCATGGGCACGACCACCACCATGACCACGGTCACGAGCACGATCACGAGCACCCGCACCCCCACGCCCATCAGCACGCGGAGTCCCGTCCGTTGGCCCTGGTGGGCGCGGGGCACGAACACGCTCGGGGCGATCACCATGTGCACGAGCACCATGTGGGCGGGACACATGTGCATGAGCACCATGTGGGCGCGGCACATACCCACGACCACCATGTGGACGCCACACATGCGCACGACCACCCGCACACCCACGACCACCCCCACCCTCACCCCCACGCAGACGCCCCCCACACCCTCGTCCACACCCACAACGGCCACACCCACTCCCACCCCACCGCCCCCACCCTCCGCGGCACGATCCTGCTCGGCTTCGCCGGTGGTCTCGTGCCCAGCCCCTCCGCGGTCGTCGTGCTGGTCGGGGCGGCGGCGCTCGGGCACGCCTGGTTCGGGCTGCTGCTCGTCGTCGCGTACGGTGCCGGGCTCGCGCTGACGCTGACTGCGGCGGGCTTCGCCGTCGTCCGGCTGGGCTCACGGGTGAACCGGCTCCTCGACCGTCACCCGCGCCGCACCGCCCACCCCCTGACCGCCCTGGCCCGCCGCTCACTCCCGCTCGCCTCTGCGCTGACCGTCGTGGCCCTGGGCGCCGGATTGATGCTCAAGGGGGTCGCAACGGCCTTCGGCTGAGCTACTTTTGGGGAGGAATCGCGCGAGATGCCGTGGGGGGCGCCCGTGTCAGAAGAACCGGGACGCGACCGTTTGATCGCGGGCCGCTACCGTCTGCTGTCCCCGCTGGGCCAGGGCGGCATGGGCACGGTGTGGCGCGCCCGTGACGAGGTGCTGCACCGTGACGTGGCCGTCAAGGAGGTGCGGGCCCCGGCGGGTCTGCCCGCCTCCGACGTGGAGCGGATGTACGCCAGGCTGGAGCGCGAGGCGTGGGCGGCGGCCCGTGTCTCGCACCGCAACGTGGTCACGGTGTACGACGTGGCGATGGAGGGCGGCCGCCCCTGGATCGTGATGGAGCTGGTGCGCGGCCGGTCGCTCGCGGACGCGCTGGAGGCGGACGGACCGCTGCCCCCGGACCGGGCGGCACGGATCGGCGCCGAGGTCCTGGCCGCGCTGCGCGCCGCGCACAGCGCCGGGGTGCTGCACCGGGACGTGAAGCCGGCGAACGTACTGCTCGCCGAGGACGGCCGCGTGGTGCTGACCGACTTCGGCATCGCCACGGTGGAGGGCAGTTCCGCCATCACCATGACCGGCGAAGTGATCGGCTCACCCGAATTCCTGCCGCCGGAGAGGGCGTTGGGGCGTACGCCGGGACCGGAGTCGGACCTGTGGTCGCTGGGTGTGCTGCTGTACGCGGCCGTCGAGGGCGGCTCGCCGTTCCGCCGGGACACCCCGCTCAACACGCTGCGCTCGGTGGTCGAGGACGAGTTGCCGGAGCCGCGCCGGGCCGGTCCGCTGACGCCGGTCCTGGAGGGCCTGCTGCGCAAGGACCCGGCCGAGCGTCTCCCCGCCGGGCGTGCCGAGCAGGACCTGCGCCTCGTCGCGGCGGGCGGCACACCGCGTACCGAGACGCTGCCCACCGTGCCGTACGCCCCCACCGTCTGGACCCCACAGCCACCCACACCCACCCCGCCCCGGCCCACGACCCCCCTCGCGGGTGCGGGAGCGGGAGCGGCGGCCGGAGCCGGGGTCGCAGCCGGAGCCGGAACCGGAGCCGCCGGAGGGGAAACAAGGCCGCAGCCGACCACCAGCGGTGGCGCCCGTGTCGCCCTGATCGCGGGCGTGCTCGCGCTCGTCCTGGCCGTGGCCGGTCTCACCTACGCCCTCCTGGACCGCGACAACGGGAAGCGGGGCGACGAGGGCAAGTCCGGCGGAAGCCCGACCACCACCAGCACCACGAGCCGCTCCCCCACCCGGAACACCAAGACCGCCGCGCCCCCGCCCACGCGCACCAGCAGCAGCCCGGCGAGCAGTGCCCCGGCCCAGTCCGTGCACGTCACGGTGGCGGGGGAACACACGGAGTACGACGACACCTGCCCGCCGCCGGAGGACGGCGCGCCCGCGTTCACGGCGACGTTCACGGTGGGGAGGGTGCCCGCCCAGGTGGAGTACCGCTGGCGGCTCGCGCACGGCTCGCTGCCGGACGACGGCTGGCGGACGCTGTCGTTCCCGGAGGGCGGGGAGCTGACCAAGCGGGTGCGGGTGACCGTGACGACCTGGTCGGACAGCGGGACGATCGAGAACGCGATCGGCGTGGAGGTGCGCTCGCCGGTGAAGGCGGAGTCGAATCAGGTGCCGTTCTCGGTGACGTGCCGGACGGCGACGACGGAGACCCCGACGGACGGGGCCTCCGCTTCGGCTACGTACTCACCCTGACGAGCCGCTCGCCCTCACAAGGGTCACCCTTACAAGGGACGCCCGTCAGCGGCGGATTCACCCGTGAGGGTCAGGCCGCGTTGGTGAGGACGGGGAGATAGCCACCGGACTGTCCGGCGGCCGTGGGGTGGTAGGACTCGCCGATGTCGAGCCAGTCGACGCTGTGCAGCCAGGAGTTTCCGGAGCAGATCTCGTGGCCGGAGAACGTGTTGCGGACGTCGCCGAAGACGAAGCCGTGGGCCTGGGCTCGCTTCTGGATGGCGCTGTTGATGTAGTCGGCCGCGCCGTTTATGGCGGACCGCTTGGTCTCGGAGAGGCCGAGGCAGCTCTGCCCGAGGAGGTAGAAGCGGGGGTAGCCGATGACGACGACCCGGGCGGACGGGGCGCGGGCGCTGATCTGGTTGTAGACGGCGTCGAGCTTGCCGGGGAGCGTGGAGTCGATGTACGCCCGCGCGGTGTTGATGCGGGACAGGCAGGTGCTGTCGGACTGGATGACGCAGGTGGTCATGACGTCGGCGAACCCGGCGTCGTTGCCGCCGATGGTGATGGACACCAGTCCGGTCGAGGAGTTGAGGGAGCCGAGCTGGTTGGCGAGCACCTCGTCGGTGCGGGCGCCCGAGCAGGCGTTGAAGGCGAACGAGGACGGGGCGTGCGCGGCGTTCCAGAGGTAGGGGTACGCCTTGGTGCTGCGGTCGCAGTCACCGCTGGAGCTGATGTAGCTGCCCGAGCCGACTCCGGAGGAGTAGGAGTCGCCGAGCGCCACATAGCCGCCACCGGCGGCCTGGGCCTGTCCGGCTCCGGCCATCCCGAGGCCGGTGGCGAGGAGGAGTGAAGTCACGTATGCCGCAAGTCGGGTACGTCTCATGGAACCTCCCTTTAGCAGGATCTCTGCCGCAACTGTGGTACCGGCTACGCGCGTTGATCGGAAGTGTTCATGCCAAAACTATTTGGCTCTCAACTATCTCTCGACAGGATCGCCCCAGGAACTTCACGGCCCCACATATTGCGCAGGCTTTACAGACGTGTTGACGGCACATCACATAAGCGTCTTCGTCACGGAGTTCACGCCCGTCACGGGAACGCACGTGCGGCACAGGCCGTCTTGACGGCCCGCACACGCCTAGGACACATTGAAGCCCGGCATCCGGCGCGTCGGGGGGCAAGTCGGCCCATGCGGTCAATTTCTGTCAAGTCATCGTCGGGCAACACGAGTTCACTGCTCGCGGGCGCCGCGACGGCCGTCGCCGGATGCGGCGCGCTGCTCGCGCTCACGGACGCGCACACGCCGTTGCGCGGTCCGTCGACCCTGTTCTTCCTGCTGACCGCACCGGCCGCGGCGATCTGGCTCGCCCTGCGCGGCCTGGACGTCTACGGCCGGCTCGTCGCCGCGCTCGCGGGGGCGGTCGTCCTCGACATGCTCGTGGCGCAGGCCATGCTCGCCGTGCACCGCTGGTCGGTGCGGGGCGGGATCGTAGCCGTGACCGGGCTGAGCCTGCTGCTCTTTCTGGTCATCTTCCGTCGTATGAAGGCGAGTTCGGGAAAACGGCTGCCGGAATGAGGAACATGGGCCAAGGTTGTGTAACGGACAGACCAACAAAAAGGTGAGGCCACGTCCACACCTTGCCATTCGTGTTCAATCGTCAATACCGTCGTACATCTCACCCGCATCGGTCGGTCGCACTCGGTTCAGGGGAGGGCTCAGGACCGGCGACATTCCGAGGCGGGGCGCGGTAGGGGGGTGCCGTGCTCGGTGACCGCTTCAGGTGACCGGGCCGGGCCGCGCGACCGGCTGCCCGCACGTCGGCAGACCGGCAGCTTTGCCAGCTCGTCCTTGTACACGGCAGACCGCTCTTCGCCGTGCCGAGGGTGAGTACCCCCCTTTCGAACCGGACACAGAGCCGGGCCGCCCAGGGGCGGGCGGTCCGCCGGACGAGAGGGATCACACCGTCATGAGTTCCGTTCTGCCCATGTCCAGTCAGGGCCCCGAGCCCGTGGTCGCGGGCTCCTATCGGCCCATCTCCTCGCATCTGGCGATCACTCCGCCGGTCAGCGTGGTCATTCCCGCCATGAACGAGGCGGAGAACCTGCCGTACGTCTTCAAGACCCTGCCGGACTGGATCCACGAAGTGGTCCTGGTCGACGGCAACTCCACCGACGACACCGTGGAGGTGGCGCGTTCGCTGTGGCCCGGCGTCAAGGTCGTCGGGCAGCGGGGCAAGGGCAAGGGGGATGCCCTGATCAGCGGCTTCGCGGCCTGCTCCGGCGACATCATCGTGATGGTCGACGCGGACGGCTCGGCCGACGGCAACGAGATCGTGTCGTACGTCTCCGCGCTGGTCTCCGGCGCCGACTTCGCCAAGGGCTCGCGGTTCGCCAACGGCGGCGGCACCGATGACATGACCCTGATCCGCCGGCTCGGCAACTGGGCGCTGTGCACGGTCGTCAACCGCAAGTTCGGCGCCCGCTACACCGACCTGTGCTACGGCTACAACGCCTTCTGGCGGCACTGCCTGGACAAGATCGACCTCGACTGCACCGGCTTCGAGGTCGAGACCCTGATGAACATCAGAGTGGTCAAGGCGGGCCTCAGGGTCCAGGAGATCCCGAGCCACGAGTATCTGCGCATCCACGGCGCCAGCAATCTGCGGGCCGTGCGCGACGGGCTGCGGGTGCTGCGGGTCATCCTCCAGGAGCGGTCCAACCGCCGTGCCCTGCGCCGTGAGCGCCGGGCCGCCGCGCTGGCGAACTCCGTGCGGGGAGAGCTGTCTTGAGAGATCCCGGCATCTCCGTCGTGATCTGTGTGTACACCGAGGACCGCTGGGAGGACATCCTCGCGGCGGTCTCCTCGGTGCGCACGCAGTCGTACCCGGCGCTGGAGACACTCCTCGTCGTGGACCACAACCCGGCGCTGCTGGAGCGGCTGGCACGGGAGTTCAAGGACGGGGACTCCGGCGGGGGGAACACCACCGGCCCCGTCCGCGTCCTCGCCAACGCCGGTCCGCGCGGCCTGTCTTCGGGCCGCAACACCGGCATCGGCGCCTCGCACGGCGAGGTCATCGCCTTCCTCGACGACGACGCCGTGGCCGAACGCGACTGGCTGCGCCACTTCGCGGAGGGGTACGCCGACCCGCGCGTCCTGGCGGTCGGCGGCCGTACGGTCCCGGTGTGGGCGTCGGGGCGGCGGCCGGACTGGTTCCCGGAGGAGTTCGACTGGGTCGTCGGCTGCAGCTACCGGGGCCTGGCACCGGGCCGGGTCCGGGTGCGCAACGTCCTCGGTGGCAACGCCTCCTTCCGGCGTACGGCGTTCGAGGCGGCGGGCGGCTTCGCCACCGGCATCGGCCGGGACGGCGACCGCCGCCCGCTGGGCTGCGAGGAGACGGAGCTGTGCATCCGGCTCACCCGGGCCCGCCCGGACGCCGTCCTGCTCGTCGACGACCGCGCGGTCATCCACCACCGGGTGCCGAAGGCCCGCGAGCGCTTCGCCTACTTCCGCACCCGCACCTACGCGGAGGGGCTGTCGAAGGCGCTGGTGGCCCGCAGCGTCGGCGCCGACAAGGGACTGGAGTCCGAACGGCGTTACACGACACGGGTGTTGCCCGTCGGCGTGGTGCGCGGGCTGCGGGACGCGCTGCTCGGCAGAGCGGGCGGCGCGGGCCGCGCGGGCGCGATCGTCGCGGGCGTGCTCACGGCGGCCGGCGGCTATGCGATCGGCAGCGCACGGGCCCGGCGGGGCGCCCCGACGTTCTCCGTGGCACCCATCGGGGCAGGGATCACGGCGGCACCGGAGGCGAAGGGAGCACAGGCATGAGCGAGGCGGCCGTACCGGTTCTCATGTACCACGCGGTCGCCGCCGCGCCGAACGCGGCCACCCGGACCCTGTCGGTCGCCCCCGAGGCGTTCGCCGAACAGATGGCGCTCATCGGCGACTTGGGACTCACTCCGCTCACCACCACCGCGCTCGCGGAGCACTGGCGCCTCAGGCGCCCGCTCCCCCCGCGCCCGGTGCTGATCACGTTCGACGACGGCTACGAGGGCGTCCACCGGCACGCCCTGCCCGTCCTCGCCCAACACGGCTTCCCGGCCACGGTGTTCGTCTCCACCGGCTGGATCAGGGGCCGTTACGACACCGGCGGCGCCCTGGACACCATGCTCGACTGGGACCAGGTGCGGGAACTGGCCGCCGCCGGGGTCGAGATCGGCGGGCACAGCCACAGCCACCCGCAGCTCGACCAGCTCGACGACGGCGCGCTGGAGTGGGAGCTGGACCGCAGCACCGACATCGTCACCGGCGAACTGGGCGTACGGCCGACGTCGTTCGCCTATCCGTACGGCTACTCCGACCGCCGGGTGCGCCGTGCCGTGCGCTCGGCCGGGTACGCCCAGGCGCTCGCCGTCGGCAACGCGCTCGCGCGGCGGGCGCAGGGCCCTTACGCCCTGCGGCGCGTCACCGTGCGCCGAGCGACCGGCGTCGAGGAGTTCGAGCAGCTGGTCCAAGGCCGGGCGATCGCCTGCCACTTCGCCAAGGACCGTCTGCTCACCAAGGGTTACGCACTCGTCCGAAGAGCACGCCAGGTCCGCCGGAAGGCCATCAGTTCCCGTGTCTGACACGACGACCACCACGACCGAGCCCGCCGCGCCCGGTACCGAGCCGCCCGAGCGGCCGGGCAGACGCCTGCGCCTGCCGGGCTTGAGCCGCGAGGGCGGCGGCAGTCCGCTGTTCCGCAACGCCTACGCGCTGATGCTCAACACCGGCATCTCCGCCGTACTGGGGCTCGGCTTCTGGCTGGCGGCGGCGCGCTACTACTCCGAGTCGGCGGTCGGGCAGGGCTCGGCCGCCATCGCCGCGATGAAGCTGCTCGCCGGGCTCACGGCGGTGACGCTCACGGGCGCGCTGGCCCGCTTCATCCCGGTGGCGGGACGGCATACCGGACGCCTCATCCTCCGTACGTACGCGGGCAGTTCACTGGTCGTGGCCCTCGCGGCGGTCGTGTTCCTGCTGACGCTCAACGCGTGGGGCCCCTCGTACCGGTTCCTGCACGGCACGGTGAACGGGCTCGGCTTCATCGCGGCCGTCGTCGCCTGGAATCTGCTCACGCTGCAGGACGGGGTGCTGACCGGGCTGCGCAGCGCGCCGTGGGTGCCGGTGGGCAACACCGTCTTCTCGGCGGTGAAGCTGGGGCTGCTCGTCGCGTTCGCGGTGGCGATCCCGGCCGCCGGTGTCTTCGTGTCCTGGGTCGCGGCCATCGCGACCTCGGTGGTGCCGCTGGGCTGGCTGGTGTTCCGGCGCCTGGTGCCCCGGCACATCGAGGCGACCAAGGGGCACGCCAGTCCCCCGTCGGTGCGGGAGATCGGCAGGTTCCTGGCCGGGGACTACACCGGCTCGCTGTTCTCGCTCGCGGTGGTCTACCTGGTCCCGGTGATCATCGCCTCGCAGGTGAGCAGCGAGGACAACGCGTACTTCTACATCACGACCACCATCGGCGGCACGACCAATCTGCTCGCCATCAACATGGGCGCCTCGCTGACCGTGGAGGGCTCGCACGACCCGGCCCGGCTCGCGGCCAACACCCGCGCGGCGCTCAGGCGGATGGCGCGGATCATGCTGCCGATCGCGACGGTGCTGTTCGTCGGCGCCCCCTGGATCCTGGGCGTCTTCGGCCCGGGCTACGCGGACGCGGCGACCCCGCTGCTGCGCTGGTTCGCGGTCGGCGCGGTGCTGCGGGTCGTCATGGAGACGTACTTCGCGGTGCTGCGCGCCCAGAGCCGTACCTCCGGACTCGCCTGGCTCCAGGGGCTGTTGTGCGTGCTGGTGCTGGGGCTCACGCTGCTGCTCCTGCCCCGGATGGGGCTGACCGGCGCGGGCGTCGCGGAGATCTCCAGCCTCGCGGTGATCGTGGCGATCGCGGCGCCGCGCCTGTGGCGGACGCTCCGCTCCGGACCGGGAGGCCCGCCCGACGCCACCGCGCCCGACGTCATCGCGCCCGACGGCGACCTCGCCGACCTCGGCACCCGCGAGGCGAAGCCCGGAAGCACCGCACGCCGACGGCGGCCGAGCTGGGCGCTGAACCAGGACACACTCGCCCTGGGGGTGAGTGTGGACTTCGACCATGTGGAGCGACGGCCGGACGGCCGCCCGGGACCGGAGACACCGCCGGGAGGGACCCCTGTGCTGCCGGGACGACACGAGAAGACGGACGCACCGCTCGGAACGGCACTGCCCGAGAGCGGGCTGGAACGGAGCAGACCGGAGCCGGTCGCCCCCGAGCACGCCGCCACCGAGCGCGCCGCCACCGACCAGACGGAACCGGCACCCCGGACCCTCGACACGGAGGACACCCCCGGCCCCGAGCCGGACAGCCGCCCCCGTTTCGCCCCCACCCGCTCCGGACTCCTCCTCGGCTGCCTGCTGATCGCCGCGCTCCTTCTCTACTGGGTGCCCGCGCTCCGCCTGGACGACGTCGGCCTGGACGCGATGGGCGGGCTCGGTCTCGTCTCCGTGCTGCCCCTGCCCACGCTGGCCGGGGCCGCGCTGCTGGTGACGGTGTTCGCCGTACTGCTGTGGCTGCGCCGGGAGCACCGGGCGCTGCTGCTGATCACCTTGCTCGCGACCGTGATCAGCCTGCACGCGCTGCCCGCCGTGATCGAGAGCGAGCCGCGCTTCCCCACGGCGTGGCAGCATCTGGGCTTCCTCGACTACATCGACCGCACCGGTTCCGCCGTGCCCGACCTGGACGCCCGCTGGAGCTGGCCGGGCTTCTTCGCGGTGACGGCGTTCGCGGCGCGGGCGTGCGGGGTGAGCGATCTGACGGAGGTCATCCGCTGGTGGCCGACCGTCATCCAACTCGCCTATCTGGCACCGATGTTCCTGCTGACCCGCTCGCTGCGGGCGAGCTGGCGCGCCAAGTGGACCGGAGTGTGGATCTTCGTCCTGGCCGGCTGGGTCGGCCAGGACTACTTCTCCCCGCAGGGCTTCACCTATCTGCTGTATCTGGTGTTCGCGGCGATCCTGCTGGTCTGGTTCCGCCCCCCGCACGTCATCTGGACCCGGCTGCGCCCCGGCGAGGCCGAGGTGGAGCCCACCGACCGGCGTCAACGGGCCGTACTGCTCCTGGTGTTGACCGGCCTGTTCGCGGCGAGCGTCCCGGCCCACCAGCTGACCCCGTTCGTGATGCTCGGCGTGGTCGCCGTCCTGGTCGTCCTGGGCCGGTGCGAACTGCGCGGTCTGCCACTGCTGTTCGCGGTGGTCGTCGCGGCATGGCTCGGTTTCATGGCAGAGCCGTACTGGTCCGGACACTTCGACGACCTCTTCGGCGGCCTCGGCGGGGTCGGCGGCAATGTCTCCAGCTCGGTCTCCGGCCGTATCCAGGGCGGGAGTTCGACCCACAAGCTGGTCCTCTACACCCGTGTGCTGCTGGCCGGTTCGGTGCTGGCGCTGGCCTGCTGGGGCTGGTGGCGCAGACGCGACCACCGCTACCGCGAACGCTCCTTGCTGGTGCTGGCGTTCGTGCCGTTCCTCGGCTTCGGCATGCAGTCGTACGGCGGCGAGATGGCGCTGCGCGTCTTCATGTTCGCGCTGCCGGGCGCGGCCCTGCTCGGCGCCCTCGCCCTCTTCCCGCGCACCGGCGCCACCGCCGAGGAACGCGAGAAGGACCGGGTGAGCCTCGCCCCGGTGGCCGCGCTGCTCGCCGGGCTGCTGCTGATCGGCGGCTTCCTGGTGGCCCGTTGGGGCAACGAGACCTTCGAGCGGACCCGGCCCGGCGAGGTCGCGGCGATGAACTGGGTGTACGCCCACGACGAGCCGACCGTACGGCTGCTGTGGCTGAGCACCGACCCGGTGAACGACGTGACCCCGGCGCTGCCGTGGGGCGCGCGGGACATGGAGCGGGTGAACTACCTGCCGACACTGGCCCCGCCCGACCCGGTACTGGTGTCCGGCCTGGTCACGGCGCTGAAGGACGCGGGCCCGAACTCGTATCTGATGGTCAACGAGAGCCAGGTCCGCTATCTGGAGCTGGACTCGGGCTACTCGGCGACCTGGGAGCCGCGGCTGCTGGCCAACCTGGACGCGCGGCAGGAGCTGCGACGGGTCCTGGTCAACGACGACGTGACGGTGTACGCGCTGCGCGAGCGGCCCGCGGGCGCGGTGCCGGAGCCGGACCCGGGGCCGATCGGGCCGCAGGTCACCTGGACGGCGTGGTCGGTGGTGGGTGCCCTGGCGGCCGTCCTGCTGATCCTGCTGCTGACCGCGCGGGAGGTCGTACGGGTCGCGATGCGGCCGAGTGTGCGCCAACTGCGGTTGCTGCAGACGGGGTTCTGGTTCTCGCTGCCGCTGCTCGCGGTGTTCCTCGCGTCGTTGGTCCAGCGGTTCGTGACGATGAGCTGAGGCGCCTCAGGGGTGAAGTGGCTCAGCGCTTCAGCCACTTCGCCTCGTAGGCGTCCATCGTGAAGCGTCTGCCGTCCACTTGGGCGCTGATCGACCGGTTCAGGGTGTTGACGACCAGGACCGTCCGGTCGCTCGCCAGGACCCGTACGTTGGGCCGGTCGTCGCGGGCGACGGACACCGTCTCGTACCGGGTGCCGGGCGGGAAGGCCGCGTGGAAGCGGGACAACAGGCCGTACATGGGCAGGGCGCGGCCGCCGTCCGCCTCGCTCGTCGGAGTCCACAGGCAGCCCGCGCAGTCGGTGCCGCTCTTCTTCTCAGGGTTCCAGTAGAAGGCGGAGTCGGCGCCGCCGTCGACCATGGCGATCAGGGCGGTGGCGTGGACGGCGAGCCGGTGCTCCTCGGACCAGCCCTCGCGCCGGTCGTCGGCGTCGGCGGGTTCGACGTAGTACTCGGCCCACCACAGCGGCAGGTCACGGGTCTGGCGGCGCAGCCACTCGCCGACGGCCGTGAACTTGGCGGTGGCGGCGAACTCGTCGGGGAGGAACTTCTCGTCGTTGGTGTAGCTGGAGCCGTCCACGACGACGAAGTCGGCGCCCGCCTTGTGGGTGTTCCAGTAGCGGAAGGCGTCCAGGATCCGCTGGTCCATGGCGCCCCAGGGGCCGCGCAGGTCGGCGGAGGCGTGCTCCTGTCCGGTGCCGACGCTGTCCATCACCAGGTAGGGGCCGCCGACCATGATGTCGGGGTCGACCTTCTTCAGGGCCCGGTAGACGAGGTTGTACATCTTCGTGTAGCCCTCGTAGTCCCAGCGGCCCGCGGAGTCGTTCCAGAAGCCCTTGAACTCGTTCCACACGACGAAGTGGCGTACGTCGGGGTAGCGGCGGGCGACGGTGGCCGCGAGCCGGGCGAAGTCCTCGTAGTGGTCCGGGTCGGGCGCGGTCTCCAGGGCGGACTGGCTCCAGTCGGTGCGGTCGGCTCCCGCCGTGCCGCCCTTCATCCAGTCCGGCGAGCAGCACAGCGTGATCACGGGGGTGCCGTGGGAGGCGCGGACGAAGTCGATGCGGCGGTCGAGGGCGCCGAAGTCGTAACGCCCCTTCACCGGCTCGGGATTGTCGGCGCCCCAGCCCATGATGGCCTGGTCCTGCGGCAGGCCGCCGTCGTCGGAGAGCAGCTTCTCGACGCGCTCGGTGGCCGCGCCGCCGCCCCGGTCCGCGCTGTACTGGGTGTGGGTGAAGCCCCAGCCCACCGACGGCCGCGGGCGCCCGGCCGGGGTGGCGGGCGTGCCGTGCACCCGGTCGCCGTCGGGCGAGGTGCCGGAGGTGTCCGCGCCACGCCCGGGAAGTGTGTTGAGCAGGGTCACCACCAGGGCGAGGGCGAGCACACCCACGCCGAGCAGCGCGGTGAGCCGCCACCGCTGATCCCCCGTGTACCACCCATGACGTCCCATCAGGACCACAGTAACGGCGGAATCGGGGCGTCGGGCAGGTCTTGGGAACACCCTCCGAGAAGGGGCGGAAATGCCGTGCGCGGAGGGCATCCGTGACAGATCATGGCGGCATGTCCGCCAACCCACACGACGCCCTGCCGATCCGGCTCAATGTCGACGACTCCGACTCGCCCTCCGACGTCGTCGACGCGCTGTTCCTCGGCCGTTTCGCGACGGGCGAGCAGCCGTACTCCCACGCGGCCAACATCGAGCGGGTGCGCTCCGGCGCGACCCTGCTGCCCGAGGGCGCCCGCGTGCTGCGGGTCGCCCGTGACGAGGACCGCAGCGCGACCCTCGCGGAGGGCGACGGCTGGACCCTGCTGGTCTCGCGCTGGAGCCGGGGCGCGGACGTGACCGTGACCGCGACCACCGCCGACCTGGCGAAACAGATCCTCGGCCAGGCAACCGAAGGCGCGGCCGACGAGCCCGAGCCGCAGCCGGAGAACGTCACCATGGGTTTCTGGTACGTCTCCCCGAGGCGCGGCCCGCACCGCACCACCCGCCAGATCTCGGCGGGCACCTGGGAGGAGGTGCGGCCCAACTACACCGCTCCGGTCGCGTCCGCGATGGACCGCCTGATGAAGACGACCCCGGAGGACATCGCCGGGCGGCTGCTCCTGCTGCACGGCCCGCCGGGCACCGGCAAGACCTCGGCGCTGCGCACGCTGGCCCGCTCCTGGCGGGACTGGTGCCAGGTGGACTGCGTGCTCGACCCGGAGCGGCTCTTCTCCGACGTGGGCTATCTGATGGACATCGCGATCGGCGAGGAGGACGGCACGGGCAAGGGCCGCTGGCGGCTGCTCCTCCTTGAGGACTGCGACGAGCTGATCCGGGGCGAGGCCCGGCACACGGCGGGGCAGGCGCTGTCCCGGCTGCTGAACCTGACCGACGGCCTACTCGGCCAGGGGCGCAACGTCCTGGTAGGGGTCACCACCAACGAGGACCTGGAGCGGCTGCACCCCGCCGTGGTCCGGCCCGGCCGCTGTCTGGCCCGCATCGAGGTCGGCCCGCTGACCCGCACGGAGGCGATGGACTGGCTGGGCGCCGAGGGCCGCGAGCACGAGAGCGAGGTCGGCCGCGAGGGCGCGACCCTGGCGGAGCTGTACGCGCTGCGCCGGGGCACCGGGCCGACGTCGGTGCCGGGGGCGCGGGAGGGGGCGGACGCGGGGCTGTATCTGTAGCGGCGCACGGTCCGCGCCGTAGGAGCACACGGTCCGCACCGGTACGGCTCTCGCTTCGGTGCTTTCATGTAGGTATGACCCTGTTCGTCGGCACGTCGGGGTGGCAATACAAGAGCTGGCGGGGCGTGGTGTACCCGACGGGCTGCCCGGCGCGGCTGTGGCTGGAGGAGTACACCAAGCTCTTCGCGACGGTGGAGCTGAACAACGCCTTCTACCGGCTGCCCTCCCGCGAGAACTTCGCGTCCTGGCGGGAGCGGGTGCCTTCGGACTTCGTGGTGGCGGTCAAGGCCAGCCGCTATCTGACCCACATCAAGCGGCTGCGCGACCCCGAGGAGCCGGTCCACCGGCTGATGAGCCACGCCGAGGGCCTGGGCGACCGGCTGGGCCCGATCCTGCTCCAGCTGCCGCCGACCCTGCGCGCGGACCCGCCCCTGCTGGACGCGTGCCTGGCCTGTTTCCCCCGGGGCACGCGGGTGGCGGTCGAGCCGCGCCACGAGTCCTGGTGGACGCCCGAGACACGGGGCGTCCTGGAGGCCCGGGGCGCGGCGCTGTGCTGGGCGGACGTGCTGTCCCGCCCGGTCACCCCGCTGTGGCGCACCGCCGACTGGGGGTACGTCCGCTTCCACCGGGGCCGCGCCCGCCCCTGGCCGCGCTACGGGCACACGGCGCTGGAGAGCTGGGTGGAGCGCATCGCCTCGACGTGGGACGGCACGGACGACGTGTACGCGTACTTCAACAACGACCCCAGGGGCGCGGCGGTGAAGGACGCGGCGGAGTTCGGCGCCCTGGCCCGCAAGGCGGGGCTGCCGGTGACGCGCACCCCGGAGCCGACGGCCGGGCGCTAGCGGCCGCTCAGCCCCGCTCCCCGTAGGCGGCCCGCAGGGCGTCCCGTACGGCGGCCAGGGCCTCGTCCTCCGGGAGGCCGAGCCGGTGGGCGCGTTCCGCGTACGCCTGGGCGGCCGACGCGGCCTCCTTGCTCGCGGCCGGGCCCGCGGCGGCGACGTACGTGCCGTTGCGCCCGCGGGTCTCGATCACCCCGTCGGCCTCCAGCGCGCGGTAGGCCTTGGCGACGGTGTTCACCGCGAGCCCCAGGGACTCTGCCAGGCCCCGCACGGTCGGCAGCCGGTACCCCACCGGGAGCACCCCCGCCCGTGCCTGCTCGGAAATCTGCGCGCGCACCTGCTCGTAGGGCGGGGCGCCGTCATCAATGTGGATCTTCAGGCTCACCCCCCGATTGTCCCGCACGCGCGGCGGGGCGCGGGGCGGGCGGGCGCGGCGCGGGCAGAACGCGCCCCGGCCGTGCGCGAAAAATGGGAGGCGCCTTCGCCCGGCGGCCTCGTAGCGTGCCTGCCCATGACCGTCCTCGTACGCGATCTGCGTCCCGATGTCCCGGCCGACCCGGAGGGCTTCGCCCTCGTACGACGGCTCGCCCTGCCGTACGTCCTGTTCACCCCCGAATCCGTCCGCCATGTCATCGCCCGCATCCACCCGGCCGCCCACTACCGCGCGCTCGTCGCCGAGGAGGACGGCGAGGTGATCGGCACGGCCCAGGTGAGCGTCGCGCACGAGAGCACCGAGCCGGGCCAGGGGTATGTGAACGTGTACGTGCGCCCCGACCGGACCGGGCGCGGCGCGGGCCGGCTGCTCCTGGAGACCGGGGAGGCGCATCTCGCGTCCGTCGGCGCGACCACGGCCTACTCCTGGGTCCTCGACACCCCCGGCAACCGTGCCTTCGCCGAGCGGCGCGGCTACACCGAGGGCCGCACCGCCCACTTCCTGCGCCGCGATCTGACCACCGGTGACCTCCCTCCGCTGCCCGAGACCCCGCCCGGCGTGGAGGTGCGCACGGCCGCCGACTTCGCGGACGATCCCCGGCCGCTGTTCGAGCTGGACGCGGAGACCTCGTCGGACGAGCCGAGCGCGGTGCCGATGTCCTACTCGGACTACGAGGCGTGGCTCGACGAGACGTGGGAACACCCGCTGCTGGACCGCGAGCTGACCATGGTCTGCGTGGCCGACGGGCGCCCGGTCGCGTTCACCGCGGCCCGCACCGACGGCGCGGGCCGCTACCTCAGCGGCATGACCGGCACCGCCCGCTCCCATCGGGGCCGCGGCCTCGCCAAGCTGGCCAAGGCACACTCCCTGCACCGGGCCCGCACGGCCGGCATCACCGAGGCGTTCACCGGCAACGACGCGACCAACGGCCCGATGCTCGCCGTCAACAAGTGGCTCGGTTACGAGATGTGCGCGACGGAGGTTCAGTATGTCCGCGAACTCGCCTGATTCCCTGGGCATGTTGGAGGTCGTCCTGACCAAGGCGGGCCGCACGAAGATCCGTTACCCGGCGGCGCTCCTCTCCGACGACGGCACCCGGCTGACCGTGCGCGCCCCCTGGGCGGCCGAGGGCGTGCGCGACTTCGGCTTCGTGCGCTTCGAGCCGGGGGACGTGTTCACCGAGTACTACTGGCGCGACCGGTGGTACGCGGTGAAGGAGGTCCGGGCCGGGGACGGCACGCTGAAGGGCTGGTACTGCGACATCACCCGCCCGGCCGTCCGCTCCGGCGCCGAACTGACCGTCGAGGACCTGGACCTGGACCTCTGGCTGTCGGCCGACGGCAAGGACGTACTGCGCCTGGACGAGGACGAGTTCGCCGCGAGCGGCCTCGCGGAGTCCGACCCGGACGCGGCCGCCGCCGCGCTGGCCGCCCTGAACGCGCTGGAGACGCTGGCCCGGACGAACGCCTTCGACACTCTTCTCGCCTGAGCCGGGGCCCGGGGGCGGGGCGACCCGCCTCCGGCCGGGGCGGCTCACACCGTGCCCACCACCGCGTACCGCTCGTCGTCCACGGCCTTCTCCCACAGCAGCGGATCGCCGGAGAGCGACTCCACCCGCACGTCCCGCACGACCGGCTCCAGCAGCACGGCGAGCCGGCCGGCGGGTATCCCCACCGGGGCGACCGTCCCCCACACCCCCTCGACCAGCACGAACCGCCCGCCGGGACGCAGCAGTTCACGCCAGCGGCGCAGCACCTTCCCCGGCTCGGGCAACGCCCACAGCACATGCCGGACGAGCACCACGTCCGCGCTCCCCGCCTCCACCGGCGGCTCGGCGGCATCCCCCCGCACCACCGCCGCGTCCCACCCGGCGAGCTTGCCCCGGGCCAGCTCGACCATGGCGGGCGAGGAGTCGACCGCCGTCACCCGATGCCCCTGTTCGGCCGCGAGCAGCGCGAGACTCCCGGTGCCGCAGCCGAGGTCGAGCACATCGGCCGGGCGTATGGGCAGCCACCCGCGCAACCGCGCGTCCCAGGCGGCCCGCACCTCGGGCGCGCGCAGACCGTGATCGGGCGCCTCGTCGAAGGAGCCGGCCAGCACGTCCCAGTCCACCGATCCACTCGCCTCACTCATGCCCGCAGCATGGCACCCACCACTGACAACGCCCCCGGACCGGCCCGGGGCCCCCGCTACCTGAGCCCAGCCTGAGCACGCCCTTAAGGCGACCATAAAGATCGCCCCCGACCGCCCCGACGGGGCCAACTCGGCTGCTTCCGGGGCTAGTTTCTGATCACACCCCCCACGGAAGCCGGGCCGTCCGGCGGCCGGACGACGCGATGCCGCGAGGAGTTCCGATGCCCTTCCCCACGCCCTCGGCTCACCCCGGGCAGGGGATGTCCAGGCTGCGGGCGGCCGCCGCCGTGGCCGTGCTCGGACTCGCCCCGCTCGCCCTCGCCGCCGCGCCCGCTTCGGCGCACGACTCGACGCGCGCAACAGCGCACGAGTCGACACATGACTCGCCGCACAGCTCGAAAGGCGGCGAGCTGTGCGGCGTCGAGAACGGGGACTCCGACGGCCTCGACCTGGTCGGCACCGGCCACTCCACACCCCAGGTGCACAGCGGGCCGTACACCTTCACGTACCGGGTGACCACCCGTCACCAGGGCCGCTTCAAGGTCTACGTGACGAAGTCCGGCTACGACCCGGCGCAGCCCCTGACCTGGTCGTCACTGGATCTGGCGCACCCGGTCGCGCGGGCGGCGGACGCGACCCCCTCGAACGGCGTCTACACGTTCACGGGCACGCTCCCCGAGCGCACCGGCAGACAGGTGCTGTACGCGGTGTGGCACCGCCCGGACGGCTCAGACGGCGCGGAGTGGTTCCACTCCTGCGCGGACGTGGACTTCGGCGGTACGACTCCCCCGTCGGCCCCGGCTCCGACGACCCACCGACCGGACCCGGCCCCCACGCCCTCGGCGTCGGCTCCCCCCGCGTCGAAGGAGGTACGGATCGAGGCGGCAGCGGCCGACCCGACGGCCGGGCATCGTGCGGTCGGGCAGCGCGCACAGGAGACCCCCGCCCCGACCACCCCACCCGCGACCACTGCACCCCCGGCCGCCAACTCCCCTGTCACCACGGTGACGTCGCTGTATCTCGCCGACACGGGCACCGCCCCGCACACCTCGTACGGGGCGGTCGTCGGTGCCGGGGTGCTGGCCCTCGGTTCGGCGGCGCTGTTCCTCTCGGTGCGGCAGCGCTCGACGGGCGGCGACCGGGGCGGGCGCTGAGCGGCGCGCGCGGTATGTGCCGGGTCCTGTCCGGCGGCTCAGGCCGGACAGGACCCGGCGGCGGTCAGCTGAAGACCGACGCGCAGGTGGTGGCGGTGGCGTGCGCCGGGTCGAGGGAGTTGGCCACTTCGTGGAAGGCGATGCGGTCGATCAGGCCGATCGCGACGTGTTCGGACAGGTCGAGCGGGCAGAGGTCCTGGAGCAGGACGTTGCGGACGTCGGAGCCGGTCAGGTACTGGCTGCGCCAGGGCGTGACGACCTCGTCGTACTGGGTGGCGATGACCGTGTAGCGCACTCCGGGGACGGTGTCGCCGCCCGCGTTGAGCTTGGTCAGGAAGGCCGACCCGGCGATCTGGTCGGCGAGGCCGGGGGTGGTGGCCTTGATCAGGGCCTCGGCGCCGGGGAAGTACGGCAGCAGGTTGGTCAGACCGCTGAGGTTGGTGCCGTGGTTGCTGGGGGCGATGCCGACGAGGGCGTTCACCTTGGGGGCTCCGCCGAGGAACTTCAGGTAGTAGCGCGGCATCATGCCGCCCTGGGAGTGCCCGACGAGGTCGGCCTTGGCCGCGCCGGTCGAGGCGAGCACCTTGTCGACGAAGGCGGACAGCTGCTCGGCGGACTTGTCGATGGGGCCGAGGCCGTAGAAGACGGGGACGCCGGCGAGCTGGCCGTAGTCGAGGGAGTAGACGCAGTACCCGCGGTCCTTCAGGTACGGCGCGAGGCCGAGCCAGTTGTCGACGGAGTTGCCGAGGGTGCCGTGGACGAGGACGACGGGGCGCGGGTGGGCGGCGGAGGGCTTGCAGGAGTAGTCGTTCCAGCCGGAGCTGGGCGCGGTCGCGGCGTGGGCGGTGGCGGTGGGGACGGCGGCGAGCGCGGCGGCCAGGAGCAGCGAGGCGAGCGGTCTGAACGCTCGCTTCCAGGGCAGCATCGTGTGATCTCCTTGCGGCTCAAGGGGGGTGCACGGACTGACCCTGTGATCCGGATCACGGGATGCTGGTTCACTCGTCAAGTTACGGACGAGTAGTGCAACTGTGAAGTTACGCGTCAGTAAAAAGTTCCATCACGCATCAGACACACACGCACACTGAGGAACCATCATCAGACCGGCTGGACCCGACCATAGAACTCCAGCCACTCCCAAATCACCCACAACACGCGTAACTCGCCGCACTCAGGCCGCAAGCGTCCCCGGAATCACCGCGCGGGGCCCGAACTTGGCCCGCACCCGGTCGGCGACCTCCTCGATCCGGCGGACCTTCTCGTCCACGGGGTCGAAGGTGAGCTGGTGGGAGGCGTGTTCGGCGGGGGTCAGCCCCTCGGCGCGCAGCGCGACGGCACGGACCCGCGCCCGCTGGAGACCGAGCGTCTCGTACATGCCGTAGGCGGCCCGGGTGAGAGCGGCCGAGTGCGCGGTCGGCTCCGCGAGGGTACGGCAACGCGTCGTGGTGGACCGGTCGGCATAGCGCACGGTGAGGGTCAGATTCGGGCAGACCTGCCCGCCCCCGCGCAGCCGGAACCCCAGCTCACCGGCGGCGCTCAGCAGGGCCCCACGATGCCGACCGGGGTCCAACTCATCGACGCCGAAGGCACGTTCCGCCCCGACCGACCGGGCCACCGCGTTCGGCACGACCCGCCCCCGGTCGATCCCCCGCGCCCCGTCCCGCAGTTCACGTGCCGCGCGGGCACCGACCAGCCGCTGAAGGGTGGACGGCGGCGCGGCGGCGACCCGTCCCAGGGTGTCGAGCCCGTACTCGCACAGGGTACGGGCGGTGGCGGCACCGACCCCGGGCAGCGCGCCCACCGGAAGCCCGGCGAGGAACTCCGCCCGCGCACCTGGCTCTTCGGGCACGACCCGAACGGCTCCGGGCCGGGCGGAACGCGACGCCACCCGGGCCAGCATCGGCCCGGGCCCGGCACCAACGGCACAGTCGACGCCGTACCGCGCCAGCGCCCGGACCCGGATGACCGGGGCGATCTCCACGGCGTCCCGCCCGAAGTACCGTTCGGCGCCGCCGAGATCGGCCAGCACCCGGTCCGGCACCAGCGCCTCCACCACCGGTGTGAACTCCTCGACGAGCCCCACGAGCGCGGGCAGCAGCCCCTCACGCCCGTGCGCGAGCCGGAATCGCACGCAGAGAACGGTCATCCCGCGCTCCCCGGACTCTGGTGCCACAACTTCCGTGCGGCAGCGGGACCTTGGGCGACCCCCTCCCCCGCCGGCCGCAGATCGGCCCACGGATGCATGTCGTACCCGGTGGCCATCCGGATACGACGGCCACCGGCCCGGTCCTCACCCGCCGGTTCCACGGACTCCGCCAGCCGGGCGGCCACCCGGTCGAGCCCGCCCTCGGCCCGCAGCTCGACGAGTTCGGCGAGGTTCCAGGCGGCGGAGCCGACGACGCTCAGACTGCGCGGCCCCCGCCGCTGCACCACGCCCCGCACCAGCAGCAGCCAGGAGTGGAAGACGGTGTGGGCGCAGGCGTCGTGGGAGTCGTCGAAGAAGGCGAGGTCGACCAGGCCCGTGCCGTCGTCCAGGGTGCTGAAGATGACCCGCTTGCCGGACCGGATCGGCGGGGTCTGGGTGGCCGCCTTGGCACCCGCGACGAGCACCGTCTCCCCGTGCCGCGCCTCCCGCAGCCGCCGCGCCGACACGACCCCCAGCTCGGCCAGGAACTCCCGTTGGTCGTCCATCAGATGACGCGAGACGTCCATGGACAGCACGCCCAGTTCGGCGCTGAGCCGCTCCGCCGAGGAGAGATCGGGCAGCCCGACCGAAGCGGTCCGGTTCCCCCCACCCAACGGCAACTGCTCCCCATACCCACCCCGAACCCCCCGTTGCAACTCGGCCAGATGCAGCTGGAGATCACGCCGGTTGCCCCCGAAGGCGTCCAACGCCCCGACCTGAGCGAGCCGTTGGGCAAGGGGCCGCCCGGGACGCCCCCGCTCCCAGAAGTCCCGCAAGGAGGCGTACGGCTGCCCGGCCACAATCCGCTCGCCCTCGGCCCCACTGATCCCGTGCACATCGGAGAGCCCCAGCCGCACCCCCCACTTACCGGACACCAGTTCGATTCGATGAGCGACGGCGGACACGTTCACATCCAGCGGCAGCACCGGCACACCCCGCCGCCGCGCATCGGCCAGCAGCAGCCGCTTCGGATACATCCCGGGATCATGGGTGAGCAACCCGGCGTAGAAGGCGGCCGGATGGTGCGCCTTGAGCCAGGCCGACTGATAGGTGGGCACGGCGAAGGCGACAGCGTGCGCCTTGCAGAACCCGTAGGACCCGAAGGCCTGGACGATCTCCCAGGTGCGCTCGATCACCTCGGCGCTGTACCCCTTCTCTCCGGCCCGCTGCCGGAACCACACCCGGATACGCGCCTGTTGCTCCGCGTCGGACAACAGCCGCCGCACCGCGTCGGCCTCCCCCCGCCCGCACCCGGTCATGATCGAGACAATGTCGATGATCTGCTCATGGAAGACGACGACGCCGTACGTCCCCTTCAGCGGCGGCTCCAGATCCCGGTGCGGAAAACGCACCGGAGCACGCCCGTGCCGCGCCTCGATGAACGGCCGCACCATGTCGGCGGCGACGGGCCCGGGCCGGAAGAGCGAAATATCGACTACCAGGTCCTCGAAGGAATCAGGCTGAAGCCGCCCCACGAGATCCCGCTGCCCTGGCGACTCGATCTGGAAGCAGCCGAGCGTCTCGGTGGACCGGATGAGCCGATACGTTTCTTCATCCCCCTCCGGCAGGGCCTCCAGATCAACGCGCTCCCCACTGGCCCGCTCCACCTCGGCGACGGCGTGCGCCATGGCCGACTGCATCCGCACACCGAGCACATCCAGCTTGAGCAGCCCCAGATCCTCCACGTCGTCCTTGTCGAACTGGGACATGGGCAGCCCCTCACCACTCGTGGGCACCACGGGCGTACGAGCGAGCAGCGAGGCGTCCGAGAGCAGTACCCCGCACGGATGCATGGCGACACCACGCGGCAGCGCGTCCAGCGCCTCGACCAGCTCCCACAGCCGGCCGTACCGCCCCTTCTCCGCCGCCAGTCGCCTCAGCTCGGGCAACTCCTCCAGCGCGGCACGCGCGTCCCGCGCCCGGATGTGCGGAAAAGACTTGGCCACCCGATCAATCTCGGCGGGATCCATGGACAGAGCGGCCCCGACATCCCTTACGGCGTGCCGCACCCGATAGGTCTCGGGCATGGCGACGGTGGCAACCCTCTCGACCCCGAACCGCCCGATGATCGCCCGGTAGACCTCGAGCCGCCGAGCGGACTCCACGTCGATGTCGATATCGGGCAGCACCACACGCTCCCTGGACAGGAAGCGCTCCATCAACAGCCCATGCTCCACAGGATCGGCATGAGCGATCCCCACCAGATGATTGACGAGCGACCCGGCCCCCGACCCCCGAGCGGCCACCCGAATCCCCAAGCCCCGCACATCGTCCACAATTTGAGCAACCGTCAAAAAATAGGAAGCGAACCCGTGATGCGCGATGACCTCCAACTCCTCGTGCATCCGCTCCCAGTAGGCCCGCCGCCCGCCATACCCCAGCCGCACCATCCCCGCCGCGGCCCGCGAGGCAAGCGCCCGCTGAGCTGTCCGCCGCCCGGCCCCCACGAGCCGGGCCTCGGGAAACCGAACGCTCCCGATCCCGAGATCCGCCTCAGGATCGACAGCACACTCCCCCGCAGCGGCCAGCGTCTGCTCGACGAGCCGCCACCCGACCTCCCGCCGATACCCGGCGGCCTCCACCACCCGCTCGGCGACCCGAAGCATGTCGGAAGCCCCTTTGAGCCACGCCTCCCCGGAGTCCAGCTCCTTCCGGAAATCAATGGGCACAAGCCGCCGCGAGGCATCGAGAACATCAGCGACGGCCCCCTGCCCCGGATCGGCATACCGAACGGCATTACTGAGCACGGGCCGCACCCCCTGCTCGACAGCGAACCCAAGAGCCCGAGCAGCCAGCCGCAAAGACCCGGCCCGCCCATGCCAGACGACCTCCACCCGCAAGGCATCCCCATACACCTCACGCCAGACGGCGAGCAGCCGAGCGGCACGATCGGGCCGCCCGGCCCCGAGAGCACGCCCCACATCGGAATCGGGCCCGAGCAACACGGTGAGCCCGTCCCCCCGATTGCCCTCCCAGGGAAGCCGGGGCGAAGCGGAACCCCCCGAGTGAGCAGCACTGACAATCCGACACAAATCAGCCCACCCCCGAGCCCCGTCCCGCGCCAGAAAGGTCACCCGGGACGCCGACTCGTCCACAAAAGCCCCACCCCGAACAGGCCGCCGCCGAGAAGAACCCCCGCTTCCCTCCTCCACAGCAAGATCAACCCCGAAAAGCGGCCGCACCCCCCTCCCCGCACAAGCCTTGGCAAACCGCACAGCCCCGGCCAGCGTGTCCCGATCGGTCAGCGCAAGAGCCCCCATCCCTCTCTCCTCAGCCCGCTCAACAAGCCGCTCCGGATGCGAGGCCCCGTACCGCAAGGAAAACCCAGAAACAACACGCAAATGCACAAACCCCGCCACGAGCACCTCCCATCCTTATCGAACACCCGTTCCCTTCCACCATACCCCCACCCCCGAACGCATGTGCGATACAACCCATCCCCCACCTGACCTGCGCAAACGCAAGACCGAGCCCACGCGAGCAGGACGGAAACACCCCCGTACGCACCACCGGCGCACGGCGCAGGGGGCGCAACGGGAAGCCCGTACCACCCGCACCCGCGTACGGCGAGAAGGGGACGTG
>NZ_WWIR01000278.1 GCF_009863025.1 Streptomyces sp. SID4985 | reverse complement strand
CCTCGAAGGCCGCGAGGGCGGTCGACTTGCCCGTCCCGCTGGGGCCCGCGAACAGGGTGACGGCGCCGAGCGGGAACGCGGCCCGGCGGTGCCCGGCGAAGGCGGACAGCCGCAGCTCGGTGATCCGGGCGCGCACGTCGGAGAGGGCGTCGAGGGCGCGGTCCGGCAGTACGGCGGGCTCGGCGGACGGCACGACAGAGGCTGCGACAGGCGGCACGGCGGACAGGGAGGTCACGGACATACGCGGACCGTAGGACCGCCCCGGAGCGCCGAACCGTTTTGCCCTCGGACCTTCCTACGATCGGGCGACCGGGTCAAAACAGGGCACACCGTCCACCCGGCCCAAGTCCTACGACCCTACGAGCGGCGCGTACGAGAGGCCATGACGGCTCCTCAGCCGCCCGACGCCTCCATGCCCATCAGCCCGCTGACCTCGGTCCCGGGCGGCGTCAGCAGGAAGACGTTCCGGTCCACCCGGTGCATCCCGCTGGCCAGCCCGAAGACCACGCCGGTGCTGAAGTCCAGGACGCGCTTGGCGACCTCGGTCTCCGCGCTCGACAGGTCGAGCAGCACCGGAATCCCGGCCATCAGGGTCTCGGCCACGTCGCGCGCGTCCGCGAACACATTGACCCGCAGAACGACGAAACGGCGGCGGGTCTCGGTGTCGGCCTCCGGCAGCGAGCGGTGGTTCACCGCGGACGGCCACGCGTCCCGGCCCCGCAGCGGCACGACCTGGGCGAGCCCTTCCCACTGTTCATCGGTGACGTCGTAACGGCTCACCGGCTCCCCCTGACCTGACTCGCTTGCGATGCCTGCACCTGCCAATTCTTACGCCAAGTCACCCGTTCAGCCCAACAGCGACACACTGTGCGACCCTGCGCATGTCCGCTCCCGGTCCCATCCGCCGTGCGCACGGCGTCACATGGCCCGTCCAGAGGCCCGGATCACAACCGCAACGAGGGAAACGTCACAGCCCGGCCTTCTGCTGCCATCTGAGCCCCCTGTCCTAACATCCGAGCATGACGGTCCTGCCTGACGACGGGCTCTCCCTGGCCGCCGAGTTCCCTGACGCGACGCACGAGCAGTGGCAACGCCTGGTCGAGGGTGTACTGCGCAAGTCCGGCAAGGAAGTCTCCGGCGGCGCGGCTGAGGACGCCCTGTCCACGACGCTGGAGGACGGGCTGCGCACCCGCCCCCTGTACACCGCGCGCGACACCGCTCCCGACCCCGGGCTGCCGGGCTTCGCCCCGTTCACACGCGGCGGCAGGCCCGAGGGCGGCACCGCGGGCGGCTGGGACGTACGGCAGCGGCACGCGGCCCTCGGCGACGGCACCGTCCTGGCCGACCTGGAGAACGGCGTCACCTCGCTCTGGCTGGTGCTCGGCGAGGGCGGCATCCCCGTCGCGGACCTCGGCCGGGCGCTCGACGGCGTCTATCTGGACCTCGCCCCCGTCGTACTGGACGCGGGCGCCGACACCGAGTCCGCCGCGACGGCGCTGCTGCGGCTGTACGAGGAGCAGGGCGTCGCTCCCGAGGCCGTACGCGGCAGCCTCGGCGCCGACCCGCTGGGCCACGAGGCCCGCACCGGCACCGCGCTGGACTTCGCTCCCGTGGCCGCGCTCGCGAAGCGCGTCGCCGACGAGTACCCGGGGCTGCGCACGCTCACCGTGGACGCGCTGCCGTACCACGAGGCGGGCGGCTCGGCCGCGCAGGAGCTGGGTGCCTCGCTGGCCACCGCCGTGGCGTATCTGCGGGAGCTGACCGAGGCCGGGCTGAGCGTCGAACAGGCCGCCTCCCAGCTGGAGTTCCGCTACGCCGCCACCGCCGACCAGTTCCTGACCGTCGCCAAGCTGCGCGCCGCGCGCCGGCTGTGGGCGCGGGTCGCCGAGGTGTGCGGGGCGCCGGGCGCGCAGACGCAGCACGTGGTGACCTCGCCGGTGATGATGTCCCGGCGCGACCCCTGGGTGAACATGCTGCGCACCACGGTCGCCACGCTCGCGGCCGGGGTCGGCGGCGCCGACTCGGTGACCGTGCTGCCCTTCGACCACGCCCTGGGCCTGCCGGACGCGTTCGCCCGCCGCATCGCGCGCAACACCTCCACGATCCTGCTGGAGGAGTCGCATCTGGCCCGGGTGATCGACCCGGCGGGCGGCTCCTGGTACGTGGAGCGGCTCACGGACGAACTCGCCGAGGCCGCCTGGGAGTTCTTCCGGTCTATCGAACAGGAAGGCGGCCAGGCTGCCGTGTTGCGCTCGGGCAGGCTCCGCGAGGACCTCGCGAAGACCTGGCAGGAGCGGTCCGCGAAGCTCGCCAAGCGGCGCGAACCCATCACCGGGGTCAGCGAGTTCCCGTTCCTGGCCGAGAAGCCGGTCGTCCGCGAGCCCGCCCCCGAACCGCGCTCCGGCGGTCTGCCGCGCGTGCGCCGGGACGAGGCGTACGAGGCGCTGCGGGCCCGCTCGGACGCCCACCTGACGGCGACCGGCGCCCGCCCCCGCGTCTTCCTCGCCACGCTCGGCCCCGCCGCCGAGCACACCGCGCGCGCCTCCTTCGCCGCCAACCTCTTCCAGGCGGGCGGCATCGAACCGGTCACCGCCGGGAACTTCGAGGACAGCGGCGCCACCGAGGCCGTCCTCTGCTCCAGCGACAGCCGGTACGCGGAGGAGGCCGGGCAGGCCGCCGAAGCCTTGCGCGCGGCCGGTGCCCGCCATGTGGCCCTGGCCGGACGCCCCGCCGAGTACACGGGCGTCGACAGTTACGTCTTCGCGGGCTGCGACGCCGTCGCCGTACTGTCCGCGACTCTCGACCGCATGGGAGTGTCCTGATGGGAATCCCCGACTTCTCCGGGATCGAGCTGGGCACCCCGGCCGTGGACGGTGGTGCCGAGGAGTGGCGGGCCGCCGTCAAGGGGGCGACCGGGGGCGCCGAGCCGGTGTGGGAGACCCCCGAGGGCATCGGGGTCAAGGCGCTGTACACCGGGCGTGACCTGGAGGGTCTGGACTTCCTGGAGACGTATCCGGGCATGGCGCCGTATCTGCGCGGGCCGTACCCGACGATGTACGTCAACCAGCCCTGGACGATCCGGCAGTACGCGGGCTTCTCCACCGCCGAGGAGTCCAACGCGTTCTACCGGCGCAATCTGGCGGCCGGGCAGAAGGGTCTGTCGGTCGCCTTCGACCTGCCCACGCACCGGGGTTACGACAGCGACCATCCGCGCGTGACCGGTGACGTCGGCATGGCCGGTGTGGCCATCGACTCGATCCTGGACATGCGGCAGTTGTTCGACGGGATTCCGCTGGACAGGATGACCGTGTCGATGACGATGAACGGCGCCGTGCTGCCGGTGCTCGCGCTCTACATCGTGGCGGCGGAAGAACAGGGCGTACCACCCGAGAAGTTGGCCGGGACCATCCAGAACGACATCCTCAAGGAGTTCATGGTCCGCAACACCTACATCTATCCGCCGAAGCCGTCGATGCGGATCATCTCCGACATCTTCGCGTACACCTCGCAGCGGATGCCGCGCTACAACTCCATCTCCATCTCCGGCTATCACATCCAGGAGGCGGGCGCGACGGCCGACCTGGAGCTGGCGTACACGCTCGCGGACGGCGTGGAGTACATCCGCGCGGGACGTGAAGCGGGCCTGGACGTGGACGCGTTCGCGCCCCGCCTTTCGTTCTTCTGGGCGATCGGCATGAACTTCTTCATGGAGATCGCCAAGTTGCGGGCGGCCCGGCTCCTCTGGGCCAAGCTGGTCAGGCAGTTCGACCCGCAGAACGCCAAGTCCCTCTCGCTGCGCACCCATTCGCAGACCTCGGGCTGGTCGCTGACCGCGCAGGACGTGTTCAACAACGTCACACGGACGTGTGTGGAGGCGATGGCGGCGACCCAGGGCCACACCCAGTCGCTGCACACCAACGCCCTTGACGAGGCACTGGCGTTGCCCACCGACTTCTCGGCGCGGATCGCGCGCAACACGCAGTTGCTGATCCAGCAGGAGTCGGGCACCACGCGGGTCATCGACCCCTGGGGCGGCAGCGCGTACGTGGAGCGGCTGACGTACGACCTCGCGCGCAGGGCGTGGCAGCACATCCAGGAGGTCGAGGCGGCGGGCGGCATGGCACAGGCCATCGACGCGGGCATCCCGAAGCTGCGCGTGGAGGAGGCGGCGGCCCGCACCCAGGCGCGGATCGACTCCGGCCGTCAGCCGGTGATCGGCGTGAACAAGTACCGGGTGGACTCCGACGAGCAGATCGAGGTCCTCAAGGTCGACAACTCCTCGGTGCGCGCCCAGCAGATCGAGAAGCTGCGGCGGCTGCGCGCGGAGCGGGACGACGTCGAGTGCCGGGCCGCCCTCGACGCGCTGACCCGGGCGGCGGACGGCGAGGGCAACCTCCTGGAGCTGGCGGTGCGCGCGGCGCGCGCGAAGGCGACGGTGGGCGAGATCTCCGACGCCCTGGAGAAGGTGTACGGCCGGCACGCGGGCCAGATCCGTACGATCTCCGGCGTGTACCGCAACGAAGCAGGGGAGTCCCCGAACGTGGACCGCACCCGTGCCCTGGTGGACGCCTTCGGGGAGGCGGAGGGGCGCCGCCCGCGCATCCTGGTCGCCAAGATGGGCCAGGACGGGCACGACCGGGGCCAGAAGGTGATCGCGACCGCCTTCGCCGACCTCGGCTTCGACGTGGACGTCGGCCCGCTGTTCCAGACGCCGGAGGAGGTCGCCCGGCAGGCGGTCGAGGCGGACGTGCACGTGGTCGGGGTGTCCTCGCTGGCCGCGGGGCACCTCACCCTGGTCCCGGCGCTGAAGGAGAAGCTGGCCGAGGAGGGCCGGGAGGACATCATGATCGTGGTGGGCGGGGTGATCCCGCCGCAGGACGTGCCGACGCTGCTGGAGATGGGCGCGACGGCGGTGTTCCCGCCGGGCACGGTCATCCCGGACGCGGCGCACGACCTGGTGAAGCGGCTCGCCGCCGATCTCGGCCACGATCTGTAGGCGCCGATGGCCGCGATGGAGCTCGACGCCTATGTGAAGGGCGTGCTCGACGGCAAGCGGGCGGTGGTGGCGCGTGCCATTACGCTCGTCGAGTCCACCCGACCGCAACACCGTTCGCTGGCGCAGGAATTGTTGACCGAGCTGCTGCCGCACAGCGGGCGGGCGCGGCGGATCGGGGTGAGCGGGGTGCCGGGCGTGGGCAAGTCCACGTTCATCGACGCGTTCGGCACGATGCTGACCTCGCTGGGGCACCGGGTGGCGGTGCTCGCCGTGGACCCGTCCTCGACCCGTACCGGCGGCTCGATCCTGGGCGACAAGACGCGCATGGAGCGGCTGGCCGTGGACCCGGACGCCTTCGTGCGCCCCTCCCCCAGCGCGGGCACGCTGGGCGGGGTGGCGAAGGCGACCCGGGAGTCCATGATCGTCATGGAGGCGGCGGGCTACGACGTGATCCTGGTCGAGACGGTCGGCGTCGGCCAGTCGGAGACCGCGGTCGCCGACATGGTCGACTCCTTCCTGCTCCTCACCCTGGCCCGCACCGGCGACCAGCTCCAGGGCATCAAGAAGGGCGTCCTGGAACTGGCCGACGTGATCGCCGTCAACAAGGCGGACGGTCCGCACGAGCGCGACGCGAGGACGGCCGCCCGTGAACTCGCGGGCGCGCTGCGGCTGATGCACGGCAAGGACGCGTTCTGGACTCCGCCGGTGCTGCACTGCAGCGCGCGTGAGTCGAGCGGTCTGGACACGGTGTGGGAGCGCCTCGAACAGCACCGCGCGCTGCTCGACTCCACGGGACGGCTCACCGCCAAGCGGCGCGACCAGCAGGTGGGCTGGACCTGGTCCATGGTCCGCGACGAGCTGCTCGGCCGCCTGCGCTCGGACCCCGCCGTCCGCGAGACCGCCCCGGAACTCGAACAGCGGGTACGGGACGGGTCGTTGACGGCGACGCTGGCGGCGGAGCGGATTCTGCGGGCGTTCGAGGACGGGATGCGGGGGCAGGAGCCCTGACCCGGCGCTCATCCATCGAGATATCCTGGTATGTCGACGTGACGGAGACCGGACAGGACCCTGGGTGGACATGAGCAGGAACGACGAGGCCGCCGCGCGGGCCGGGGAAGCGCCGGAGGCTCCGGAAGCGCTGGAGGCCCCGGAGACGCTGGAGGCGTTCAAGGCGCTGGCCAACCCGGTCCGCCTCCAGATCATGCGCTGGCTGCGGAACCCGGACACGGAGTTCGCGGCGTACGAGCCGATCGCGGACCGTGACACCGTCGGCGTGTGCGTCAGCCATATCCAGGCCAAGAGCGGGCTGGCCCAGTCGACCGTCTCCTCGTACATGGCGACCCTGGAGCGCGCGGGCCTCGTCCGCTCGACGCGGGTCGGCAAGTGGACCCACTACCGGCGCGACGAGGAGCGGCTGCGGCGGCTGTCGGAGGCGGTCGGCGGGCTGATCTGAGCGGCCTGCTCGCCCTCCGGCCCGACTCCCTTGATCCCGGCCGGAGTTCCGTCCGGGGCGAACGCGTGGCGGAAGGTGAAGGCGCCCGGCGTGGAGCCGTGGCCGTGGAGGTGCTCCAGCCTGGAGACCCCGTCCCGCCAGGTGGGCGTCACTCCGTCGGAGACCCACCAGAACACATGAGTCGGGTGCTCCGCCTTCTCGAACCAGTCGTGACGCCTGCCCAGCGCCGCGCGGTGCAGACCGCCGTAGACGGCGTCGAACGCGGAGCGCGGATCGGTCCAGAGGGAGAGGGTCGTGGCCAGGGCGGTGGTGTCCGCCGTGCGGCCCTTGTCGTACCAGGCCGGTACGGCGAACTCTCCCCACGCGCCCCAGTCCGCCCCGAAGAGGACACCCTGGTCGTCGCCCGCCGCTTCGGCCCGCCCGAGGTATCCGGGGTGGCGGCCGATTTCGCGGTAGACGGCCTCACCGATGTCGTAGAACTCGCGGGTGAGAGGTGCGGGATCGGCGAGCGGTGACGTCAGGACGCCGAAGGTGTACAGCGCGAGCTGGGGCATGCGTCTCTCCCTGGTCGGGGGTGCCTGCGGTGGACCCGGGGCGAGAAGGTAGCCGCATCCGCGGACCCCGTCGAAGTTGCGTTTTCCCTCTCCAAATGGCCTCTGCGCGGGCAGCGTCACCCTTTCACATCGACACATCGGAATATTGCGATACGATCGACGGCATGGACATCGCGCCCACCGTGGACCCCGTCATGGACGCCCGGCCGTCCGCCCTCGTCGTGCACGCCCACCCCGAGCCCGACTCCTTCGCCTCGGCCCAAATGCGGGCCGCTGTCGAGGAGTTGCGCCGCTCCGGTCACTCCGTGCGGGTCGTGGACCTCTACGCCGACGGCTGGAACCCCGTGCTCGACCGCGCCGAATTCCCGCCGCCTGAGGGGCCGTTCAAGCCGCAGGCCGAGCAGATGAAGGCCGTACGGGAAGGCACCCTGTCCGCCGAGGTGCGCGCGCAGCTGGACGCCGTACTGTCGGCCGATCTGCTCGTGCTGTCCTTTCCGTTGTGGTGGTTCTCGATGCCCGCGATCCTCAAGGGCTGGATCGACCGGGTGTTCGTCATGGGCGCGGTGTTCGGCGGGGAGTTCGGGCTGTTCGACCAGGCCGCGCTGCGCGGCAAGCGGGCGATGGTGCTGATCACGACCGGCGGCCCGGCGGAGGCGTTCGTGCCGGGCGGCGCGTTCGGCGCGCTGGACCAGTTCCTCTTCCATGTCCACCGGGGAATGCTGGAGTTCGTCGGCTACGAGCCGCTGCCCCCGGTCGTCACCTACGGCCCGGCCCGGATGTCCGAGGCCGAGCGGGAGGCGGCCCTTGCGTCGGTGCGGGACGTCTTCGCGGGGCTCGGGGCGAGCGCGGCGCGCCTGTGACAGAGCCGTGACCGGAGGAGTGGCTTCCGTCACAGCCGGAGTGGTCTGGCGCTGATCAACTCGCTTGATGCACAGACCATTTGACGGCCGGATCGCCTTCGGCGCGCTCGCCATGACGGCGGCCGCCCTCACCCTCGCCGGATGCGGCACCCAGCAGACGGCCCCGCGTGCGGTCGGCGGGGAGAGCGCCGCTCCGGCGTGCCCCTCGGCCACGCCCACCCCCGGCAGCACGCCCCCGCTGACCCGGCCCACCACCACCGCGGACGCCCCGCGCCCGCCGGGTAAGCCGAGTCCGGTGCCGTCGGCCACGGACGCCGAGCGGGACGGGGTGCGGCTGACCGGCCTGTACTCCGGCGCCGTCGGCCAGGACGGCGTCTGCCGGCCGAACGGCCTGACGGCGGCGTTCTCGGTGACCAACCCCGCCGCGCACGACATGACGTACACGATCGTCTTCGACGCCTCCGGGTACACCGGGGCGATCCGGATCGCCGGTCCGGTCCGGCCGGGCGGGACCCTGCGCGGGACGGTGGCGATGCGCCGGAGCTTCGGCGACGCGGCCCGGATGCCGAACGCGTCGGTCGTGTCCGTCCGCAGCGTCCCGTCCGCCGAGGCGCCGTCCGAGAGCGGGCCGTGCCCGGCGTCCGGGGTCCGGGTGTGGGCCGATCAGGGGGACGCGGCGATGGGGCTGCGCGTGACGGGGCTGCATCTGGAGAACTGCGGCACGAGCCCGTACACGCTCGAAGGCCGCCCCCAGCTCCAGATCCTCGACGCCGACCACGAGGTGGTGGGGGGAATCCACCTCGTGCCCGGCGACGAGGTCGCCAACCTGGACGGCAACCCCGACGTCGTCCGCCCCGTCACCCTGAAGCCCGGCGAACGCGCCCGGTCGGGCATCGCCTGGCGCAACACGGTGCAGACCGTCGGCGCCGCCGTGAACGCCCCTTACCTCCGCGTCCGCGCCCGGGCGGGCGCCGCGCCCGTGATGGTGACCCCGGAACTGGATCTCGGTACGACGGGCAGACTGGGGGTCCGGGCGTGGCAGAAGGAGCAGTGAGAACGTGACAGAGACCGAGCGGATCCCGTACGCCGACAAGGGCCGTCCCTCGCCGCACGCGCTCACCGGCGCGGGTGTCGTCGTGACCGACGCGGCGGGCCGGGTGCTGCTCGGCTGGTCCAGGAAGCGCGAGGTCTGGGAGCTGCCCGGCGGCAAGAACGACCCGGGCGAGGACTTCACGGCAGCGGGTGTGCGGGAGCTGGCCGAGGAGACCGGTCTGCGGGCCGACCCGGACACGACGCGGACCGTGGCCCTGCTGATGGACTCCGTCCACGGTCTCCCCCGGCTGACCGCCGCCGTCCGCGTGCACGCCTTTACCGGCGAACCGTCCGTCGAGGAGCCGCACTTGATCGAGCGCTGGGAGTGGCACGACCCCGCCGACCTGCCGACGCTTCCCCAGCCGCTCTTCACCCCGAGTGCCCACGTGATCGACACGGTCTGGCCGGGCCTTCTGCCATGTCTGCCACCGGTGCACCGCTATCCGGTGGCGCCGGGCAGCGGCGGCTGAGGCTCCACCGGCTGTGTCCCCCACACCATCAGCAGCGCGAGGCGTTCCGCGTCCTCCGTGCCCGGTTCCGCCGTGTAGACCATGACGCGCAGATCGCTGCCCGCGACCGCGAGGATGTCGCAGTCGAGGGTCACCGGGCCGACGGCCGGATGGTCGATGGTCTTGCGGGCGGCCTCGTGGACGCCGACCGTGCCGGAGTCCCAGAGGCGGGCGAACTCCGGGCTGCCGTCGCGCAGTTCGGTGACGAGGGCGCGCAGACCGGAGTCGGCCGGGTAGCGGGCAGCCGCCGCGCGGAGGTCGGCGACGAGGGCGGACTCGAAGGCGGCGCGGGCCTCGGGGGTGTAGGTGACGGGGCCGCCGGGTCCGAGGAAGTGCCGCCAGACACCGTTGAGTTCGCGGCCGCGCCACCGCGTGGAGTCGCCCATCAGCGCGGCGTAGGGTGAGTTGGCGGCGAGCAGGGTCCAGGTGGCGTCGTACACGGCGACCGGGGTGTGGGCCAGCCGGTCGAGCAGCCGGTGCACGCTGGGCGGGATGAAGACGGGCACCGCCCTCGGTCCGGGCGGCGCGAGTCCGGCCAGCCGGTGGAGGTGGTCCCGCTCCTCCGCCGAGAGCCGGAGCGCGCGGGTCAGCGCCCGCACGACCTGCGAGGAGGGGTTGGTCGCGCGGCCCTGTTCCAGGCGGGTCACGTAGTCGACGGAGATCCCCGCGAGCTGCGCCAGCTCCTCGCGGCGCAGCCCGGTCGCCCGCCTGCGGCCCCCTGCGGGCAGCCCCACGTCACCGGGGGCCAGCCGGTCCCGCCAGCGGCGGATCGCGTCACCCAGGTCGGTGGTCGTCATGTCCCCAGTGTGCTGCCGCGCGGGCGGGCGTGCCTGGTACCGCCAGTCCCAGGAAAAGCGGTCTTCTGGCTGGTCGCGGCCGTCCGGCGCAGCCTGGAGACATGACGAGAACACTGATCACCGGAGCCAACAAGGGCCTCGGCCGCGAGACCGCCCGTCGCCTGATCGCCGCCGGGCACACCGTCTACGTCGGCGCCCGCGACCCCGAGCGCGGACGGCGTGCCGCCGAGGAGCTGGGCGCCCGCTTCGTCCCGCTCGACGTGACCGACGACGCCTCCGTGGCTGCCGCCGTCAAGACGATCGAGGCGGAGGGCGGCCTGGACGTGCTGGTCAACAACGCCGGGATCGAGCCGCGTCACCCGGACGGCGGCTTCGTCCTCCCCGCCGAGACCACCGCCGCCGACGTACGGACCGTCTTCGAGACCAACGTCTTCGGGCCCGTCCGCACCCTGCACGCCTTCCTGCCCCTGCTGCTCCGCTCGGACCACCCGGTCGTGGTCAACGTCAGCAGCGGCCTCGCGCACACCCCGGCCCTGGCCGACCCCGCGGCCTTCGAGCACTTCTACCCGAGCCTGGCATACCCGTCCTCCAAGGCCGCCCTGAACATGCTCACCGTCCAGTACGCCAAGGCGTTCGAGGGCATCCGGATCAACGCCGCCGACCCCGGCTTCACCGCGACCGACCTCAACCACCACACCGGCACCCAGACCGTCGAGGAGGGCGCCGAGGTCATCGTCCGCCTGGCGTGCGTGGGACCGGACGGGCCGACGGGGACGTTCCAGAACGGGGCGGGGGTGCTGCCGTGGTGAGCCGAGGCCGACGGAACCGGTGAAAGGCGAACCGGCGGGCCGGACGTTCACATGAATGGTGAAATCTTCACCGGATCACCTCAGCGTCCCGCAACCCCGTCCGGCCCCCTCGATCGGCGGCCCGGGAGCGCCGGGGGTGCGGTATACGGCCTGGCGGCGTCTGCTTCAAGTGCCGGACGGGGTACGCGAGATCACGCATATCCGCACTTTCGTTCGGCGTTGCGAGGACTACGTTACGGACCGTATTCTCACCATCGTCAATGAGCTGCCGGCCATGCGCGGCAGCCCACCGCGGCGGACCGGGAGGGGCGCCCCAGGACCAACGTCTTGCTCCAGCGCGTGACTCACGGACCGACCGCCCCCGCACCGCCGATCCGCCCCGGACGCGATGAGCGGGTACGGACCCCGTGAGCGGGCCCCGCTCGGACGGCCCCCGCTGGACATCCCGGTTCGCTCGACGCCGCCACCGCACGCTCCGGTCCGTCGCACACCCGCGCGCCCCGCGGCGTGACCCGGCCGATCCCCAGCAGGAGTTCAGTCATGCGTCTCTTACGGGCAGCCCGTACCGCTCGCGTCTCCTCGGCGCCGCCGGAGGCGCACGGACCGGCGACCGGGTTACGCGCCACGGCGATCCCGCCGGGCGCGGCCCCGAACACCCCCTCCCGCCCTCGCGTACGGATCGCCACCGGTACCCCCCGCACCATCGTCGCGAGGACGGCCCGATGACCGAACTGACCCTGTTCCTGGTGCTCGTGGCGGTCGGCGCCGCGGCGATCGCGTACTACGCACGCGTGGCCGCACGTCAGCGGCGGCGTGCCGAGCAGCTCCATGAACGCGCGGAGACCCTGTCCCAACAGCTGCGCGCGGCCGAGCAGTTCGTCGGGAGGATCACGACCACGGTCGCCTCCCCCACGGCCGAACCGGTCGCCGCCCCCGTGCTGCCGCCCCAGCTCGCCGGTACCCCCCTCGCCCACGCGCTGACCGGGCTGAGCGAGGAGACGCGGAACACCGTGGCACTCCTGGAACGGCGCGCGGAGGAGCGTTCCGAGGAGCGCGCCGCCGGGATCCAGAAGGCAGCGGACGCCCAAGTCGCCGACGCGCGGCGGGAGTCGGTCGATGTCGCCCGGGCCACCGTGCGGGCGTTCACGTCCAGCCTGGTGCAGCGGGCGAAGAACCTGAGCCGGTCGGTGAGCGCCGGGGTGCGCAAGGTCCACATCTCCGACGAGGCGTACGCCACGCTCAACGAGATCGACCATCTCTCGCAGCAGATGCTGCTCATCGCCTCCGGCTTCTCGGTTCTCGCCGGGGACAAGCTCTCGGCCCGCTGGCGGGCCACCACCCTGACCGACATCGTGCGCGCCGCCATGGGCCGCGTCGAGGGGTACGAGCGCGTCCAGCACCCGGAGATGGAGACCCTCGCGGTCGAGAGCCGGGCCGTCGAGGCCGTGATCCACACCCTCGCGGTGCTGCTCAGCAACGCCCTGCGCTACTCGCCCCCCGCCGCGCGGGTGCACGTCACCCTCGACCACGGCCACAACGCGGCCTTCCTGATCGTGGACGACGCCGGACTGCGCATGGACGACGAGCGGGTGCTGTGGGCCCGCAAGGTGCTCTCCGGCGAACAGCGCGACGACATCACGGCGTTGGGGGCCTACCCGCAGACCGGGCTCCGCGTGGCCGCCGCGCTGGCCAACGACTACGGCTTCCGCGTCGACATCACCACCCCGAACATCTACGGCGGCACCCGTGCCGTCATCGTGCTCCCGCAGAACCTGCTGACCAGCCCCGAGTCGGCCCGGTCGGCACAGGCCCGCGCCACCGCCCGCACCAGGACCGCGCTCCCGGGGCAGCAGGCCCGGAGCGCGCCGGAGCGGCGCCGCCCCGAGCCGTCCACCACGACGGCGAGCGGCCTCACCGTCCGCAAGCGCGCCCCGCGCACCGACGCCCCCGCCGAGCCGGGCACCGGGGCCGCCCCGGCGGCGAAGCCCGCCGCCCCGTCGGTCCAGCCGGGCAGCCCCGGCGTCGCCGCCTCCTGGATGGCGGGCACCCGGCGCGGCCGGGACCACCACGGCAGCAGCACCCCCCGCACGGAAGAAGGACGTTGAACACCATGTCGGAGACTCACGCCAACTCCCTGGGCTGGCTGCTGGACGAACAGCTCGGCTCGGTCGAAGGCGTCCGGTACGCGGTGCTGGTGAGCGGCGACGGCCTGCTCAAGGCCCGTACGCACACCATCGACCAGGAGGGCGGCGAGAAGCTGGCCGCCCTGACCGCCTCGCTGCGGGCCTCGGCCAAGGCGTGGGACGAGTTCACCGGTGGCGGCGGGGTACGCCAGCACCTCGTGGAGTGCGCGAACAACTTCTGTCTGACGACGGCCGCCGGGCAGAACACCACGCTGATGGTCTGCACGACCGGACCGCTGGCCGACATCGGACTGATCACCGATCACATGGTGCGCCTGGCCGTGCAGTTGGGCACGCAGCTCTCCACCGGCGAACGCACTCCGGTTCCCCAGCGCGACGGGAGTCTCGGGGCATGAGCGGGCCGCGGCGCGACCCGGACATGATCCGGCCCTACGTCCGTACCGGCGGCCAGATCCGCCCACGGGACGACGTGCGCTGGGAGAGCGTGGTCATCGCCGCGGCCGGCTCCGCCGGTGAACTCGCCACGGACGAACGCCGGGTGATGAGCCTGTTCTCACCCGGCTGCGGCGGTCTGGCCGTGGCCGACATCGCCGCCGCGCTGCAACTGCCGCCCTCCACCGTCCGCATTCTCGTCTCCCGCCTCATGGACACCGGCCGACTGACCAGCCCGGTCGACGCCGACTCCGCTCAGCCGCAGGACGACATTCTCGTAAGGGTGCTCCATGGACTTCGACAACTCCTCTGACCCGCCCGTCACTTACGTGCCCTCCACGGTGACGCAGTCGGCCAAGATCGTGATAGCCGGTGGGTTCGGGGTCGGCAAGACAACCTTCATCGGCAGCGTGTCCGAGGTGCGGCCGCTGCGCATGGAGGAACCCATCACCGAGGTCAGCGTCGGCATCGACGACATGCGCGGCACCCCGGACAAGACCACCACCACCGTCGGCATGGACTTCGGCCGCATCCATCTGGCCGACGGGGCACTGGCGTTGTACCTGTTCGGGCTGCCGGGGCAGGTCCGCTTCAAGCCGCTGTGGGAGGACCTCTCGGAGGGCGCGCTCGGCTGTCTCGTCCTCGCCGACACCCGCGACCTCGACGCCAGCCACGGCGCCCTCGGCCTCCTTGAGGACCGGGGCACGCCGTACGCGGTGGCGGTCAACACCTTCCCGGACGCCCCGGTCTACCCCGAGGCGGAACTGCGCGAGGCGCTCGCTCTCGACCCCGGCACCCCGCTGACCAGTTGCGACGCCCGCGACCGCGTCTCCTCCCTGCGAGCCCTGATCACCCTCACGGAACACCTGGTCGGACTCAGCCCCGCCGCGTCCCTGGAGCCCCTGCGATGACCGCCGCCGACCCTCAGGCTCCGGCCCGAATCCCGCTGTACGCACCGGAGTTCGCCGCCGACCCGCACGCCGCCTACGAGCGGATGCGCAGCACGCACGGGACGCTGGTGCCCGTCGAGCTGTCCCCTGGTATCCCCGCCACGCTGGTGATCGGCTACGACGCCGCGCGCCGCATCCTCAACGACCCGCTGCGCTTCCCCGCCGACCCCCGGGTGTGGCAGCGGGAGGTGCCGCGCACCTGTCCGGTGCTGCCGATGATGGAGTGGCGGCCCAACGCGCTGCGCAGCGGCGGCACCGAGCACGCCCGCTACCGGGGCGCCAACACCGCGAGCCTGGACGCGGTGGACCAGCATCAACTCCGCGCGCTGGTCGAGAAGATCGCGGCCGGGGCGATCGCGGGATTCGGCGACACCGGGCGGGCCGACCTGCTCACCCAGTACGCGTGGCCGATCAGTTTCCGGGTGCTCAGCGCGCTGCTCGGCTGCCCCGACGACATCGGAGCGCGCATCGCGGACGGCATGGCGAAGATCTTCGAGGCGAAGGACGCCGACCACGGCAACGCGCTTCTCGCCCAGGCCATCGGCGAGTTGGTGGGCCTGCGCCGCGAGCGGCCCGGCGACGACGTGACCTCCCGGCTCATCGCGCACGAAGCCGCCCTGGACGACGAGGAGATGGCCCACCAGCTCGTCACGCTCTACGGCGCGGGCATCGAGCCGCTGACCAACCTCATCGCCAACACCCAGCTGAAGATCCTCACCGACGACGACTTCTCGGCCGAACTCCACGCGGGCCAGTCGACGTTGCGCGACGCCCTGGACACCGTGCTCTACAGCGACCCGCCGATGGCGAACTACTGCATCAGCTACCCGCCGTACCCCACAGACATGGACGGCTATCTGCTCCCGGCCCACCAGCCGGTGGTGATCTCCCTGTCCGCGTGCAACAACGACCCCGAACTCACCCTCGGAATGCCCGCGTCGAGCGTCAGCGGCAACCGTGCCCATCTGGCGTGGAGCATCGGCCCCCACACCTGTCCGGCGCGCTCCCACGCGTATCTGATCGCGGAGACCGCGCTGAGTCATCTCCTCGACGCCATCCCGGAGATGGACCTCGCCGTCCCGCCGTCCGAACTGCGGTGGCGCCCCGGCCCGTTCCACCGTGCCCTGGAAGCCCTTCCCGTCCTGTTCCCCGTCCATCGCTGAAGGAGCCCGCGTGCCCGAACAGTCGATATCCGCGACCGAGCAGTCCGTCCTCGTCCTCGACCCCACCGGAGCCGACCACCACGCCGAGCTGAAGGCGCTGCGCGCCCGGGGGGCGGCCACCCAGGTCGACATCCTCGGCGTCACCGCCTGGTCCGTGACCGACCCCGACCTCCTCAAGCAGCTCCTGACCAGCCCGGACGTCTCCAAGGACGCCCGCGCGCACTGGCCCGGCTTCCAGGACGCCCTGACCAGCTGGCCGCTCATCCTCTGGGTCGCGGTCAGCAACATGTTCACCGCGTACGGCGGCGACCACCGCAGGCTGCGCCGCATGGTCGCGCCCGCCTTCAGCGCCCGCCGCATCGCCGTGCTCAAACCGGTCGTCGAGGACACGGTGACCGGTCTCCTCGACGCGCTCGCCGCCCGGCCCGCCGACGAAGTCTCCGACCTGCGCGAGCAGTTGGCGTACCCGCTGCCGATCACCGTGATCGGCCGGCTCATGGGCGTACCCGTGGACCAGACCGCCGTCTTCCGCACCACCGTGGACGGCGTCTTCGACACCACGCTCACCACCGAGGAGGCCATGAAGAACACGGCCGGCCTCTACGCGGCGCTGGACGAGCTGATCGCCGCCAAGCGCGCCGATCCCGGTGACGACATGACCTCCCTGCTGATCGCCACCCGCGACGAGGAGGGCGACGGCAAGGGCATGACAGACGAGGAGCTGCGCGACACCCTGCTCCTGATGATCAGCGCCGGGTACGAGACCACGGTCAACGCCATCGACCAGGCCGTCACCGCCCTGCTGGCCGACCGCGAGCAGCTGGAGCACCTGCGGGCCGGGCGCGCGACGTGGGAGGACGTGGTCGAGGAGACCCTGCGGTTCGAGCCCTCGGTCAAGCACCTTCCGCTGCGTTACGCCGTCAACGACATCACGCTGCCCGACGGCCAGGTCATCGCCCAGGGCGACGCGATCCTCGCCTCCTACTCCGCGGCCAACCGGCACCCGGACTGGCACGGCCCGACCGCCGACCGGTTCGACGTGACCCGCATCTCCAAGGAGCACCTCGCCTTCGGCCACGGCGTCCACTTCTGCATCGGCGCCCCGCTCGCCCGCATGGAGATCGCCGCCGCGCTCCGGCAGCTCTTCGAGCGCTTCCCGGACATGGAACCGGCCGTTCCCGCACACGAGTTGAAGCCGGTCCACTCCCTGATCAGCAACGGCCACCAGAGCCTGCCGGTACGGCTGCGGCCCGCCGCGGGCTGACCGGCTTGTGACGGCTGC
>NZ_WWIR01000031.1 GCF_009863025.1 Streptomyces sp. SID4985 | reverse complement strand
CCGCCACCCTGAGTCCCGCCCTGGGTGTTACCGGTCCCGCCCTGGGTTCCACCCTGCGTGTTGCCGGTTCCGCCCTGCGTGCCGCCCTGGGTGTTGCCCTGGCCGCCGATCTGGGTGCCTCCGATCGTGTTGCCGGTCCCGCCGCTGATCGTGTTGTTGACGATGTTGGTCGTGTTGTTGGTGACCTGGTTCACCACGGTGGGCGGCAACCCGAGCCGCTGTGCCTCCGCTTGGGCCGTCTGCCGCCCGATGGCGACTGCCTGGGCCTGGGACGCTCCGCTGCGTACCGCCTGCTGCGCGGCCGCCGTACCCTTCGCGGTCGCCGCGGCCGCCGCGGCGGACTCCGAGGCGTTCCCGCCGGCTCCCGATCCGGAGGACGAGCACTGCGTGCCGCCTACGGCGATGGGGCCACCGCCGGTGACGCCGACCTGGACGTTGCCGTTAGCCCCCGCGGAGACGCGAGAAATAGTCTGTCCGCCGCGCGTGACGTTGTACGACTGATCCGGGGTGAATCCGCTTCCCTGCACCATTCCGTTCTGCAGGCTGCATGTTGCCGAGGGAGCCGCAGCAGCCGGATTTGCGGGAAAGGCGAAAACAGCCGCCCCTGCCGACAGCGTCGCGGTTATCGCGGCTGCCACAATTCCTTTTCTCATGAATTTCTCTTCTCCTGCGGGGGTGATTCCGATACTCACCGAACGCATCGGACAGTCGACCCGAACCAGGGAAATGAATGCCGCTCATCGGATTCAGGCACGCCGGACAAGCGGCTCGGTTCCCATGCTGGTCGCACCGGTAGGTCGCGTCAACTCAAGGCGCAGGTCAGGAAATAACTGCCCTCACCGCCGTCACCGGAAATAGCGACACGTCCGCCGAATACCACCCCGGGGCACCGCGTCACTTGACGCATAAAGTAGCGACACTCTTGTGGTCATAAATGGCCACGCCCGAACGGCAACAATTTTTCACCATAGTCGCCCGCGGCTACCAGAATCCCGGTGAAGCTCGAAATGCCTCGCAATTCGAGTTTCCGGAACACGGGCATGATGCCGACACCGTCAGCCGCGCGAAGGCCGACCGGGCCCCACCCTCGTGACCACCCCGCCCGCCCCCGGCAGAACCACCGCCCTCCGCGAGCGGTGCGGCATGAGCAGGGGTCAGTCCGCACACCCTCAAGACGATCGACCGCCCGGTCGCCTGTCTGACAGACCCTTCGGGCCAGCAGCGGGCCAGGAGCGGACCGACAGCGGATCGGACACCGGACAAAAAGGAAAAGACCCCCGCTCAACTCTGCGTCGAACGGGGGTCCTTCTCGTAGGCCCTGTGGGACTCGAACCCACAACCAATGGATTAAAAGTCCACTGCTCTGCCAATTGAGCTAAGGGCCCAGGCGATGTTGCCTGTCCGAGCATAGCGGGAGGTGGCCGTGTCTCCGATCGGGTATCGGGGACACGGCCGCGTCGGTCACTCGGGGGACGGGGCCCGGGGGGTGGATCGGTCGGGGTTGAGGAACCAGTGGCGGGCCGAGGCGAGCCACCAGGTCGCCGCGAAGCCGAGGACCACCAGGACGGCGATCGGGGCGTAGTTGAAGGTCTCCCAGGTGACGGGGGAGACCTGGGGGAGCATGAAGAGGATCGTGATCAGGACGACCCAGACGACCGAGACGATGCCGATCGGGACCGACCAACGGCCCAGATGCCAGGGGCCGCGGGTGAAGGCGTCGCCCTTGCGGACGCGCAGCAGCGTCGGGATGACGTACGCGATGTAGAGGCCGATGACCGCGATGGACGTCACGGCCGCGTACGCCGTCGAGTTGATGAGGTACGGGAGGCCCAGGACGAGGGCGCCGAGGGCCGCCAGCCAGACCGCCGCGACGGGGGTGCGGGTGCGGGGGCTGACCGTGTGCCAGATGTGGGAGAAGGGCAGCGCGCCGTCGCGGGAGAAGGCGTAGATCATGCGGCTGTTGGCCGTCACGGAGGCCATGCCGCAGAAGAGCTGGGCCCCGATGACGACCAGGAGGAGGAGCTTGCCGGTCGTGGCGCCGAGGGCGTCGAGGAGGATCTGGGCCGGGGGCGCGCCGGTCGGGGACGACAGCGCCTTGTCGTACGACTGGATCGCGAAGGTGAAGCCGAGGAGCAGGACGAAGCCCGCGATCCAGGAGGTCCAGATGGAGCGGACGATGCCCTTCGGGCCCGCCGTCGCCGCGTCGTGGGTCTCCTCGGTCATGTGGGCGGAGGCGTCGTAGCCGGTGAAGGTGTACTGCGCCATCAGGAGGCCGAGCAGGACCACGTAGAAGGAGCTGCCCCAGCCCGTCTCGTTGACGAACTTGGTGAACACGAAGGACGTCGACTGGTGGTGGTCCGGCAGGATCGCCAGCGCGCCGACGATGACGGCCACGCCCACCACGTGCCACCACACGCTGACGCTGTTGAGCAGCGCGACGATGCGGACGCCGAAGGTGTTCAGCAGACCGTGCAGCAGCAGGATCGCGGCGAAGAGGAGGACCGTGCGGCCGGGGGTCACCTCGAAGCCGAACTGGAGGTTCAGCCAGGCGCCGAGGAAGGACGCCGCGCCGAAGTCGATGCCGGCGGTCACCGCGACCTGCCCCAGCACGTTGAACCAGCCCGTGAACCACGCCCATGCGGCCGCCGACCGCTCCGGGGCGAGCCGGTGCGCCCAGAAGTACAGCCCCGCCGAGGTGGGATACGCGGAGCAGATCTCGGCCATCGACAGCCCGACGAACAGGGTCATCAGGCCGACCGCCACCCAGCCCCAGGTGATCACCGCCGGGCCGCCGGTCACCATGCCGAAGAGGTACAGCGTGAGACACCCGGACAGGACCGAGATGATCGTGAAGGACACGGCGTAGTTCGAGAACGCCGACATGCGGCGCGCCAGCACCTGTGTGTAGCCGAGCTGGGCGAGCCGCTCCTCGTCGGAGAGGACCGGCTCGCCGCCGATTTTCGTATCGTCTGTCATGCCCCCAGCAATTCCCTGGGGGCCGACGTGACATGCGTCACTCGATGGCCGGAAACCGCCGGAAACCATCGGGTAACACGAAGGGCCCGTACGGAGGCGAATCCGTACGGGCCCTTCGTCAGTTCGGGCTCATGAGCCGTCAGCCGTTGCGCTTCCAGCGGGGCTTGTCGTCGCGGCGGCCGAAGGAGGAGGAGCCGCCGGTGTTGCCGCGGTGGTCGTCACGGCGGCCCTGCGGGCGGTCGTGGCCGCCGGAGCGGAAGCCCGGGCGGTCGTCGCGGCGCTCGCGGTTGAACGGGCGGTCGCTGCCCCGGTGGCCGGTGCGCTCGTCGCGGCGGAAGCCGCCACGGTCGCCCCGGTCGTCACGGCGCTCGAAGGTACGGCCACCACGGTCGTCACGGCGCTCGAAGGAGCCGCCGTTGCCACGGTCGCGGTCGAAGGAGCGGCCGCCACGGTCGTCACGGCGCTCGAAGCCACGGCCGCCACGGTCGTCACGGCGGTCGTCACGGCGCTCGAAGGTACGGCCACCACGGTCGTCACGGCGCTCGAAGCCGCCACGGTCACCACGGTCGTTGCGGTCGCGGTCGAAGCCACGGCCACCACGGTCGTCGCGACGCTCGAACCCACGGCCACCACGGTCGTCACGGCGGTCACGGTCGAAGGAACGGCCGCCACGGTCGTCACGACGCTCGAAGCCACGGCCACCACGGTCGTCACGACGCTCGAAGCCACGGCCGCCACGGTCGTCACGGCGCTCGGTCTCGCGCGCGGCCGGACGCTCCGCCTCGGCGGACGCCTCGGCAACCGCCTGCTCGGCGGACGCCTGGGCCTCGGCGACGGCGGCCTCCGGGTCCTCGCCACGGTCGCGGGCGACCCGGGCGACGAGGCGGTCGGCCTCGTCGCGCAGCTCGGCGGCGCGGCGCTGGGCGCGCTCCAGCTCCTTGGTGAGCTGGGCGACCTCGCGCTCGGCCTGCTGCGCGGCGTTGCCCGCCGACTCGGCCTGGACCTCGGTCATGGAGCGGGCGCCGGTGATCTCGGCGACCTCGGCGTCGAAGGCGTCGCCGCCCTGGATGATGTGACGCCCGGCGTCGACACCGGCGTCCTCCATCAGACGGAAGATCTGACGGCGCTGGTGCGGCAGCGACAGGGAGACGACCGTGCCGGTACGGCCCGCGCGGGCGGTACGGCCGGCGCGGTGCAGGTAGTCCTTGTGGTCGCCCGCCGGGTCGACGTTCAGGACCAGGTCGATGCCGTCGACGTGGATACCGCGCGCGGCGACGTCGGTGGCGACCAGGACGTTGACGTAACCGTCCTTGAAGTCGGCCAGGGTGCGGGTGCGGGCGCCCTGGGTCATGCCGCCGTGCAGCGCGTCGGCCTTCACGCCGGACTCGCGCAGCTGCTCGGCGACGCGGTCGGCGCCCAGCTGGGTACGGACGAAGATGATCGTGCGGCCCTTGCGGGAGGCGATCGCGGCGGTGACCGGCGCCTTGTCCTTGGGCTTCACGATGAGGATGTGGTGCGACATGGTCGTCACCGCGCCCTGGGCCGCGTCCACCTCGTGCGAGACCGGGTCGACCAGGTAGCGCTTGACCAGCGTGGAGATCTCGTTCTCCATGGTGGCCGAGAAGAGCATGCGCTGGCCGCCGGCCGGGACCTGGTCGAGCAGCTCGGTGACCTCGGGCAGGAAGCCCAGGTCGGACATCTGGTCGGCCTCGTCGAGGACCGCGACCTGCACGTCCTCCAGCGAGCAGGCGCCGCGGTTGATGATGTCGCGCAGGCGGCCCGGGGTGGCGACGAGGATGTCGACGCCGCGCTCCAGGGCGTAGATCTGGTTGCCCATCGAGGTACCGCCGCAGACGACCTTCATCTTCAGGCCGAGGACGTCGCCGTAGGGCTGGAGGGCGTCGGCGACCTGCATCGCCAGCTCGCGGGTCGGCGTCATGATGACGGCGCGCGGGCGCTTCTTCTCGGTGCGGCCGCCGGCCAGCGTGGCCAGGGTCGGCAGACCGAAGGAGAGGGTCTTGCCGGAGCCGGTGCGGCCACGGCCGAGGATGTCCTTGCCGGCCAGGGCGTCCGGGATGGTCGCGGCCTGGATCGGGAAGGGGGTGGTGACACCGTTCTGGGCGAGCTTGCGCACGATGCCCTCGGGGAGACCGAGGTCGGCGAAGGTGATCTCGGGGGTGGTGTCGGTGATGTCGGCGGCCTCGACGGCCTCGACGACAGCGATGACCTCGTTCGTCTCGTCGACGGGGGCGTCCCCGTTCTCGGGCGCGACGAACTGGTCAGTACTGGAAACGGACATGCGAATGCGAAACCTTCCGGAGTCTCTCGGCACGCGCCCGTCAACTCCGTGTTTCGCTCTACGACCGCCTAGATGCGGTCCGCCACGGCAAAGGAGAGTACGCGCCACACGGCGCGCTCTGCGGTGGCGCCGGGCAAATGGGATCAAACGATCTACCACCATACGCACCCCCCACCCCCGAAGGCAAACCCGCCGGTGGGGGCCGTAAGCGGCCCCGTCGAGCCGCGCGGGGACGCCGCTACGCCGCCACCGCCACCGCCGGGAGCGGCACCCGTCCGGCCAGTTGCGGCGCCGGGTCCTCGTGCGCCGAGGAGGACGGCTCGGCCGACGGGGGCGTGGTGTCCGGCGGCGGGGGGCTGGAGGCGGGCGGCTCCGGCGGGGCCGAGCTGGCCGGCGGGGTCGGCGGCACGTTGGTCGGAGCGGGCTCGCCCGGGTGCACGGTCCGGTCCGGCTGCGACGGCGCCGCCGAGCGGTCGTGCTTGCCGGAGGCGCTGGCGGACGCGGACGCCGACTCGCCCGGCTTCTTCTTGCCGCCGTGCCCGTGCTTGTCGTCGGCCGCCGCCTCCTCGTGCTCCTGACCGCCGCCGCCCGCGACC
>NZ_WWIR01000277.1 GCF_009863025.1 Streptomyces sp. SID4985 | reverse complement strand
GCCCCGGTCGCCGCGCTGCCGCTCGCCGCGCTGGCGGCCGCCCCGGTGCGCGGGGCCCTCCGGGGCTTTGGCCAGGCCGAGTTCACCGGCAAGGCTCCACAGGGCCTGCTTGACGGTGCTGCGGTGGTCGAGTTCGTGCAGCCGTCCGGAGTCCACGACGCCCTGGAGTTCCTTGAAGGCGGCGGGGACGGTCGTACGGGCCAGGGCGGTGCCGGTGATGCGCTGGACGAGCGCGGGCTGGATCTCGGTGGCCCGGCTGAACCGGTTGATCACGACGGTGGTCTCCTCGGCCTTGCGGATCTGGAGCCGGTCCCACATCCGCACGGTCCGCTTGGCGGCGCGTACGGCGATCACGTCCGGGGTGGTCACCAGGAGCGCGGTGTCGGCGCCCTCCACGGCGGCCGCGGTGGCGCCGGTCAGCTGGGCACCACAGTCCAGGACGACGACCTCGTACCGCGAGCGCAGCGCGGCGACGGTGTGCCGTACGGCGCGGTCGGTGACCTCCTCGCCGCGCTCGCCCTCCCCCGGCGCGAGGAGCAGGGCGAGCCCGGAGTCGTGGCGGAAGACGGCGTCCGCGAGGACGCGCGGGGAGATGTCGTTGATGGCCGCGAGGTCGGCGACCGAGCGGCGGAACTGCACGTCGAGGTACGAGGCGATGTCGCCGGTCTGGAGGTCGAGGTCGGCGAGCGCGGTGCTGCGGCCCGACGCCTGGGCGGCAAGGGCGAGTTGGATGGCGACCAGACTCGCGCCGACCCCGCCCTTGGCACCGCTGACGGTGACGACGGTGCCGCCGGGCCCTTCGACGGCCCCGTGCCCGAGGTGGCGCCGCACCCCGGTGGACCACTGGGCCACCGCCTGGACGCGGTGGGCGAGTTCCTCGTACGACAGCGGCAGCGCGACCAGGCCGCGGGCGCCGGAGTCCATGGCGGCGGCGAACAGGGCCGGTCCGGCGTCGGTGGTGACGAGGATGACGCCGACGGCCGGGAAGCGCAGGGCGACCTCGCGGATCAGCTCCAACGCCGGTACGGGGCCGATGCGTTCATGGACGACGACGACCTCGGGCAGTTCGTCCACCGACTCGGCGGCGAGCCGGGCGAGGGTGTCGACCAGCTGGGTCGAGTCGACGGCCGGCGGCAGCGGTTCGGCGTCGGGGAGCTGGCTGAGCAGGGTAGTGAGGGTGCGGACGGCGTCCGGGTCGGCGCCGGCCGGAAGAATCCTGGTGGGCATCCGGGCGGCCTCTCACTTGTCCGTCGCGAGTTCGTAGGTGCGGTCCCGGTCGGGTATGGCGGGCTCGCCGCCGGGGGCCACCAGGGCGAGCCGGACCCGTTTGGCGAAGGACTCGGCGTAGGTGACGCGCTGGGCGTCGAGGGCGGAGAGGGCGAAGGTGATCGGGACGGCGTCGGTCGGCCGGGTCTTGTCCTCGTCCGGGTCGAGAGCCTTGATCTGTCCGACGTCGATGACGCGCGCGTCCATGACGATGATCTTCGACTGGTCGGGGTCGCTCTCCTTCCGGCCCTCGAAGGTGGCGTAGACGTTGACGCGGGCCCCGGCCGTGATCTTGCCCGCGACGCCGGTCGCCGCGTCGATCATGATGGCGACCTCCTGCTGGCCCGGCCGTAGCGCGGGCCGGTCGACGATCATGTCGCTCTGGAGCAGGGAGCCGGGCCGCAGCGTGGTCACCGCGATCTTGCCGCGCAACTGCGCGAGATCGGTCACCGCGTTCTCCGAAAGCCAGCGCTTCGGCATGCGGATCTTCTCGAACTGGCCCGAGTTCAGGGCGGTGTACGGCCGCACCGCGGACCGCACCCGGTACGCGGTCACCTCGGGGCCGACCTTGGACTGCACGTCGTGGACGACGGAGAGCACGCCGGCGAACGCGCCGAGCGCGCACAGGACCGACAGGATCAGGAGTATCACGCCGCGGCGCTGACGGGAGTTCATGAACCGGACAACCTCATTGGGGGAATCGGTCGGGCGGGATATGAGCGCGGGAGCCGGGGCGCCGGTCAGGCGGGGGTGCGTCGTTCCAGGGCGCGGGGTTCGGGCGGGCGTCGGTCGGGTGGGGTGGCCGAGCAGAAGACGCAGCGGTCGCCGATGACGTCGACGCCGCACCAGTGGCAGACGGACTGCCGTACGGAGGTGACGAGTTGGTACAGGACGGAAAGGTCGGCCAGATGAGCACAGAACTCGATCAGCCGCCCGGTGCCCCACCAGGCGGCGGACTCGGCGGGCAGCGGGGCCTCACGCATCCCTTGCACGCCCCAGGAGTTGACGAGCGAGGCGGTCCAGTCGGACTGGAGCTGGCCCTTGGCGAGCAGCAGCCAGGTGGCGAACTCCGGGCCCTTGAGGGCGGCTCCGGGGACGGCCTTGACGAGCTGCGGCTCGGGATGGGCGACGACAGCGAAGTGGGTGCCGGGCACCCAGGACTTGGCGTGCGACTTCAGGCCCACCGGTACGCGGTCCAGCCGGGCGACCGAGCCGAGGAGGGCTCCGGCGTGGATGTAGTGGGTGAGCAGCCGCCCTGCCGAGGCGAGCACGCCGGGGCTCAGGTCGCAGGAGGCGAGCTGCCGTAACTGCCGTGCCAGAACGGCGACTCCGAGGGGCGGCAGCTCGGGCAGGAACAGGGCGATGCGGTCGCTCTCCAGCAGCGCGCGCAGGGTGTACAGGCGGCGCAGCACCGGCTGCGGGGTGGCCTGCGAGCAGACGACGACCAGGTGCCCGAACTGCTCGGTGAGGGACTGGAGTTCGAGGAGCGTCTGCTCCAGCGGGCGCCGGTCGAGATCGCGCAGCACCACGGCGGGCATGGTCCGTTCGTCCTGCGCCGGCAGCGCCAGGTCGGCGCTGGTCACGGCAATGGCAGTTGGCACGCGCAGCTCCCCGCTCTTCGCATCACCCGGTCCCCGGGGGTCACTCCGGTACACCGAGACGACTTCATTGCGTGACTACCTACCTGAGCACTGTATCCACGGCTCGATCACGGGAGAACAGCGTTTGCGTACCTCGTAGGGAACTCGCCAGGTGCAAGTCGCACCAAACCGGGACGGGTTGATCAGGTATGCGAAGGCCCTTACTGACGCGGCGACTTGACAGCCGGATTGGTCTGGACCAACTTGTACCCATGGGGTGGATGTTCTTTCCCGCCTCACCCCCCTCGCGAACTCCCCCACTGGAGGCTCCAGTTGGACCTCGTATCCGTCATGCCCGGACGCGGTCGGCGCGTCCGCGCCCGCACCTGGTCGGCCGCCGCCACGGTGGCCCTCGCGGTCGCGGGCATCTCCGCGGCCCCGGCCAGCGCGGCTGACGTCAACAACGCGAAGAACGCCGGATTCGAATCCGGTCTGAGCGGCTGGACCTGCTCGGCGGGCAGCGGCACGACCGTCTCGTCCCCGGTGCACGGCGGCTCCGCCGCACTCAAGGCGACCCCGGCCGGGCAGGACAACGCCCAGTGCACGCAGTCGGTCGCGGTGAAGCCCAACTCCACCTATTCGCTGAGCGGTTGGGTGCAGGGCGGCTACGCCTACCTCGGCGTCACCGGCACCGGCACCACCGACGTGTCGACCTGGACCCCGGACGCCCCGTCCTGGAAGCAGCTGACGACCACCTTCACCACGGGCGCCTCCACCACGTCCGTCACGGTCTACACCCACGGCTGGTACGGCCAGGCCGCCTACTACGCCGACGACATCCAGGTCTTCGGCCCCGACGGCGGCGGTGGCGGCGGCGACAACCCGACGGTCCCGTCGGCACCGGGCGGCCTGGCCGTCTCCGGCACGACCTCGTCCTCGGTCTCGCTGTCCTGGAACACGGTGTCCGGGGCGAGCGGTTACAACGTCTACCGGGACGGCGCGAAGGTGGCCTCGGCGAGCGGAACATCGGCGACGGTGTCCGGCCTGTCCCCCTCCACCTCGTACTCCTTCCAGGTAACGGCGGTGAACTCGGCCGGTGAGTCGGTGAAGTCGTCGACGGTGACGGCGACCACGGCGTCCTCCGGCGGCGGAGGCGGGGGCGGCGGTGCGCTGCCCAAGCACGCCGTGACCGGCTACTGGCAGAACTTCAACAACGGCGCCCAGGTCCAGAAGCTCTCCGACGTGCCGTCCTCCTACGACATCATCGCGGTCGCCTTCGCGGACGCCACCTCCACGCCGGGCGCGGTCACCTTCAACCTGGACTCGGCGGGCCTCAACGGCTACACCGTCGACCAGTTCAAGGCCGACATCAGGGCCAAGCAGGCGGCCGGCAAGAAGGTCATCGTCTCGGTCGGCGGCGAGACGGGCACGGTGTCCGTCAACGACTCCAACTCGGCGGCGAACTTCGCCAACTCGGTCTACTCCCTGATGCAGACCTACGGCTTCGACGGCGTCGACATCGACCTGGAGAACGGCCTCAACCCGACGTACATGACGCAGGCGCTGCGCTCCCTGTCGTCGAAGGCGGGCTCCTCGCTGATCATCACCATGGCCCCGCAGACGATCGACATGCAGTCGACGTCCGGTTCCTACTTCCAGACGGCCCTGAACATCAAGGACATCCTCACGGTCGTCAACATGCAGTACTACAACAGCGGTTCCATGCTGGGCTGCGACGGCAAGGTCTACAGCCAGGGCTCGGTCGACTTCCTCACCGCCCTCGCCTGCATCCAGCTGGAAGGCGGCCTCTCCCCCTCCCAGGTGGGCCTCGGCCTCCCCGCCTCCACCCGCGCCGCCGGCAGCGGCTACGTCTCCCCCACGGTGGTCAACAACGCCCTCGACTGCCTCACCCAGGCCACGTCCTGCGGCACCTTCAAGCCCTCCCGCACCTACCCGGCCCTGCGCGGCGCGATGACCTGGTCGACGAACTGGGACGCGACGGCGGGCAACGCGTGGTCCGGCCCGGTGGGCGCGCACGTCCACGCCCTGCCGTAACCCCCTGACCGCTCCCGCACATGAGGGTGCCCCGGACCGACACCGGTCCGGGGCACCGTCCGTGATCACCGGAACGTTGTCCGCGCCCAGGACGAGAGGCGGGTCTACGCGATCGAGGAATTCGGGGTGCGCCGGGGCGACTTGATACGTGACCCCGTCTTCCTTTGCGAGACGGTCTTCCGGGAGTTCGGGGCGTCACCGGCGGAGGTGGCGGCGGAAGCCGTCGACTGGCGGGCGCTTCCCCGCCCGGAGATGCTGCGGCTGCGCCGTATCAAGAACGTACTGACGCTGCTGCGGCCGATGAGGGACGTACTCCCGGTGGACGACCCGATCCACCGGGAGCTGTCGGAGTGGCTGGCCCTGCTCCCCGGGCTGCCGTGAAGGCCCCGGTGGGGGCCTTCACACGCGGAGCGCTCAGGCTTCCTCGAAGTACGCGTCCAGCACCGCGTCCAGTTCCGACTCCCACTGCTTGAAGTCGGCGCGGGCCTTGGCCTCGATCTCGATGGGGTACCAGCGGCGGTCCGGGGTGTGGACGGTGATCGTGAAGCGCTTGCCGAAGCGGGGGGACTCCGTTTCGACGGCGGCGATCTCCGCCCAGGTGAACTCGCAGTTCTCCTCGTCCAGGGTGAGGTGGACGCCGGTGCGGTCCGCCAGTATGCGGGCGCGGCGGTCGGAGGCTTCGAAGGCCGGGCCGTCGACGGCCTCGGGCTCCTCGGGCTCGTCCCGCGCGTCCGCCTTCGCCGGCGGCTCCGCCTCGGTGTCCGCGGTGTCCGCCTTCGCCTCGGGCTCCCCCTCGGCGTCGGCCTTCGCCGCGGGCTCGGCGTCGGTGTCGGCGTCGGTCTTCGCCGGCCGTTCCTCCTCCGGCGCCGGGCCGTCCGCCTCCGCGACCGGGCCGTCCGCCTCCGGCTTCGGCTCGGGCTTCGCCGGAGGCGTCAGGCCGGGGATGAAAGCCGGGTCGAATCCGGCGCCCGTGAGGGGCTCGCCCTTCGCGGGCTTGCTGCTCGATCCTATGCGCTGGTCCACGGCGGCAGTATGGACGACTTACCTGTGCCGGAACCACCCGGCGCTCCATTCCCACCGGTAAGTCCCCTACCTGCCCGTCAGACGAACACACTCACCACCGCCGCCATCGCGAACCCGGCGACGGACAGCACCGATTCGAGGACGGTCCACGTCTTCAGGGTGTCCCGCTCGGTGATGCCGAAGTACTTGGCCACCATCCAGAAGCCGCCGTCGTTGACGTGCGAGGCGAAGATGGAGCCCGCCGAGATCGCCATGATGACCAGCGCGGCGAACGCCGCCGAGTGGTGGCCCTCCGACAGCAGCGGCGCCACGATGCCCGCCGTCGTCACGATCGCCACCGTCGCCGAGCCCTGCGCGACCCGCAGCACCAGCGAGATCAGGTACGCGAGGACGATCACCGGAAGCCCCACGTCGTGGAACGTGTCCGACAGCGCCTGCGCGACCCCGCTGGCCTTCAGTACGGCGCCGAAGATCCCGCCCGCGCCCACCACCAGCAGGATGTTGCCGACCGGCTTGAGGGAGGCGGTGGAGACGTTCTCCAGGGACTTGCGGGACCAGCCGCGCCGGATGCCGAGCAGGTAGTACGCGAGCAGCAGCGCGATGGTGAGGGCCACGAAGGGGTGGCCGAAGAACTCGATCACCGACCGGCCGGTGGAGGGGTCCAGCGCGACCGAGGAGAACGTCGCGGCGAGGATCAGCACCAGCGGGGTGCCGATGATGCCGAGCACCACGCCCAACGGGACTGGCTTCTCCTGCGGTTCGGAAGCGGAGACCGGTACGTCGCCGTCCAGCGCCGGTACGTCGCTACCCGACGTACCCCCCACCGCCACCGGCCGCGCCACCGCCACCCGCTCCGCCGCGACCGTCCGTCGCGCCTCCTCCGCCGCCTCCACCATGTCCTGCGGTACGGGGACGAAGATCCGCCGCCCGACCCACGCGGAGTACGCCCACGCCGCGAGGACCGCCGGGATGCCGCACACGATGCCCATCAGCACCACCCAGCCGAGCTGCACGTGCAGCAGGCCCGCCGCGGCCACCGGGCCGGGGTGCGGGGGCAGGAAGGCGTGGGTCATGGAGAGGCCCGCGAGCAGGGGGAGACAGTAGAGCAGGATCGACTTGCCGCCGCGCTTGGCGGCCGCGTAGACCAGCGGGGCCAGGACGAAGATGCCCACGTCGAAGAAGACCGGGATGCCGAAGATCAGGCCGGTCAGGCCCATGGCGAGCGGCGCCCGGCGTTCGCCGAACAGCCGCAGCAGCCGCGCCGCCAGCACCTCCGCGCCCCCGCTGACCTCCAGGATCGCGCCGAGCATGGTGCCGAGGCCGATGATGATCGCGACGTGGCCGAGGATGCCGCCCATGCCGGACTCCAGCGTGGAGACGGCGTCGGAGCGCTGGACGGTGCCGAAGAGTTCGGTGACCGAGAGGCCGGCCAGCAGGCCGACGGTTATGGAGACCGCGAGCAGGGCGACGAACGGCTGGAGTCGCACCTTGATGATCAGGAAGAGCAGCAGAGCGATGCCGATTCCGGCGACCGTGAGCAGGCCGGGCGTGCCGTCGAGGAGCAGGAGCAGTCCACCGGTGTGGGGTGGTGCTGCGGGGGCTGGTGCGGCGAGGGAGAAGGACATGAGAGGGGGTCCTCTGCGTGAGTACCGTACGTGCATCGGGCTTTCGGGCAGGGTGGAGCGCGGCACGGCACCCCGGGAGGGATGCCGTGCCGTGTACCTGGTGCGGGTGGTGCGAGAGGGACGCCGCTGCAAGTCCCCTACGAGGCAAGCTCCCAGGGGTGCGAGAGGGACGTCACGAGAGCGACCTCAGCCGAGTACGGCCAGCGCGTCGATCTCGATGAGGAGTCCCGCCGGAAGGCCGACGTAGATCGTCGTACGGGCGGCGGGCGGCTGGGTCAGCCCCTGCTCCTCGAAGTAGGCGTTGTAGATCTCGTTCATCTCGGCGAAGTGGTCCACGTCCGTGAGGTAGACGCGGATCATCATCACGTCGTCCCAGCTCGCGCCGCCCTCGTCGAGGATCGCCTTGACGTTGGCGAAGGTCTGGAGGGTCTGCTCGCGCAGGGTGGGGCCGGCGATCGCCCGGTCCTTGCCCTCCTCCGCCGGGAGGAAGCCGACCTGGCCCGCAACCTGGAGGATGTTGCCCTTGCGCACTCCGTGGGAGAACTTCGCGGGCGGGGTCGTGTGGGTCTTCGGGGTGAGCGCGATCTTGTCGGTCATGAGGTGGGGTCCTTCACTGGGGTTCGTCCGGAGTACTCGCCGCTGATCGCGTCCGCGGTACGGCGCACCTGCGGGAGCAGGGCGAGGAGTTCGTCGGCGGTGACGACGACGTTCGGGGCGGAGACCGACATCGCGGCGACCACCCGCCCGTCGGCGCCGCGGATCGGGGCCGCGACGCAGTTGATGGACTCCTCGTGGCCGCCGAGGTCGGTGGCCCAGCCCTGTTCGCGCACCTTCTCCAACTCGCGCAGGAAAGCGGCCGAGTTGGGGGTGGAACGGGCCGTGTAGAGGGGGTAGTCGAGCCGTTCCGCGAGGGCGCGGCGCTCGGGTTCGGGCAGGTCGGCCAGGAGCAGCTTGGCGACGGCCGCGACGGTGATGGCGACGGGCTTGCCGACGCGCGAGTACATCCGCACCGGGTAGCGGCTGTCGACCTTGTCGATGTAGAGCACCTCGTTCTCCTCGTGGACGGCGAGGTGCACGGTGTGGCCGACGGCCTCGTTGAGGCGCAGGAGATGGGGGTGGGCGATCTCGCGCACGTCGAGGCTCTCCATCGCCTCCTGGGCGAGGGCGAAGAGGCGGGCGCCGAGCCGGTAGCGCTGGTCGGACTGGCGGTAGACCAGGCCGTGTTCGTGCAGGGTGCGCAGCAGGCGCAGCGCGGTGGACTTGTGCACGCCGAGCCGGCCGGCGACCTGGCCGAGGTCGGCGGGGCCCTCCGCGAGCAGCGGAAGGATGCTCAGGGCGCGGTCCACGGTCTGGCTCATGGGGTGCTCGTCTCCTCGGTGACCTGGCCGGTTCCGGTCCAGCCGGGGCCGAGTCGCAGTCTCTCCCATGCCTGGTCGTCGAGGGCGGCCAGGCGGTCGGCGTGGTCGCGGGCGGGCGGCGCGGCGAGGTCGCCGGGCGCGGTGAGGGCGGCGGCGGCCATGAGGTGGCCGTGGCGCAGCCGGTCCCGCACGGGGAGGCCGCGCAGGGTGGCGGAGAGGAACCCGGCGGCGAAGGCGTCGCCCGCGCCGACGGTCGCCACCACGTCGACGGCGAGGGCGGGGACACGCACCGTGCGCTCACCGGTGTCGGTGCGCTCGTACACCGTCGCGCCGTGCGGGCCCTCCTTGACGACCAGGACCCGGGGTTCGGGCAGCAGCCGCCGTACGGCGTCGGCGCCGCCCCGCGCGCCCCAGGCGTCCTCCGCCTCGTCCGCGCCCACGAACACGATGTCGGCGCCCCGGGCCAGCTCAAGGAGCACCGAGGCGTCGGAGGCGTCCCGCCACAGCGCGGGCCGGAAGTTCACGTCGAAGGAGACCACGGGCCGTCCCGTCCTGGGCGCCGTGAGCGCGCGCATCAGCTCCAGGCAGTCGGCGGACAGCGCCGCCGTGATCCCGGACAGGTGCAGCACGCGTCCCGCGTCCACCGCCGCGAGGTCCACGTTGGCCACGGACATCGCGGAGGCGGCCGATCCGGCCCGGTAGTAGGCGACTTCGTGCGCGTCGGTGGCGCGGTCGGCGGCGGTGCGGAAGTAGATGCCGGTGGGCCGGCCGGGGTCCACGCGTACGGCGCCGGTGTCGACGCCGTGGGAGGCGATCCGCTCCACCAGGTGCCGCCCGAAGCCGTCGGCGCCGACCCGGCCGACCCAGCGGGCGGAGTGCCCGGCGGCGGCGAGGGCGCAGACGACGTTGGACTCGGCGCCGCCGATGCCGCGTTCGAAGGCGGGCACGTCGGCGAGGCGCCCTGGACGGGTGGGCAGGAAGGTGACCATGGACTCGCCGAGGGCGACGACATCCACGGCGTCGGGTCCGGCGCTCGGTCGTCCGTCGGCGGTCACGATGGTCTCGGCTCCTCGTCCATGGGTACGGGGGTACGGGGGTCCGAACAGCCGGGGCCCCGGGGGTCCGGGGCGACGACTTCGTTGACCCCGTGTTGGCCGAGATGTTAGACAGCAGTCAGCGACATACGCAATGGACGTTGCACAGATCGCAACGCCGCAGATCAGGAGGCTTTCATGGCCCGTGAGACCGGCATCGACGCGCTGTCCCGGCTCGCCAGGGAACGGGTCGACCACCGCTTCAAGGGCCTCCCGCCGGACGCCGCCGGACTGACCGTCGGTGAGCTGACCGACCAGCGGCGCAACCTCTTCTCCGGTGACTTCGCCACTCCCCTGCTCGCCCTGTCCGCCGAGCGCCTGGAGCACAACCTCGCGCTGATGGAGGCGTACACCGAGCGCCACGGACTCGCCTTCGCCCCGCACGGCAAGACCTCGATGGCCCCGCAGCTCTTCGCGCGCCAGGTGGAGCGCGGCGCCTGGGGCATCACGGTCGCGGTGCCCCATCAGGTGTGGGTGGCAAGGGAGTTCGGCATCGAGCGGATCTTCCTGGCCAACGAGCTGGTGGACCCGGCCGCGCTGCGCCGTCTCGCCGCCGAGCTGAGCGCCGACCCCGCCTTCCGCTTCGTCTGCTACGTCGACTCCGTGCGCGGGGTCGAGCTGATGGACGCGGCCCTCGCGGGCACCGACCGTCCGGTGGACGTGGTGGTGGAGCTGGCCGCGGGCGAGGGGGCGCGTACCGGCGCCCGTACGGAGGCGGACTGCCTGGCCGTCGCCGCCGCCGTGGCCGCCACGGACACCCTGCGCCTGGTCGGCGTCGCGGGCTACGAGGGCGAGGTGCCGAAGGCCGATCCGGAGCGCGTGGCCGCCTATCTGAAGAGGCTCACCGCGCTCGCCGCCACCCTCGACGCGGAGGGCCGGTTCGCCGGGGCCGACGAGATCGTGGTGAGCGCGGGCGGCAGCGCCTGGTTCGACGCGGTGGCGGAGGTGTTCGCGGAGATCCCCGAACTGTCGCTTCCGGTACTGAAGTTGCTCCGCTCCGGCGCCTACCTCTCGCACGACGACGGGCACTACCGCAGGATCACCCCCTTCAACCGGGTGCCCGAGGAGGGCGCCCTGGAGCCCGCCTTCCGGCTGTGGGCGCAGGTCGTCTCCCGCCCCGAGCCCGGCCAGGCGTTCGCCAACGCGGGCAAGCGGGACGCGGCGTACGACCTCGATCTGCCCGAGGCCCAGGTGGTGCGCCGGGACGGGGTCGAGCGGCCGGCCACCGGGGTCGAGGTGAGCGCCCTGTCGGACCAGCACATGTGGCTGCGCACCACACCGGAGGCCGATGTCATGGTGGGCGACTGGATCGGCTTCGGGCTGTCCCACCCCTGCACGTCCTTCGACAAGTGGCCGCTGATCCCCGTGGCGGAGGCGGACGGCACGGTCGTGGAATACATCCGCACGTTCTTCTAGGAGGCCGGGGCCGTGGACCAGCTCGTCATCCGGGACGCCGACGTGGTGGACGGCAGCGGTGCGCCCTCCTACCGCGCCGATGTGGTGATCCACCAGGGCCGGATCGTGCAGATCGTCAAGGAAGCCGCGGCCTCGGGCTGCCAGCGCCCGCGCGCGACGCGCGAGCTGGACGCCGAGGGGCTGGTCCTCTCCCCCGGCTTCATCGACATGCACGCCCACTCGGACCTGGCCCTGCTGCGCGACCCCGACCACAGCGCCAAGGCCGCGCAGGGCGTCACCCTCGAAGTCCTGGGCCAGGACGGGCTGTCGTACGCCCCGGTGGACGACCGCACGCTGGAGGAGGTGCGCCGGGCGATCACCGGGTGGAACGGGTACGGCGACGACATCGACATGGACTGGCGCTCGGTCGGCGAGTACCTGGACCGGCTGGACCGGGGCATCGCGGTCAACGCCGCCTATCTGATCCCGCAGGGCACCGTCCGCGCCCTCGTCGTCGGCTGGGAGGACCGCCCGGCGACCCCGGCCGAGCTGGACCGGATGCGCCAACTGGTCGCGGAGGGACTGGAACAGGGCGCGGTCGGCCTGTCCTCCGGACTCACCTACACCCCCGGCATGTACGCCGAGAACGCCGAACTCACCGAACTCTGCCGGGTGGTGGCCTCTTACGGCGGCTACTACTGCCCGCACCACCGCTCCTACGGCGCGGGCGCCCTGGAGGCGTACGCCGAGATGGTGGCGCTCACCCGGGAGGCGGGCTGCCCGCTCCATCTCGCCCACGCCACCATGAACTTCGGCGTGAACAAGGGCCGCGCCCCCGAGCTGCTGACCCTGCTGGACGACGCGCTCGACGCGGGCGCCGACATCAGCCTGGACACCTACCCCTACACCCCCGGCTCCACCACCCTCGCGGCCCTGCTGCCGAGTTGGGCGAGCGAGGGCGGCCCGGCGTCGGTCCTGGCCCGCCTCACCGACCCGGCGACGGCCACACGCGTCCGGCACGACCTGGAGGTCACCGGCGCCGACGGCTGCCACGGGGTGCCGGTGGAGTGGGAGACGATCGAGATCTCGGGCGTGAGCGACCCGACCCTCGCCCACCATGTCGGCCGCACCGTGAGGGAGTTGGCGGACGAGCGCGGCGAGGAACCCTGGACCACCGCGCACCGGCTGCTGGTCGGGGACCGGCTCGGCACCACGATCCTCCAGCACGTCGGCCACGAGGAGAACGTCCGCGCGATCATGCGCCACCGCGCCCACACCGGCGGCTCGGACGGCATCCTCCAGGGCACCAAGCCCCACCCGCGCGCGTACGGCACCTTCCCGCGCTATCTCGGCCACTACGTACGGGAGTTGGGCGTGCTGAGCCTGGAGGAGTGCGTCGCCCGTCTCACCGCGCGGCCCGCGGCCCGGCTGCGACTGCCGGACCGGGGCCTGGTCCGCGAGGGCTACCGCGCCGACCTGGTGCTGTTCGACCCGGAGACGGTCGGCGCGGGCTCCACGTTCGCGGCGCCGCGCACACTGCCGACCGGGATTCCGTACGTCCTGGTCGACGGCCGCTTCGTCATCGAGGACGGGCGGCGCACGGACGTACTGGCGGGCCGGGCGGTACGGCGAACTCCGGTGTGACCGCCCGACCCCAACGCACCAGCGACACCTACGGCTTGGGCAGCACGCACCCGGCCGCGCCCAGGTTCAGCTTGTTGCCCGTCGTGAAGCAGGCCGGTATCTGGTAGGTCTCCTCGGCGTAGTTGATGCCCTGCCGGACGGTCACCGTGCCGTTCTCGTCCACCTCGCAGGGGTTGTTCTCGGTGCAGCGCTGGCCGTCCTCGTTGCCGGTGTTGTTGACCGCGACGACCTTGCCGGTGACGGTGTCGATCACGGGTGAGCCGGAGGTGCCGCCGATGGTGTTGCAGGCGGCGGTGTAACGCAGCGAGTCCTTCCAGGTCCAGCCGCCCTCCTTGAGCCGGTAGACGAACCCGTCGGCGTTGCAGCTGTAGATCCGCTTCCAGTACCCGGAGACGACCTTGATGGCACTCCCCGCCACCGGGTGACTGTCGTTCAGGGTGAGCGCGTTGATGCCGTACGAGCTCTTGATGGCCGCGTAGGTGGTGGTCAGCCGGTAGAGGGTGACGTCGGTGTCCGTCATGGTCGAGTAGACGACCTGGTTGGCGCGGAGCGTGGCGACCTTGGTCCCGGCGGAGTTGAGCAGGCCGAAGGTGCGGCTGGAGGACTGGCCGGTGATGACCTCGCCGGGCTCGGGGAAGCCGGTCTCCAGGCAGTGCCCGTTGGTGAGCACGAGCGCGGGGTCGGCGTCGGCGGAGTTCGGGAGGCGGACGACGGAGCCGGAGCAGTTGCTGAGCGAGACCGTCCCGGCGAAGTCGACGGTGACCGCCTTGGCCTGGGGCGCGGCCTTGGCCGGTGACGCGGCGGCAGCCGGTGACGCGGCGGCCGCCGGAACCGCACCAAGCCCGGCGAGCGCCAGGGCGGACAGCGCGGCCAGGAGAGGCTTGTTCATGTGGGGGTCCTCTCTGCGGAAGCAGACGGCCGGAGATCTTCCGACCACCTGTCTTGTCATGCGCATTGTCATGAGGTGCGCAGCGGAGAACAAGAAGGCGTCACCGCCCAGGGATTTAGTGAGGACTCTTTCCCAAACCCTTGCAGCCCCCCGCCCTCGCTGTTACGTTGACGCGCAATTCTTTGGTTAGGACTCCTTCCTAACCAACAAAACGCCAGGTCGGACAGCAGGGACTACCAACATGATCGAAGCCGTGCCGGACCCGGCAGCGTCGCCGGGCCCCGTCGGATCTCCGCCGTGCGGAGCGACGGCCGCGCAGCCGGAAGGAGCGTGCGGTGTACGCACTCGCTGAGGCCGATCTGCGGCTGAACGCGCAGCCCGTCGACTACGCGCTGATCGCGGTGTACTTCACCTTCGTGCTGGGCATCGGCGCGCTCGCCCGCCGGAAGATCGCCTCCAGCATGGACTTCTTCCTCTCCGGCCGCTCCATGCCGGCGTGGGTCACCGGACTCGCCTTCATCTCCGCCAACCTCGCGGCGGTCGAGATCCTGGGCATGACGGCGGACGGCGCGCAGTACGGCCTGCCCTCGGTGCACTACTACTGGATCGGCGCCATCCCGGCCATGGTGTTCCTCGGCCTGGTGATGATGCCGTTCTACTACGGCTCCAAGGTCCGCAGCGTCCCGGAGTTCCTGCTGCGCCGCTTCGGCCGCTTCGCCCACCTGGTCAACTCGGCGAGCTTCGCGCTCGCCCAGGTGCTGATCGCGGGCGTGAACCTCTACGCCCTGTCCACGGTGGTCAACCTGATGCTGGGCTGGCCGACCTGGCTGTCGATCCTCGCCGCGGGCGTCATCGTCCTCGTCTACACCCTGCTCGGCGGACTGTCGGCGGCGATCTACAACGAGGTCATGCAGTTCTTCGTCATCCTGGCGCTACTGCTCCCGCTCACGTTCGTCGGGCTGCACCGGGTCGGCGGCTGGAGCGGCCTGGTCGACAGGATCGAGCACGACAACACCAACTCCGCGCTGCAGCTGCACTCCTGGCCCGGCACCAACCTCACCGGCATCGGCAGCTCCACGCTCTCCGTGCTCGGCATCGTCCTCGGCCTCGGTTTCGTGCTCTCCTTCGGCTACTGGACGACCAACTTCACCGAGGTCCAGCGCGCGCTGTCGGCCAAGAGCATGTCCGCCGCCCGCCGCACCCCGCTGATCGGCGCGTACCCCAAGACCCTGCTCATCCTGCTGATCATGATCCCGGGCATGGTCGCCGCGGTGCTCTCGCCCCAGCTCGCCGCGCTCAAGGCGGCCAACGCGGCGGACCCCTCGGTACAGAGCCTGAACGGGGTGTCCTTCAACAACTCCATCGAGCTGCTGATGCGCGACCTGCTGCCCAACGGCATGCTCGGCATCGCCATCGCGGGTCTGCTCGCCGCCTTCATGGCGGGCATGGCCGCCAACGTCAGCTCCTTCAACACGGTCGTCACCTACGACATCTGGCAGACGTACGTGAAGAAGGGCCGTCCGGACGCGTACTACCTGCGCGCGGGCCGCGTGCTCACGGTGGTCGGCTGTGTGGTGGCGATCGGCACCGCGTTCATCGCCGGGAACTTCGGCAACATCATGGACTACCTCCAGACGCTCTTCGGGTTCTTCAACGCGCCGCTGTTCGCCACGTTCCTGCTGGGCATGTTCTGGAAGCGCATGACCCCGGCGGCAGGCGGCATCGGGCTCATCGCGGGCACCACCGCCGCGGTCACCATCGACCTGCTCAACCGCACCGGTGTGCTGCACCTCTCGGGACAGGGCGCCAGCTTCCTCGGCGCGATCGCCGCCTTCACGGCCGACATCCTGCTCAGCGTCGCCGTCTCGCTGGTGACCAAGCCCAAGAGCGACGCCGAACTGGTCGGCCTGGTCTGGTCGTTGACCCCGCGCGAGAGCCGCGTCCACGAGACGACCGGGGAGGACGCGGGCTGGTACCGCAGGCCCGGCGTGCTCGCGGTCGGGGTGCTCGCCCTCGCCACCGCCCTGAACATCGCCTTCTGGTGAGAAGCGGAGACCCCACGATGACCGAGAACGAACCCCGGCGGACCGCACCCCTGAAGGGCGTGCACCTCCTGCTCGACCTGCGCAGCATCATCGCGGCCCTGTTCGGGATCTACGGAACCGTACTCACCGCCATGGGCGCGTCCGGAGCGAGCGCGGCGGACCTGCGCAAGACCGGAGGCTGGAACGTCAACCTCTGGTGCGGCCTCGCGATGCTCGCCTTCGCGGCCTCCTTCGCCGCGTGGACCCTGCTCCGGCCCCTGCGCGAGCCCGTGGAGGAACCCGTACGGGAAACTCCGGAGACCGTGCCTGCCGCCTGACCCCCCGTCGTGTCTGCCCGGCGCCTGTCCTCACGGCGCCGGGCAGACGCGTCATCCGCCCCGCGAGACCGAGGATTCCCATGACCACACCCCCCACCCACGTCCTCTCCGACGGCGTGACCATCCCCGTCGTCGGCTTCGGCACCTATCCGCTGGAGGGAGCCGAGGCGGAGGCGGCCGTACGCGACGCCTTCGAGGCGGGCTACCGCCTGATCGACACCGCCGCCAGTTACGGCAACGAGGCCGCCGTGGGCCGGGCCATCGCGACCGGCGGCCTGCCCCGCGAGGAGGTCTTCCTCGCCACCAAGGTGCGCGGGAGCGCCCACGGTTACGACGAGACCCGCCGGGCGTTCGCCGAGTCCACCGAGCGGCTCGGCGTGAACCACCTCGACCTCTACCTCATCCACTGGCCGCTGCCCCGCCTGGACAAGTACGTCGACTCCTGGCGCGCGCTGATCGACCTCCGCGCGGAGGGCCTGGTGCGCTCGATCGGGGTCAGCAACTTCACCGACCGGCACATCGACCGGCTGCACGAGGAGACCGGCGTGCTGCCCTCGGTCAACCAGATCGAGCTGCACCCCCGCTTCCCCCAGGCCCACCTGCGCGCCACCCATGCCGCCCGGGGCATCGCCGTCCAGAGCTGGAGCCCGCTCGGCCGGGGCAGCGAACTCCTCGCCGAGCCCGCCGTCGTGGCGGCGGCCGACCGGCACGGGGTGACCCCGGCCCAGGTCGTCCTGCGCTGGCACCTACAGCTCGGCGCCCTGCCGATCCCCAAGTCCGGTTCCGCGGAACGCCGTCGGGCCAACCTCGACCTCTTCGGCTTCACGCTGGCCGAGGAGGAGATCGCGGCGCTCTCCGCCCTGGAGCGGGGCCGTACCGGCGGCGACCCGGAGACCCACGAGGAGTTCTGAGGCGCACCGGCGGGCGGGAGCGGTCCGTCACCAGTGGTGCCGGTGGCGCCCTCCGCTGCGCGTGGGCCAGCTCGCGCTGACGGTCGGGGTCGGCAAAGCCGTCGGGAGGGCGGTCGGCAGGGCCGTCGGCGACGCCTTCTCGGTGGGGCTGGCGCTCGCCGGTGCGCTCGACGCGACGGTGGGGGGCGCGGCCACCGGCGTCGTGGCGCGCAACGGGGTGACCGTGGTCGGTGCGACGGAGGGGGCGACCGGGGCCGAGGTCTGCGGTTCGGCCACGTCGGGCCGCGCGGTGTCGGCCTCGGACGTGCCGGGGGTGACCCGGTCGGAGGCCGGGCTGTCGCCCCCCGAGGGGGAGGCCACCAGGCCCGCGATCGCGGCAGCGGCGGCCCCGACCGTGCCGACCACGGCACCGGCCACCGCCACCCGGCGGCGCCCGCTGCTCCGCCGCCGCCGCGCGGCCGCACGGGAGCCCTCCGCCGGGGCCGGGGCGGAGGCGGTCGGCGGCTCCATGAGGGGCGTGATGACCGGGAGTTCACGGGTCGCGTCGTAGGCCTTCTGCCAGCCGTGCGCGGCGGCCGGGTCGGCGTACTCGTCGTACGTGGGGGCCGCGGCGGGCTGCGGCTGGTAGTACACGGTGGGCGGGACCGGGGCCGCGCCTGCCGCCTCGTGCACGCCGTACGCCCCCGCCTCGTACTCGCGTTCGCTAGACATGATCGCGAATTCTAGAGACGTGGAAGCCACGCCGAACACCCCCGGGACATCGGGCCGCGAAATCCCCGCAAACCGACCGTCACACGTGGTGCAAAACACGACGCGACGCCCGGCCGGGGGCCGTAAGCTCACGTCATGCAGGTGATCCAGTCGACCAAGCTCGCCAACGTCTGTTACGAGATCCGGGGACCCGTCCTCGAAGAGGCGATGCGTCTGGAGGCAGCCGGTCACCGCATCCTGAAGCTCAACACCGGCAACCCGGCCGCCTTCGGCTTCGAGTGCCCCCCGGAGATCCTGGAGGACGTCCTCCGCAACGTCTCCACGGCCCACGGGTACGGCGACGCCAAGGGCCTGCTCGCCGCCCGCCGGGCGGTGGTGATGCACAACCAGACCCTCGGCATCGAGACCGACGTGGAGCACGTCTTCATCGGCAACGGCGTCTCCGAGCTGATCGTGATGGCCATGCAGGCCCTGCTCGACGACGGCGACGAGGTCCTGGTCCCGGCCCCGGACTATCCGCTCTGGACGGCGGCCGTCTCCCTGTCCGGCGGCACCGCCGTGCACTACCGCTGCGACGAGCAGTCCGACTGGATGCCCGACCTCGCCGACATCGAGCGCAAGATCACCGACCGCACCAAGGCCCTGGTGATCATCAACCCGAACAACCCCACGGGCGCGGTCTACGACGAGGCGATGCTCAAGGGCCTGACCGACCTCGCCCGCCGCCACAACCTGCTGGTCTGCTCCGACGAGATCTACGACAAGATCCTCTACGACGGCGCGACCCACACCCCCACCGCCAAGGTCGCCCCCGACCTGCTCACCCTCACGTTCAACGGCATGTCGAAGGCGTACCGGGTCGCCGGATACCGGGTCGGCTGGATGTCCCTGTCCGGCCCGCGCGCGCACGCCGACTCCTACATCGAGGGCCTGACGATCCTGGCCAACATGCGGCTGTGCGCCAACATGCCCGGCCAGCACGGGGTCGCCGCCGCACTCAGCGGCCGCCAGTCGATCAACGACCTGGTGCTGCCCGGCGGCCGGCTGAAGGAGCAGCTGGACACGGCGTACGAGCTGCTCACCCAGATCCCGGGCGTGAGCTGCGTACGCCCGAAGGGCGCCCTCTACCTCTTCCCGCGCCTGGACCCCAAGGTCTTCAAGATCAAGGACGACCGGCAGATGGTCCTGGACCTGCTGCGCCAGGAGAAGATCATGGTCGTCCAGGGCACCGGCTTCAACTGGCCCGAGCCCGACCACTTCCGGGTCGTGACCCTGCCGAACGTGGCGGATCTGACGGACGCGGTGACCCGGATCGGGACGTTCCTGGACGGCTACGGGCAGCCGTAGGCGCTGACTCGACTCAACTTTAGACTGAATCCAAGCTAGGATGGTTTCCTGTCAGCGCAGAGGAGGCCGTCCCATGTACGAAGCGATCCGCACGAAGTCGGTCCACAGCACCCCGGCGGCCTCGGACTTCCCGCACCGCTCGCGCGAGGAGGAGCTGGACATCCAGCTCGCCGGACACCTCGCCGCGCTGCTCGCCGTCACGGACGAGCTGCGC
>NZ_WWIR01000276.1 GCF_009863025.1 Streptomyces sp. SID4985 | reverse complement strand
CGTTGACGCCGGTGTCGTCGGCGGCGACGTCCACGCACTTGCCGCCGGGCCCGGCGACCGGGGCACCGCCGTTCACCGCGAACTTCTGGGCGGCCGAGCCGTTGCAGTCGTAGATCTGGAGCCGGGTGCCGTTGCCGGTGGCGCCGCCGGGCGAGTCGAGGCAGCGCCCTGACTGCGGGTTGAGCAGCGAACCGTCCGCCTGCTGGACCCACTTCTGCCCGCCGACCCCGTTGCAGTCCCACAGCTCGACCTGGGTGCCGTTGGCGGTGCCGTTGCCGTTGATGTCCAGGCAGCGGCCGATGGTGCCGAGCGAGCCGTCGGGGTTGTGCGTCCAGTGCTGATCCTCGGCGTAGGACTGGCAGTCCCAGAGCTGGACGGCGGCGGCGTTGACGCCGGTGTCGTCGGCGGCGACGTCCACGCACTTG
>NZ_WWIR01000275.1 GCF_009863025.1 Streptomyces sp. SID4985 | reverse complement strand
GCGGGGTTCTGCTTGCGGATCTCGATCATCCGGCGGGTCCAGTGCAGCAGGCTCGACGGGGACGACATCGAGGCTTCCACGTTGGTGACCTGGTAGCCGTAGACCGGGTCCATGATCGTGGGGAGGTAGAGCCGTCCGGGGTCGCAGGGCGAGAAGCCCGCGTTGCGGTCGGGGGTCCACTGCATGGGGGTGCGGACGGCGTCGCGGTCGCCGAGCCAGATGTTGTCGCCCATGCCGATCTCGTCGCCGTAGTAGAGGATCGGCGAGCCGGG
>NZ_WWIR01000274.1 GCF_009863025.1 Streptomyces sp. SID4985 | reverse complement strand
GGAAGGCGACGAGGCGGGAGCCCCGTACGACCGCGTCGTCGCCACGGCCGGGGTCCGGCGGATTCCGGGCGAGTGGATTCGTCACGCTGCCCGAGGCGGGATCATCCTCGCGCCGTGGGGGACGCACTTCGGCAACGGGGACGCCCTCGTACGGCTTCGCATGACCGAGGAAGGCGGTAGCGCGTCCGGCCGTTTCCTGGGGCCCGTGGAGTTCATGAAGCTGCGCTCCCAGCGGTCCCC
>NZ_WWIR01000273.1 GCF_009863025.1 Streptomyces sp. SID4985 | reverse complement strand
GCCCCACCGCTCCCTCACGCCCCACCGGCCCCACCCTCCCCCTGGACCTGCCCAAGCTCCTCACCGCGCGCCTCCACGCGGTCAAGGTCCGCCCCTACCTCGCCGACGCCCTCTTCGCGCTGCATGTCGTGGAGGACCGCTCGGTGCCGACCATGGCCGTGGACCCGCAGTGGCGCTGCTACGTCTCCCCCGCCTTCGTGGCCCGCACCCCCGTGGAGGAGCTGGCCGGGGTCTGGGTGCACGAGGTGTCCCATCTGCTCCGGGACCACCACGGCCGGGGCGAGCGGTACGCGCGGGAGTACGAGGCGCACGGGCCGGGCGAGTCGTTGCGGTGGAACGTCGCCGCCGACTTCGAGATCAACGACGACATCTACGGCGACGGCCTGCCACGTCCCGCCGGGTCGGTGGTCCCGGCGCTGCTGGGGCTGTCCGACGGTCTGCTGATGGAGGAGTACCTGCGGACGGCCTCGCTGTCCGGGCCCATCGCGAGCCTGGCCTGGCTGGACTGCGGCAGCGGTGCCGACGGGCGGGTGCGGCCGTGGGACCTGGGGCCCGACGGGGCGTACGGGCTGAGCAGACAGCAACGGGACGCGGTGCGGTTCCGGGTCGCGGAGGGGATCAAGGGGCGGCCGGGCACCGCGCCGGACGGCTGGCGCCGCTGGGCGGACGAGGCGTTCCATCCGCCGCAGCCGTGGCGGCAGTTGCTGGGGGCGGCGGTCCGCTCGGCGGCGTCCGCGCCGGGGGTGGGCGAGAACCACACCTACCGGCGCCCGTCCCGCCGCTCGGCCAGTGTCCCCGGGGTGGTGCTGCCGAGTCTGCGCCGTACGCCGCCCCGGGTCTGTGTGGTGATCGACACCTCCGGGTCGGTGAGCGACGCCGAGCTGGGCAGCGCGCTGCTTGAAGTAGCAGCGATCACCCGCGCGGTGGGCGGTCGGCGCGACCTGGTCTCGGTGATCTCCTGCGACGCGGCGGCCGGGATCGCCGTACCGCTCTGCCGCGCCGAGAGCCTCGAACTGATCGGCGGGGGCGGCACGGATCTGCGGTCCGGGTTCGCCCGGGCGCTGCGCGCGCGGCCGCGCCCGGACGTGATCGTGGCCCTGACGGACGGCCAGACGCCCTGGCCGTCCGCCCCGCCACCGTGCCGTACCGTCGTCGGCCTGTTCCCGCGTCCGCCCCGGGCCCAGGACGAGGAGGACCCCGACTACGTCCCGGAGGGGCCGCCCGGCTGGGCCCGGGTGGTCACCATCGGATGAGACGGTGCGGTCACCGGCCCCCTGGCACGGCTCAGCCGACCGTCAGGTTCTGCGCGACCGTGTTCCCGGCGAAGCCGTTCACCCCGAACAGCCCACTCGCGTACATCCCGTCGGTGGCGTCGATGACCGGATCGGCGCCGTTGCCGAGCCAGACGCGGATGCGGTCGCCGTTCGTCTGCACC
>NZ_WWIR01000272.1 GCF_009863025.1 Streptomyces sp. SID4985 | reverse complement strand
CGGCAACGGCGCGCGCGTGGTGCCCCGGCCCGCGAACGGCGCCCGGCGCACCGACGACAACGCTCCGGGCCCGGCGCCCGAGGCGGACAGCGGCCGTCCGGGGGCGGCCGTACAGCAGGACCCGACCGAGCCAGGGGAGGCAGTGAGTGGTCGCTGACCGCGAGGGGGGCGCCCGGCGCCGGCCGGGACGCGCGGTGGCGTACGCCGTATGCGGGGCGGTCCTGCTGTCCGGCTGCGCGTCGATGCCCGACAGTGGCGATCTGCGCAACGTCGAGTCCACGCCCCGGCAGGACACCGGGGTACGGGTCTTCGCGGTGCCGCCCGCCCAGGACGCGTCGTCCAGCGAGATCATGCAGGGCTTCCTGGAGGCCCTGACCAGTGACGATCCGCAGTACGACACGGCGCGCAAGTATCTGACGCCCGCGGCCGCGCGGGTCTGGCGGCCGGAGCGGGCGACCGTGCTCGCCGACGGGCCGAGCATCATGACGGACGCGCCGGAGGAGTCCGGGCGCGAGCAGGACACCCGGCGGACCTATGTCCTGGAGGGCAGCAAGGTCGCCTCGGTCGACGCGCAGCACGCGTATCAGCCCGCGGGCGGCGCCTATCGCACCCAGGTGCGGCTGTCGAAGGACGCCAAGAGCGGCCAGTGGCGCATCGACGCGCCGCCCGCGGGTGTCGTCATGGGCAAGTCGGACTTCCAGCGCAACTACACCTCGGTCGACAAGTTCTACTTCGCGACCCACACCAAGGCCGGGACGAACGGGCGGCCGGTCGCGGTCGCCGACCCGGTGTTCGTGCGCAGCAAGGTCGACCCGATGACCGAGATGGTGCGCTCCCTGCTGCGCGGCCCGACCACCTGGCTCGAGCCCGTGGTCAGGTCCAGTTTCCCGACCGGTACGGCCCTGCAGCGCGGGGTGACGGGGCTGGCGCCCGACGACCAGAACCGCCTGGTGGTGCCGCTCAACGCGAAGGCGGCGCGGGTCGGACGGGCCCGCTGCCACGAGATGGCCACGCAGCTGCTGTTCACCCTGCGGAACCTGACGCCGACGCTGGAGACGGTCGAGCTGGAGGGGCCCGGCGGGCGGCGGCTGTGCGATCTGGCGGAGGACCGGGCGGAGTCCGTCGCCTGGCGCGCCTCGGCGCAGAGCCCGCAGTACCTCTACTTCCTCGACGGCAAGCACCGGCTGGTGCGGATGCCGACGGGGGCGGGCGGGACCAGCGCCACACCGGTGCCGGGCGCGTTCGGCGAGGGCACCAAGGAGCTGCAGTCGGTGGCCGTCTCGCGGGACGAGCACACGGTGGCCGGGGTCACGGCCGACGGCCGGTCGCTGTACGTCACGCCGCTGGCCGCCGCGGGCACGCTCGGGGAGCCCGTGGTCACCAGCCTGGGGGTGCCCAAGGACGAACGGCTGACCCGGCCCAGCTGGGACGCGCGCGGCGACCTCTGGGTGGCCGACCTGAACCCGGTGAAGCCGCAGCTCCACGTCGTCGAGCAGGGGGGCACCGGGAAGCCGGTGACCGTGACCCTGCCCAGGCTGAGCGGCCGGATCACGGACGTGCGGGTGGCCGCCGACGGGGTACGGGTCGCGCTGGTCGTGGCCTCGAAGGACGACAAGCAGTCGCTGCTCATCGGCCGGATCGAGCGCGAGGACGAGGCGGGCGACGCCCCGGCCGTCGTCGATCCGCGTCCGGCCGCACCCGACATGGAACTGGTCACGGCGATGTCCTGGGCCGGGGACAGCCGGCTGGTCGTGGTCGGGCGCGAGCAGGGCGGTGTGCACCAGATGCGGTACGTCCAGGTCGACGGCTCCACGCTGGAGGGCCCGGCGCCCGCCGCGCTCTCCCGCGCGACCGCGATCGCCGCCGCCGAGGACGAACGGGTGCCGCTGGTCGCGTCCTCGGAGGACGGGATCGTCCGGCTGCCCTCGGGCGCGCAGTGGCAGAAGGTGGACAAGGACGGGACGGCGCCGGTCTATCCGGGGTGAGGCCGGTCCGACGTGGGTGAAGCGGCCCGGATTCCCGTGGGGGAGTCCGGGCCGCTTCCCTGTGCGGCGGGGGCTCCCGGTGCCCCTCTCACTCGTGCGGGTGAGGCTCGTCGGAGCGGGGCGTCCGTTGTCCACAGGGCGCTGTCCACAGGGGTGGCCGGGCGGCCGGAGCCTCGGCACAGTGGAGCCATGCGGAAATGGTGGCAGGACCTCACGGACCTGGTGCTTCCGGCCGACTGCGAGGGCTGCGAGGCGCCGCGCACGGTGCTGTGCCCGCGGTGCCGGAGGGCGCTGGGCGGCGCGGCACCGCGCCGGGTGCGGCCGTCGCCCGAGCCGCCCGGGCTGCCGGTGGTGCACGCGGTGGCGCCGTACGCCCGGGAGGTGCGGTCGCTTCTCCTCGCGCACAAGGAGCGGGGCGCCCTGGCGCTCACGGGAGCCCTCGGCGCGGCCTTGGCGGAGGCTGTGCGCGCGGGGCTGGGGACTCCAGGCTTCGGGGCGCCGGGCTTCGGAGGGGCGGGACACGGAGAGGTGGGACACGGAGAGGTGGGACACGAAAGGGCGGGACACGGAGCCCCGCACCTCGGGCCGCCGCACGGGGCTCGAAGACAGTCGGCCCCGGTGCTCCTCGTCCCGCTGCCCTCCGCGCGGGCGGCCGTGCGGGCGCGGGGGCACGACCCCGTGCGGCGCATGGCCCTGGTCG
>NZ_WWIR01000030.1 GCF_009863025.1 Streptomyces sp. SID4985 | reverse complement strand
CCGGTGGCGGCCACGACGGCGGCCAGGTCCCGCCCCCGCCGCGGACGGACGAGCCGGGCGGCGACGACGAACCGGAGCCGACCGAGAGCGCGCCCCCGAGCGAGGGCGGCGCGGCCCCGAGCACCAAGCCCACCCCGTCGTCCGAATCGGACACGCCCGCCCCCGCGAAGCCCGCCAACGACGTGAAGCCCCAGGGCGGCACGAAGAGCGACCTCGCGGAAACGGGCGCGAGCTCGTCGACTCCGTACCTGGCGGGCGGCGCGCTGGCGCTGCTGCTGCTCGGCGGGGGCGCGGCGGTCGTGGCGCGGCGCCGGAGGAGCTGACCAACGGGGGCGCTCTTTGAGCGAGTTGGCCCGGGGCCGCCGAGCGAGTCGGCGGCCCCGGGCCACGTGTTTCGGAACACGGCCCCGGCGACGCCAACGGTCACGGCACCCTCGCGATGTACATGGAGTCGTACGACCTCGACCCCAGCGCGCCGGGGCAGCCGCGTGGGCATGCTCAGCTGGCCTGGATCGCGGTCGGCCTCCTCGCCCTGCGTCTGCTCGTCGTTGCCGTGATCACGGTGATGCTCGCCGTCGATCTCCTGAACGGCTGAGGGCCCGGCGGCCCGGCCGCCACCCCCGCTCAGCTCAACGCGGTGCCAAGTGCCTTCAGGAATACCGCCGTTGTGGCTCTGTCGCGTACCGCCACCCGTATCCACTCCGGCCCGAGACCGGGGAAGGTGTCGCCCCGGCGGACCGCGTGGCCCAAGTCGCGTAGACGTGACCGTACTTCGGCAGCTCCGGGAATCCGGACCAGGAGGAACGGCCCCTCCGCGGGGGTGGCCACTCGTACGCCTCGTTCCGCGAACGTCGACAGGCCCGAGAGCAGGAACTCCCGGTCCGTGGCGATCCGGAGGGCGGCCGCCTCCGCCTCGGCGACCGCCCGGGGCGAGACGCACGCCCGCGCCGCCACCAACGCCGGCGTGGACACCGCCCACAGCGGCTGGGCCTGCTCAAGCCGCGAGATGATCTCCGGTTCCGCGAGCACATAGCCGATCCGCAGCCCCGCGAGCCCCCACGTCTTGGTGAGGCTTCGCAGCACCACGAGCCCCGGCACGTCGCGGCGCCCGGCCAGTGACTCCCGTTCGCCCGGGACCGCGTCCATGAACGCCTCGTCCACGACCAACGTCCGCCCCGGCCGGGCGAGCCGCAGCAGCGCGGACGCCGGGTGCAGTACGGAGGTCGGGTTGGTCGGGTTGCCGACCACCACCAGGTCCGCGTCCTCGGGGACGAGCGCCGGGTCCAGCCGGAAGCCGTCCCGCTCGCGGAGCAGCACCCGGTCCACGGTGTGGCCCGCGTCCCGCAAGGCCGCCTCCGGCTCGGTGAACTGGGGGTGCACGACCACCGGGCGCCGTACCTTCAGCGCCCGCGCCAGCAGGACGAACGCCTCGGCGGCTCCGGCGGTGAGCAGCACCCGCTCCACCGGGACGCCGTGCCGCGCGGCGACCGCCGCCCGCGCGGCACGCCCGTCCGGGTAGGCCGCGAGGGAGGACAGGGACGCGGCGATCTCCTCGCGGAGCCACGGCGGGGGTGTCCCCGTGCGGACGTTGACCGCGAGGTCGACCAGGGCCGCCCCGCCGTCGCGGACCTCGGCGTCCCCGTGATGGCGGAGGTCCGGGCCGCCGCCGTCCTCCTCAGTGCGCATGGCTGTGGGTGTGGCCGCCATGGTGGTGATGCCCATGTCCGTGCCCGTTTCCATGGTCGTCGGCCCCATCGTCGTCCGGATGGAAGTGCGGTTGCTGAGGCAGTCCCACCTTGTCCTCGAAGCCTGGCAGCGCGATGCGGTACACGCAGGAGTCGCAGTTCATCCGCAGATCCCCCCGCACCGCCTCCTCGTACCGCTCAAGGACCAGGTCGAGCAGCTCCGGCTCCGGGCCGATGACCTCGGCCGAGCGCACCTCGGTCTCCGGGTGCGCGGCGGCCCACTCCTCGGTCTGGCGCCGTACCCGGTCCGGGAGGATGCCGGTGAACAGGAAGTACGGCAGGACGGCGATCCGCCGCGCCCCCAGCCGGGCGCACCGGTCGAGCCCGCTCGGCACGTCCGGCGCCGCGAGCGAGACGAACGCCGTCTCGACGGCGGCGTACCCGCGCCCCTCCCACAGCAGCCGGGCCGCCTTGCACACCTCGGCGTTGGCGTCCGGGTCGGTGGACCCGCGCCCGACGAGGAGGACGGTCACGTCACTGCGGTCGGTGCCCGCGAGGGCCTCGTCCAGGCGTCGCTCCAGCACGCGCAGCAGGGCGGGGTGCGGGCCGAGGGGACGGCCGTAGGTGTACGTCACGCCCGGGTGCCGTTCCTTCTCGCGGGCCAGCGCGGCGGGTATGTCGCCCTTGGCGTGCCCGGCGGAGACCAGCATCAGCGGCACGGCCGCGAACTTCCGAACGCCCCGCTCGACCAGCTCGGCGACGGCCTCGCCGAGTGGAGGCGGGGACAGCTCGATGAAGCCGCCCGCCACGGGCAGTTCGGGGCGACGGCGGCCCAACTCCCTTACGAAGTCGCGGAAGGCTTCGGCTCCGGCCTCGTCCCGGGTGCCGTGTCCGGCGACGAGCAGGGCGGGCGGCTGGGTGGTCACTGTTTCTCCTCGGGGGAAATCGGCTGGTACAGCAGGGCGTTGAGCGCGGCGGCGGCCACCGCCGAACCGCCCTTCTCGGAAACGTTGCTCACGGCGGGCAGCCCGCTCGCGCGCAGCGCCTCCTTGGACTCGGCCGCGCCGACGAAGCCGACGGGCAGGCCGATGACGAGCGCCGGATCGGCGTCCAGGGTCAGCAGCTCCTCCAGGGCGGTCGGCGCACAGCCGATCACCCACAGGGCTCCCGGCCCGACCTCCTCGTACGCGAGCCGCACGGCGTGCGCCGAACGGGTAAGTCCGGGGCCCGACTCGGCATCGCGCAGACGGCAGACCGTCTCGCGCCGGGTGATCCCGGCCGCGACCATCTCCACGTCCACGACGACGGGCGCGCCCGCGTGCAGCGCGGCATGTCCGCGTGCGAGGTCGGTCTCGGCCATGACGAGATCGGTCGCGTAGTCGAGATCGGCGGCGGAGTGGATCACCCGCTCCACCACCGCCCTGGTCAGCAAGGGGAGTTCGGAGGTGTCCAGGCGGGCGCGCAGCCGCCGGAAGGACTCCTGCTCGATGGGATGGACCACACGGTTCACCGGGCACCCTCCTCGGTGCTCGCCTGCCAGCGGTAGCCGCGCGGGGTCACCATGCGTCCGGCGATCTCCCGGGTCGCGGTGTTGCCCACGGTCACCACGGTCATCATGTCCACGGACGCCGGGTCCAGGGCGGCCAGCGTGGTCACCCGGCTGGACTCGTCGGGACGGGAGGCGTTGCGGACCACGCCGACCGGCGTCGAAGGCGCCCGGTGTTCCGCCAAGGCGGCGAGCGCTTTGGGGAGTTGCCAGTCACGGCCGCGCGAACGCGGGTTGTAGAACGTCACCACGAGGTCCGACTCGGCCGCCGCCCGCACCCGCCGCTCGATGACCTCCCACGGCGTGTGCAGGTCGGACAGACTGATCGACACATGGTCGTGGCCCAGCGGCGCACCGAGCAGCGCCCCGGCCGCCAGCGCCGCCGTCACCCCCGGCACGCCCACCACGTCGATGTCGTCGGACGCCTCCGCGAGCGCCGGGGACGCCATCGCGTACACCCCCGCGTCCCCGCTGCCGATCAGCGCCACCGCGTGCCCCGCACGGGCCTCCGCGACAGCCGTACGCGCCCGCTCCTCCTCGGCGCCCAGCCCCGACTCCAGCACCCGCGTGCCGGGGCGCAGCAGATCCCGGATCTGGTCCACGTACTGGTCCAGGCCCACCAGCACCGAGGCGCGCCGGAGTTCGGCCACCGCGCGCGGGGTGAGCAGGTCCCGGGCGCCGGGACCGAGCCCCACCACCGCGAGCCGCCCGCGCGCGGGACGCCGTACGACCGCACAGGTCGCCATCGCCGGACTGCCCGCCGACTTCCGCTTGGGTGCGAGGAGTTCGCCACCGCCGAGCAGCGCGGCCGCCTCCGCCACGGACGGTGTGCCGACCGCAGCGAGCGGCGCGTCGGACGGGTTCGGCACGGCGACCCCCGCCAACTCCGAGGCCGGGTAGGCGATCAGCGGTACGCCCAGCTGCTCGGCGGCGCCCACAAGCCCCGGCTCCTCCGACTTGGCTTCCACCGTGGCGAGTTGAGCGACCGACCGCACCGAGAGCCCCGCCTCCGCGAGCGCCGACTCGATCAGCTCCAGCACCTCGTCCACGGGCGCACCCCGCGAGGCGCCCACCCCGACCACCAGCGACGGCGGCCGCAACAGCACCTCGCGCGGCCCCGGTTCGAGGGCGCGGTCGGTGAGCCGTACCGTGTACGCCCCGCGCTCCGCCACCGGCAGCGGAGGCAGTGGCCACGCCAACTCGGCCTCCAGCGCGACCGGTTCACCGTCCAGCAGCGCCCGCGACACCGCCGCCACCGCGCCCTCATAGGGCAGGCCCAGGGTGTCGAGCCCGGCCACGCCCACCGCGTCCGTCGCGGTCGTCACCACCGGCTTCGCGCCCAGCAACTCACCCACTTCGCGGGCGAGTTCATTCGCCCCGCCCGCGTGGCCGCCGAGCAGCGACACCGCGAACCGGCCGCCCTCGTCCACGCACACCACACCCGGATCGGCCGCCTTGTCCCCGAGCAGCGGTGCGATCAGGCGGACCACCGCACCCGTCGCCAGGAAGCACACGAGCTGCTCGCACTCCGCGAACGCGGCCCGTACCGCGTCGCCCACCGGGCCCTCGTACACCCGGGTACGGTCCGGCCACGCGGCCGCCAGCCGGTCCCGGGCCGCCGCCCCCGCCGAGGTGGCGGAAATCAGGCCGATCACTGAACTGCTCCTTCGTTCGGCCGGGAGGCGCGCTCGCCCCACAGCAGGAAAACGGGGTTGGTGGCCGCGAGCCGGGTCACGTCACCGGGCAGCGGCGCCAGCCGCGAGGACTGCAACAGCACGCCGTCGCAGCCGAATCCGGCCCGCGCCAGGGCCGCACGTGCCTCGGGCACCCGGTCCAGCGCGGCCATCGCGACCACGACCGCGCGCCGGGCCCGCCGCGCGCACGCCTCCACCACGGCGCCCAGCTCACGACCTCCGCCGCCGACGAACACCGCGTCGGGATCATCGTCCAGGGCGGCCAGCGCTTCCGGAGCCGTGCCGTGGACCACGGACACGTCCACGCCATGGGCGCGCGCGTTGGCCCGGACCCGCTCGCAGCCGTCCTCGGTCTTCTCCACCGCGACCACGGCCGCGCCAAGGCGCGCGCACTCCACCGCCACCGAGCCCGACCCCGCGCCCACGTCCCACACCAGGTCGCCGGGGCGCGGCCCGAGCCGGGCCAGCGCCAGCGCGCGTACCTCGAACTTGGTGATCATCGAGTCCCGGTGCGCGAACGCGTCCTCCTCCAGGGCCCAGCGGCCGGGGCCCGGAGCCGGGCCCGCCATCGTGCGCGGACCGCGTGGCGCCCGGGACTCGTCCAGGCACAGCACCACGTTCACCGCCGTGCCCCAGTTCCTCCGGGCGGCCTCGGCGGGCGTGACCCGCTCCACCCGTTCGTACTCCGGCTCGCCGAGGTCGCTCACCACGACCAGCGTCCGGCCGCTGCCCGCCAGCCGGGCACCCAGCTCGGCCGGTCCGGACCCCGGACCGGTCAGCACGGCCACCTTCGGGTACGCCCGGCACAGCTGCACCGCCGTACGCGGATCACGCCCGTGCGCGCTCACCACCACCGCGTCGTCCCAGGTCAGCCCGAGCCGCGCGAACGCGCCCGCCACCGACGAGACCCCGGGCCGTACGTCAAGCCGCTCCGCACCGAACCGCTCGGCCAGCACGCGGACGATCCCGAAGAAGCCGGGGTCGCCGGAGGCCAGCACGACCACCGAGAGGTCCTTGGCCAGGGTCTCGGCGATCGCGTCGAGGGCGGGGGAGAGGGGGCCGAGCGCGATGCGCTGGACGTCCTCGGGGAGGTGGGCGGCGTCCAGGTGGCGTCGGCCGCCGATGACCAGGGCGGCCTTGGCGAGGACGTCGGTGGAGAGGGGGGCGCCGGTGCCGGTGCCGACGACGGTGATCAGCGCGCCCGCGTCCGTGTGCGACGTGGTCAACTGCTCGCCCCCCGCTCCCGCAGCGCCCGCCGCGCCTCCGGGTCCGCCTTGCGGAAGCCGTGGAAGTGGCCGGGGTGGTAGAGGTGCGAGCGGGTGCCGTGGGCGTCCAGGGCCGGGCCGACCAGGAAGAGCGTGTGCTTCCACAGCCGGTGCTCCTTGACCGTCTCCTCCAGCGTGCCGATCGTGCAGCGCACCACCAGCTCCTCCGGCCAGGTCACCTGATGGGCGACCACCACCGGTGTGTTCGTCGGATAACCGCCCTCCAACAGCTCGCGCACCAGCTGGCCGCTGCGCGCCGCCGACAGGAACACCGCCATGGTCGTACCGTGCCGGGCGAACTCGCGTACCTCCTCGCCCGGCGGCATCGGCGTCTTGCCGCCGCCGAGCCGGGTCAGGATCACCGACTGCGCCACCTCGGGGATCGTCAGCTCGCGCCCCGCGAGCGCGGCCACGGCCGAGAACGACGACACCCCCGGCACGATCTCCGTCGCGATCCCGATCTCCGTACACCGGTCCAGCTGCTCCTGGGTGCCGCCCCACAGCGACGGATCGCCCGAGTGGACGCGGGCCACCTTGAGCCCCTCGGCCAGGGCGCGCCGGTAGACGGCCACCACGTCCTCCAGGGACAGCGTGGCCGAGTCCAGGATCTCCGCGTCCGCGCGCGCGTGCTCCAGGACCTCCGCCCGGACCAGGCTCGCCGCCCAGATCACCACGTCCGCCTCGGCGATCGCGCGGGCGGCGCGGAAGGTCAGCAGATCGGCGGCACCGGGACCGGCACCGACGAAGGTCACCTTGCCGGTGGGGGCGGCGTCGGCGGGCGGCTCGGTGTGGCGGTCGGTCTGCGGCTCGGCCTGGGGCTCGGCCATGGGAAGAGGTCCTCTCGTACGAAAAGAAGTGAGGGAAATGTCAGGGTCTGGGGAGGTTTCACAGGCGTCGGATGTGCGCGGAGGGCCCTTCATCGGATACGAAGGTCGTTATGGCGGTCCTCGTCGCGCTCGGCGCGTTTTTGATGACGCTGGCCGGCGGCTGGACGGCACAGCGTGTGACCGACCGTCGCCACCTGGTCCTGGGCCTGGCAGGCGGCCTGATGCTGGGCGTGGTCGGCCTCGATCTGCTGCCGGAGGCGCTGCGCGCGGCCGGCCGCGAGGTCTTCGGCGTACCCGCCGCCCTGCTGCTCTTCGTCGGCGGATTCCTGCTGGCCCATCTGGTGGAACGTCTCCTCGCCGCACGCCAGGCCGCGCACGGCGGGGAGGAGCACGACCGTCACCGGGCCCCCGAGGTCGGTCTCACGGCCGCCGCCGCGATGGTCGGCCACAGCCTCATGGACGGCGTGGCGATCGGCGCGGCCTTCCAGGTCGGCGGCGGCATGGGCCTCTCCGTCGCCCTCGCCGTCATCGCGCACGACTTCGCCGACGGCTTCAACACCTTCACCATCACGAGCCTCTACGGCAACGCCCGCCGCCGCGCCGTCGCCATGCTCGTCGCCGACGCCTGCGCACCCATGCTGGGCGCCCTCTCCACGGTCTTCGTGCACATCCCCGAGCCGCTGCTCGGCGGCTACCTCGGCCTCTTCAGCGGCGCCCTCCTCTACCTCGCCGCCGCGGAGATCCTGCCGGAGGCCCACCACGACCACCCCGCACGCTCGACGCTGCTGTGCACGGTGGCGGGGGCGGCGTTCATCTGGCTGGTGGTGGGGCTGTCGGGCGGCTGACACCGCCCGGCCCGCGGCCCCTGCCCGGGGCCCCGTCACAGCTTCCCGCCCCGGCCGCCGTCCCGTCGCGGCGGCGCGATGAGGGTCGACAGGTACGGCAGCGTCGCGCCGTCCAGCTCGGCGGCCGGGCGGATCGACTCCTCCGGCAGACCGAGGGCCGAGCCCCACACCGCGTCCTCAAGTCGGCCCGACTCGCGCAGCGCCTCGGCGACCTCACCGGCCCGGCGCCCGAACTTGTACGCCACCACCGTGCCGGGACCGGCCAGCGCCTCCTTCAGCGCGGACTCGCCCGCCGTCACCGGTACGAGGGTCAGCGGCTCGGTGCCCTCCGTCAGTACGGCACCCGACCGCGCCGCCAGATCCTGCATGGCGGTGATCCCGGGCACCGTCTCCACCACGACCCCCGGCACCAGCCCGGCGACGGTCTGCGCGAGGTAGGTGAACGTCGAGTACACGTTGGGGTCACCGATGGTCGCGAACGCGACGCACCCGTGCTCCCGGAGCAGCCCGGTGACCCGCGCCCCCGCCGCGTCCCACGCGGCCTCCCGGCGCGCCCGGTCGGTCCGCTCGTTGAGCGCGAACACCACCCGGACCACCTTCGCGGCGTCCACGTAGTGCAGCACCGTCGCCTCGGCCCGCCCCCGCTCCCCGGTGTCCATCACCGGTACGACGACCACATCGGCGGCCCGCAGCGCGTTGACCCCCTTCACCGTCACCAGTTCCGGGTCGCCAGGACCCACCCCGACCCCGATCAGCCTGCTGCTCATGACGTACGGCACCTCTCCGTGAACCGACGGGCCACCGACGGCTCGGCCGCCCAGTGGGTGTGCAGATAACTCGCGTGCACGCCCCGCTGTACGAAGCCCTCCACCCGCCGGGCAGGCGAGAGCACCCCCCAGGCGGGCGCGGCCCCCGCCCCGGGCTCGACGACGGTGCGATGAAACTCGTGCCCCCGCATCCGCGTCCCGGCCGCCGCCAGCACGCTGTCCCCGACAGCCACCGCGTCCCGGTACCCCAACGTCAACCGCTCGCTCATCCGCGCCGACGCGTCCAGCACCCCGCACATCGGGGCGCCGTCCAACTCCCGGCACAGATAGAGAAGTCCGGCACACTCGGCGGCAATCGGCGCCCCGGTCGCCGCGAGCTCCGCGACGGCCTTCCGCAGCCTCTCGTTGGCCGACAACTCGGCCGCGTACACCTCGGGGAATCCACCCCCGATGACCAACCCGGCACACCCGTCGGGCAGTTCCTCGTCCCGCAGGGGGTCGAACGTGACGGCCTCGGCCCCGGCAGCGGCCAGCAACTCTGTGTGCTCGGCGTAGGAGAAGGTGAAGGCGGGTCCACCGGCGACGGCGATACGGGGCCGGGCCGTGTGGGTCGGCGCCTTCTCAGCCAACCGAGACGGGTGGTCGTGGGTGGGCGAGTCTGTGACCTCAGCCGCACACCAAGCCGCACCCGGCACCACACCCGCACCCCGAGCCAGCGCCAGCAGCGCATCAAGGTCGCACCCCTCGGCAACCCACGCCGCCATCGCCCCCACCGCCTCCACCGCGGCAGCGCCCCGCTCGGCGACCGGCACCAACCCCAGATGCCGAGAAGGCGTCTCCAGCCCAACAGAGCGCCGCAACACCCCCAACACCGGAACCCCCACCGACTCCAGGGCCTCCCGCAACAACTCCTCATGCCGGTCCGACCCGACCTTGTTGAGGATCACACCCCCGATCCGCACCCCCGTGTCCCAGGAAGCGAACCCATGCACCAGCGCGGCAACCGACCGAGACTGAGACGACGCATCGACCACCAACACCACCGGCGCCCGCAGCAACTTGGCCACCTGCGCGGTGGACGCCAACTCCCCCTGCCCAGCCGCCCCGTCGAAGAGCCCCATCACCCCCTCGACCACGGCAAGATCACACCCCCGAGCCCCATGCAGAAACAGCGGAGCCACCAACTCCGCCCCACACAAGTACGCGTCGAGATTCCGCCCCACCCGCCCCGTCGCAAGCGCGTGATACCCGGGGTCGATATAGTCCGGCCCCACCTTGTGCGGAGACACGGCAAGCCCGCGCGCGGCAAACGCGGCCATCAGCCCCGTAGCGACAGTGGTCTTCCCACTGCCCGACGAAGGCGCGGCAATGACCAGCCGAGGTACGGACATCACCACTCGATGCCCCTCTGCCCCTTCTGCCCCGCGTCCATCGGATGCTTGACCTTGGACATGTCGGTCACCAGATCCGCGAACTCCACCAGCGGAGCAGGCGCGTTACGACCGGTGATCACCACATGCTGGTTGCCCGGCCGGCCCCGCAGCACCTCGACGACCTCCTCCGTGTCCACCCACCCCCAGTGCATCGGGTACGCGAACTCGTCCAGCACGTACAGCCGGTACGTCTCGGCGGCCAGATCCCGCTTGACCTGCGCCCACCCCTCCCGCGCCTTCTCCTCGTTGTCGAGCTGCGCGTCCCGCTGCACCCAGGACCAGCCCTCGCCCATCTTGTGCCAGTCCACGGACCCGCCCTGCCCGGAAGCACCCAGCACCCGCAGCGCGTTCTCCTCGCCGACCTTCCACTTCGCCGACTTGACGAACTGGAACACCCCGATCGGCCACCCCTGATTCCAGGCCCGCAACGCCAGCCCGAAGGCCGCGGTCGACTTGCCCTTCCCGATCCCCGTATGCACCACCACGAGTGGCCGGTTACGCCGCTGACGCGTCGTCAACCCATCGTCCGGTACGACACTCGGCTGTCCCTGCGGCACTACGCGGCCCTCCTCGACATACCCCGCACATCCCGCACGAGCCCGGCGATGGAATCCGCCCGTAGCTCGTCCAACGTCACCGCCGTACCGCCCAGTTCACCCGCGAGCCGCCCCGCGAGCCCCAGCCGCACCGGACCCGACTCGCAGTCCACGACCACCGACGCGACCCCCTCGGCCGCGAACAGCCATGCCGCCCGCCCGGCCAGGGCGACCGGCTCCGGACCCCCGGTCGCCCGTCCGTCCGTCACCACCACGACCAACGCCCGCCGCGCCGGATCACGCAACCGCTCCACCCGCAACACCTCGTGCGCCTTGAGCAGCCCGGCCGCCAACGGCGTACGACCGCCGGTCGGCAGCGACTCCAGCCGCGCGGCGGCGGCATCGACGGACGAGGTGGGCGGCAGCGCGACATCGGCGGTGGAACCCCGGAAGGTCACGAGCCCCACCTTGTCCCGCCGCTGATACGCGTCCAGCAGCAACGACAGCACGGCACCCTTCACCGCACCCATCCGCTGCCGAGCCGCCATCGACCCCGAGGCGTCCACGACGAACAGCACGAGATTCGACTCCCGCCCCTCCCGCACCGCCTGCCGCAGATCGTCCCGCCGCAGCACAAGACCCGCCCCGGAACGCCCCCGCACCCGCTGATGCGGCGCCGCCGCCTGCACGGTCGCCGCCAAGTGCAGCTTGGTCAAAGCCCCTTGAGGCCGCCGCGCCCCCGTGGTCCGCCCCTGCGCGGTCCGCGCCCGCGAACGCCGCCCGGCGGCACCTTCACCGATCCCGGGCACGTTCAACGCCTTGGTGCGGAACGGCTCGGCGGCCCGCACGGGAGCCTGCTCACCCGCCCCGGCACCGGCGCCCTCCGACTCCCCGCCCTCGGAAGCGGCGGCACCCCCGTCACCGTCCTGCGGCCCCGCGTCGGGGGACGGCTGCCCGCCGCCCCCACCGGGCCCATCGGGATCGGGATCGTCGTCCCCGGAGGACCCCGAGGACTCCTCCAGGGTCTGATCGAGCCTGTCCTCGTCAAGTCCCGGCGCATCAAAAGGATTACGCCGCCTGCGATGCGGCAACGCCAGCAGCGCCGCCTGCCGTACATCCTCCGCGAGCACATCCGTACGCCCCGCCCACGCGGCCAACGCTGTCGCGGTACGGGCCATCACGATGTCGGCCCGCATCCCGTCCACCTCGAACGCGGCACACGTCGCCGCGATCTGCCGCAGCGCCCCGTCCCCGAGCCGCACCTTGGGCAACAACTCCCGTGCTGCCGCGATCCGTTGCCGTACGGCGGCTTCCTCACCGGCCCACTGCGCGGCGAACCCGGCGGGATCGTCGTCGTACGCCAGCCTGCGCCGTACGACCTCCACCCGCTGATCCGTCTCCCGCGAGGCCGCGACCTCCACGGTCAGCCCGAACCGGTCGAGCAATTGCGGTCGCAGTTCGCCTTCTTCAGGATTCATGGTCCCGACGAGCAGGAACCGCGCCGCATGCCGCACGGAGACGCCCTCGCGCTCGACGTAGGAGGCACCCATGGCGGCCGCGTCCAACAACAGGTCCACCAAGTGGTCGTGGAGCAGATTGACCTCGTCCACGTAGAGGATGCCGCGATGGGCTGAAGCCAACAGGCCGGGCTCGAACGCCTTCACGCCCTCCGCCAGCGCCCGCTCGATGTCCAGCGCGCCGACGAGCCGGTCCTCGGAGGCGCCGACGGGCAGTTCGACCATCCGCGCGGGCCTCGCGGCGGCCGACCCCGGTGTGTGCGGGCCGTCCGGGCAGGACGGGTCGGGGGACGTGGGATCACAGGAGAAACGGCACCCGGGGACCACGTCCACCTCCGGCAGCAGCGCCGAAAGGGCGCGTACAGCCGTGGACTTGGCAGTTCCTTTCTCGCCGCGCACGAGGACGCCACCGATGTTCGGCGCCACCGCGTTGAGCAGCAGGGCCAGTTGCAGGTCCTCCTGCCCGACCACGGCGGTGAACGGGAATTGCGTGCTCACTCGTCTCCCTCCAGTTCCCCTTCGAGTTCCAGGTACGTGGCCCGCAGCCGCTCCAGCGTGTCCTGGTCCGGCTCCGCCCACAGCCCCCGGTCCGCGGCCTCCAGCAGCCGCTCGGTGATGCCCCGCAGGGCCCAAGGGTTGGACTTCCTCATGAAGTCCTGGTTCTCCGGCGAGAAGACGTACTCGGCGCTGAGCTTCTCGTACATCCAGTCGTCCACCACGCCCGCCGTGGCGTCGTACCCGAAGAGGTAGTCCACGGTCGCCGCCATCTCGAAGGCGCCCTTGTACCCGTGCCTCCGCATGGCCGCCATCCAGCGGGGATTGACCACGCGCGCCCGGAAAACCCGGTGCGTCTCCTCGCCCAACGTGCGCGTCTTCACCTGATCCGGCACCGCCGAATCCCCTACGTACGCCTCGGGGTTGTCGCCCGTCAGGTGCCGCACCATGGCGACCATGCCGCCGTGGTACTGGAAGTAGTCGTCCGCGTCGACGAGATCGTGCTCGCGGGTATCGACATTCTTCGCCGCCACCGCGATCCGCCGGAACGCCGTCTCCATGTCCCCACGTGCCGCCCGCCCGTCGAGCCCGCGGCCGTACGCGTATCCGCCCCACACCGCGTACACCTCGGCCAGATCCGCGTCCGACCGCCAGTTCCGCGCGTCGATCAGCGGCAGCAGACCCGCGCCGTACGCCCCCGGCTTGGAGCCGAAGATGCGGGCCGTCGCGCGCCGTCGGTCGCCATGCTCGGCGGCGTCCTCGTCCACGTGCGCCCGCACGTAGTTGGCATCGGCCGGCTCCTCCAGCTCGGCCACCGCCCGCACCGCGTCGTCGATCAGGCCCACCACGTGCGGAAACGCGTCGCGGAAGAAGCCGGAGATGCGGACCGTGACGTCGATGCGCGGACGCCCCAGCTCCGAGAGCGGCACGATCTCGAAGCCGGTGACCCGGCGCGAGGCGTCGTCCCACACCGGGCGGCAGCCGAGCAGCGCGAGGATCTCCGCGATGTCGTCGCCCTGGGTGCGCATGGCGGAGGTGCCCCAGACCGTGAGGCCGACCGACTTCGGGTAGCCCCCGGTGTCGGTGAGATACCGCTGCACCAGCGAGTCCGCCAGTGACTGACCCACCTCCCAACTCAACCGGGAGGGAATCGCCTTGGGGTCGACGGAATAGAAGTTCCGGCCCGTCGGCAGGACGTTGACCAGGCCGCGCGTGGGAGAGCCCGAGGGACCCGCCGGGACGTAACCGCCTTCCAGGGCGCGGAGGATGTGCCCGATCTCGTCGGTGGTCCGCGCCAGCCGGGGCACGACCTCCGTGCAGGCGAACTCCAACACGGAGGAAGCCTCGCCCAGTTCAAAGCCGAGCACCTCCGCCAGGACCGTCGGCACAGCAGCGGCATCCCAGTCCCGCGCCTCCATCCCCTCCGCGATCCGGCGGCACAACTGCTCCAGCAGGTCGATCGCGTCGGCACCGGTCCGCGCCGGACCCTCGACCAGCGCGGTCAGCTCCACCGGCACCTTCACCGCCGCGCCCGGCTCCGCCAGCAACTCCTTCTCCACCAGCCCGAAATGGGCCGCCAGCGAGGCCCGCAGGCCCGGCAGGGCGTTCGCCTGGCCGCCCCACACCTGGGAGGCGCGCAACACGGCCAGCACCAGGTTCACGCGGGGCTCGCCGACCGGGCCGCCGCCGAGGATGTGGAGTCCGTCGCGGATCTGCACGTCCTTGATCTCGCACAGATAGCCGTCGATGTGCATCACGAACGAGTCGAAGTCGTCGTCCTCCGGCTGCTCGTCCACGTGCAGGTCGTGGTGCAGTTCGGCCGCCTTGACCAGGGTCCAGATCTGGGCGCGGACGGCGGGGGCCTTCGTCGGGTCCAGGTCGGACACGAGGGCGTATTCGTCGAGGAGTTGCTCCAGCTTGGCGAGGTCGCCGTAGGTGTCCGCGCGGGCCATCGGCGGAACCAGATGGTCGACCACCGTGGCGTGCCCGCGCCGTTTGGCCTGGGTGCCCTCGCCGGGGTCGTTGACGATGAACGGGTAGACCAGCGGGAGTTCACCGAGCACCGCGTCCGGGGCGCAGCCGCCCGACAGCCCAAGTCCCTTGCCGGGAAGCCATTCCAGCGTGCCGTGCTTGCCCATGTGGACGACGGCGTCCGCGCCGAAGCTGTTCTCCAGCCAGCGGTAGGCGGCGAGGTAGTGGTGCGAGGGCGGCATGTCGGGGTCGTGGTAGATCGCGATCGGGTTCTCCCCGAAGCCGCGCGGGGGCTGGATCATCACGACGACGTTCCCGAACCGCAGGGAGGCGAGGACGATGTCGTCGCCGTCCACGTACAGGTTCCCCGGCGGCTCGCCCCACGCCTCCATCATGGCCTCGCGCAGCGCCGGGTCGAGCGTGGCGAACCACGCCCGGTAGTCCGCGAGCGGCACCCGTGCGGGCGCGGCCGCGAGCTGGTCCTCGGTCAGCCACTCCACGTCGTGGCCACCCGCCTCGATGAGCCGGTGGATCAACTCGTCGCCCCCGGACGGGTATCCGCTCACCCCGTACCCGGCGTCCCGCAGCGCGTCCAGGACGCGGACCGCCGAGGCGGGGGTGTCCAGGCCGACCGCGTTGCCGACACGGGAGTGCTTGGTCGGGTAGGCGGTGAAGACGAGCGCGATCCGCTTCTCGGCGTTCGGCTTGTGCCGAAGTGCCGCGTGGCGTACGGCGATTCCGGCGACCCGGGCGGCGCGCTCGGGGTCGGCGACGTAGACCGGGACCTCGTCGGGGCCCTGTTCCTTGAAGGAGAACGGCACGGTGATCAGCCGGCCGTCGAACTCCGGGATGGCGACCTGCATCGCCGCGTCCATGGGGGAGAGGGCTGCGTCCGAGGCGTCCCACGCGGCGCGCGAGGAGGTGAGGCAAAGTCCCTGCAGTACCGGGACGTTGAGGTCGGCGAGCGCGCCGATGTCCCACGACTCGTCGCCGCCCGCCGAAGCCTGGGAGGCGTGCGTGCCGCCCGCTGCCAGCACCGTGGCGATCAGGGCGTCGGCCCGGCCCAGCAGTTCGTACAGCGCAGGGTCCGCGCCGCGCAGCGAACCGCAGTACACAGGAAGGGCGTTGGCGCCCCGTGCCTCGATCGCCTCGCACAGGGTGTCCACGAAGCCGGTGTTGCCGCTGAGTTCATGGGCGCGGTAGAAGAGCACGCCCACCGTCGGACGGTCGTCCCGTAGCGCATACGAGCCGCGCACCCCGAACTCCGGCATCGAGCGGGGGAGTTCGAAGCCCTCGCCGGTCAGCAGCACGGTGTCCGACAAAAACCGGGACAGCTCAAGCAGGTTCTCCGGGCCGCCCTCCACCAGATAGCGCAGCGCCTCCGCCACGACTCCGGCGGGGACGGACGACTCGGCCATCAGCTCGGCGTCCGGCACGCTCTCGCCGCCCAGGAGCACGGTCGGCACCCCGGACGCCTTGAGCGCGGCGAGGCCGTCCTCCCAGGCGCGCTTGCCGCCCAGCAGCCGTACGACCGCGAGGTCGGCGCCCGCCAGGAGTCCCGGCAACTCGCCGGTGACGTCCACACGGACGGGGTTGCCGATCCGGTAGTCGGCACCGCTGGCGCGGGCGGCCAGCAGATCGGTGTCGGCGGTCGACAACAACAACACTGTGCTCATGCGGGCGCTCCCGGGGGGATGAAGGGCAGTCCTCGTGGCGCTCCGGACTCGATGAGCCGCCAGAGCGCGTCCGTGTCCGCGTGCTGTTCGATGAGGTCGCCGAGCCGGTCGAGCTGCTCCTCGCGCAGCGCGGCGAACGAGGTGTCGGGGGCCGGGACGAAGCGGCGCCCGGTGGCGGCGGCGACCTCGCGCAGGAAGGCGCGCCGGAAGCCGTCCGACTCCAGTGAGCCGTGCCAGTGGGTGCCCCAGACCTGGCCGACCCGGCAGCCGTCCAGGAAGGCTTCTCCGCCCAGGACTTGGGCGACGCCGTGATGGATCTCGTACCCCTCGACCGGTTCGCCGAGGGCCTCCCCCGACGGCCGGGTGAGGGTTTTCTCGCGGGCGAACCGCACCCGCACCGGCAGCAGGCCGAGCCCCTCGACCGTCCCGGCGCGCGACTCCACCTCGTCCTCGATGCGTTCGCCGAGGACCTGGAAGCCGCCGCAGATGCCGAGCACCGGGCGGCCCTCGGCGGCCCGGCGGACCAGTGCCTCCGCGAGGCCGCGCTCGCGCAGCCAGGCCAGTGCCCGTACGGTCCCGCGCGTGCCCGGCACCACCACCAGGTCGGCGTCGGCCAGTTCCTCCGGGCGGTCCACGAACCGCACGATCACGCCGGGTTCGGCGGCCAACGCGTCCACGTCGGTGAAGTTGGACATCAGCGGGACCGCGCACACGGCGACCCGCAGCACGTCCTCGCCGACCGGCGGGGCGACCGTGGACTCACGGACGGTGCCGCGCAGGGAGACGCGGAGTCCGTCCTCCTCGTCGATGCCGAGCCCGTGTTGGAAGGGCAGCACGCCGTAGGTGTCGCGTCCCGTGAGGCCGCGCAGCATGTCCAACCCCGGTTCCAGCAGGGAGACATCGCCCCGGAACTTGTTCACCAGGAACCCGGCGACCAGCTCCTGGTCCTCGGCGGAGAGGAGGGCGAGCGTGCCGTAGAAGGAGGCGAAGACGCCGCCGCGGTCGATGTCGCCGACGACGAGGACGGGCAGCCGCGCGCCGCGCGCGATCCCCATGTTCACGATGTCGGTGCGCCGCAGATTGATCTCCGCGGGCGAACCGGCCCCCTCACAGATCACCGCGTCATACGTGCCCCGCAACTCGGCCAGGCAGTCCAACACCGTGCCGAGCAGCCGTTGTTGGCGTCCACCGTGATAGCCGCGCGCGCTCATCTCGCCCACCGGTTTTCCCAGCAGCACGACTTGGCTGCTCTGCTCGCCACCGGGCTTGAGCAGCACGGGATTCATCAGCGCGGTCGGCTCGACGCGGCACGCCTGGGCCTGCATCGCCTGCGCGCGCCCGATCTCGGCGCCCTCGCGCGTGACGAAGGAGTTGAGGGACATGTTCTGCGCCTTGAAGGGCGCCACCTTCACGCCCTGGCGGACCAGCCAGCGGCAGATCCCTGCCGTCACGACGCTCTTGCCCGCGTCGGAGGTCGTACCCGCGACGAGGAGACCACCGTTCACTTCCCGCGTCCCTTCAGGATCAGGCTCGCCCCGGCCGTGACGCCGAGCGCGAGCAGACCGACGCGGCGGGAGAGCCGTACCGCCCGGTCGATGTCTGTGACCCGGACCGGGCGCCCGGAGCCGTTGAGCACGGGCCGGTGTTCGATCCGGCCGCCGTAGGAGAGGGTGCCGCCGAGACGTACGCCGAGGGCGCCCGCGAAGGACGCCTCCACCGGACCGGCGTTGGGGCTCGGGTGCCGGTGGGCGTCGGCGCGCCAGGCGCGGACGGCGCCGCGCGGGTCGGGTCCGGCCAGCGT